>CAMASK010000056.1 GCA_945860895.1 Bacteriovorax stolpii
GTTCCAAGTCCAGGGGCCGCGAAACTCGTGGTTCCAAAAAATGGCATCGGAATGGCATTTTGCACTGAAGGTGTTCCAGGGAGCGCAGTCATGGTAAACGTGAAAGCACCCAAGGCAATAGTTCCTGGAATATAACGTTTATGAATTCCAGCTTCAGTAAATAAAGTGAGGGCGATGGGATAAACACAGAAAGCGACCACAAATAAAGAAACACCACCATATGTTAAAAGACCACAGGCCATGACTGTTGCAAGAATTGCATGGTGAGAACCAAGTTTTTTAGAAATACCAACACCAATCACTTCAGCAGCTCTGGTATCATTCATGAGCTTTCCGAAGATGGCCCCCAAAAGGAAAACAGGAAAATAAAGCATCACATACTTTGATAGGGCACCCATAAATGTGCTGGTGTAGTGAGAAAGAACAATTCCTTGCCCTGGGCTAGAAATTAAATCAGGCTGCAAAACGACCGCTAATAAAGCGCATAAAGGAGCGAGAATCAAAACATTTACTCCGCGGTAGGCGAAGTACATTAGGGCGCATAAAGACAAAATAAGACCAAAAAGACCTAACATGGAATGGACCTAGGGTTAGAGATTAAAATAATTAAGGATAAATTTCGTGGTTGAAGGAGCAGCTGGATCAAAATTGGACGATAAAGGTTTGCCGCCACCCCACGCATGTCTCATATTTTTAATCAAAATTAAGCGTTCACTAAAATTATTGATGGTTTTATCGGTGATCAGGACACTATAGCCATGAGGGTACGATTCAACTCTTTGAGTCATGGCGATTTTAACGGAGCGATTAATAAGTCCATCGTCCAAAATATCGAAACGAACTTCGTTTGACGAAGATATAAGTGCTGCATGCAAAGGATCAACTCTTGCATCATCTTCTCCATGAAGAATGATGGACTTCATTAAACGATGTTGATTTACAGGTAAACGAGAACATTTGGCCGCTTTGGTCCCAAGATAGTTAATGGGCTTTTGAGATGTTGAGGTTAAGACTGTCTGGGCTTCAAAAACATTTTCTGCAACCTTGTAGGCAAGCCCTGATTGAATCGCTACTGCGCTAAAATAATCCGGATAACAATTCATGAGTGAATGCGCCAAGGCCCCACCGGCGCTGAGACCGGCCACGAAGATTTTTTCACGAGATATATTTTTAGTGAGGATGAGGTTTTCAAGTGTTTGGATAATACTGGCCATCTCGGGGGAATTTCTTTCCTGCTCTTGGCTATAAAACCAATTCCAGCAATGATCGGAGTTAGAAATTGAAGACTGTTCTGGAACTAAAATGTAAAAATCTCTCTTAAGAGCTTCGGTTTCTAAATTTGTACCTTCCAGAATTATTTGGGAATCTTGCTTGCAGCCATGAAGAAGTATCAGAAGAGGTCTTTTTTCATATTTGGCGCTAGGCGAAACTAGTCTAAATGTACGGCCATGAGACGTAAAGACAGTGGTCTCGGCATATGTTGACAAGCTTAAAAAGAGAATCTGAAATACAAATGATTTTATGAACTTTTGCATTTAGTTGTTACTCAAAAAATATGAAACTTAAAAAATTCATGAGTCCTTTTAAAGCTAATAACGAACTTTCTCAAATATCAGGACACTAGGTCAAGGCTTATAGTTTTATTTAGTTATATTGAAGACCAGTGGTAGAAGTTCCGTCATTTCTTTTCGTTACCACTAAATTGACCGGTAAGGCATTGGTGAGGGCCTTAACGTGTGAAATAATCCCTACCATGAGACCTCGGTTTTGGATTTGCTTGAGCATGTCCAGAACATCTTCCAATGAGTCCTGATCAAGGGTTCCGAATCCTTCATCAATGAAGAGAGAGTCAATTTCAGCTTTTCCACGGGTCATTTCCGCCAGACCCAGCGCCATGGCCAGAGAGACCATAAACGTTTCTCCACCAGATAATGTGGAGACTTTTCTCAATCCTCCTTCACGAAATTTATCCAGTATATAAAATTCAGGAGTTAGTTTTGATCCTCGTGACTGATGAACTATTTCATAACGACCCTGACAAAGTTTTTGAAGTTCATCATTGGTTTGAGTGATAAGATTTTCTTCTACTAGACTCAAAACAAAAGTTCGTAATTCATCCTTCCCAAGTACCTCATAAAGCCGTGATCGTCGATCAAGATGATCTTGTAAATCTTTGGTTTTCAATAGGAGTAGAGCAATTCTGTCCTGACGCTTTTCCCAATCTTCTAGTCTGGCCCTGACAGAGGCAAAATTCATTTTCAACTCTGACGTTTTCTCTTTGAATGATGATTTCTGTGATTCGATTAATTCCTTGAGTGGAATGATTAGTGCCTCTGATGATGACAGTTCCAAGGCTAGATTTCTTAGTTTATTAATTAGATTGGTAAGATCAGCATTCATTAGCGATAAATTAGTTTTTGCTAGCTCCCTTATATTATGAGTCTCACGAGTAAACTGCAGGTCAATCTCTTTAATAAGTTCTTCAAGGGTGTAAAGACGGCTCTGAGATTCTTTAAGTTTAAGTTCCTGCGACTTTAGATCACGTTCCTTTGTGGTCAAATAATCGGCTTTTTCTTTAACTTTTTGAGTCAGACCCAGGATGAGATCGCTGGCCTTTTTGCCCTCGAGTTCTTTAGTCAGGGTCTCTTCCAAGGTATCTATTCTATTATTTAAATCGTTAAGGATTGTTTGGTTTTGGGAAGCATTGCCTTTCACTTCGGTAGTGCTTTCATTTAAATAGGTGAGCTCCTGATTTAATTGAAGGCCCTGCGTCTCAAGCTCCAGATGCAGTTGTAGTTTTCTGTTTTCTGCCTTTAGTATGATAATGCTTTGAGCGTTCAGTTCAGAGATAAAGCTAAGTGGCTGCAGTAGAGAATTGAGCGTTTGTTGCTGAGTTTCTATAATCGCAGACTTGGAGGAAATCTCATTTTTAAGCATTAGATACTGCTCGCGAGTTTTGGCAAGAGTTGCCATCAAGCGCTCTTCATCTTTGAGGAGCTTTTCTTGTTCCCAAAGATTTTTTTGAGCATCGGCCAGTGCATGTTCAATCTCTATGACAGAAGCGATGGGCTGTTTCACCGTCTCATAATGGTTTTTTAACTCCAGATGAATTTTATTCGCTTCATTTAGACTTGCCTCTTCTTTATCCTTGAGCTGTGAGATTTCGTTCTCTTTTTTTAGGATTAATCGTATGAGTTGCGCTTCCTTGGTTTTAATTTGTGTAAAATCAGTTTTTTGAAGATTTCTTTTTAAGATTCCAATATCATCATCTTTAAGACGAGTCTGGCAAACTGGGCATGTACCTGTTTCTTCCAGTGCAGGATGAGTCAGACAAACTTCTACTGCATGTAATAAGTTTTGCAGTTTTATAGACGTTTCAAGAGGGAGATGCTCTTGTTGTAATTGATGAAGCTCCTGAGCATCTGTGATTGTTTTCTGGGCAAGAAGATCTCGTTCTTTAGTGAGTTCTTTCTCTTTAGTCTGAAGTTCTTCGATTCTAAGCATTGCTCTTTGGCGGATTTCAGTGAGAGTCAGTAACTCTTTTTTCTTCACTTCCAGTTCTTGAACGATTTTTTTATTTTCCGCTAAAGAAGTTTTTTTGTTCGTTAAATCTTTTAACTCTTTTGCCTCATCTTTGCCCTGGACTTCAAGTTGGGCGAGTCTTTCCTCTTTTGCGACAAGTTCCTGGTTGAGGAGCTCGAGCTTGGTGTAAAGTTCAAATATGATTTCGAAATTTTTGGAATGCTTTTTTAGTTCATCTAAGGAGAGTATGAATGATTTTATTATCTCCTGTGAGCGCTCTTGCCAGTTATGAATTTTTGATTTTGTCTGGAGAAGTCTCGCCTCGAGGGCCACGAATTGTTCGTTGTACTTGGTTTTATTTTTTTCACTCTCTAGTTTTTGTTCCAGATATAGCTTGAGGGATTCTTCAGCTTTCAAAAGCTCCTGAAGTCGAGGAAGCTCTTTGTCTTGAAGCTTTTGAATTTGCGTGAGCTCTTCACTGGCCATCTGGGATTGAACTAAAAGTTCGTTAAAGACTGAGGTTTCCTGGGCCATACCTGTTTTAAGCAACATGATTCGCGAGTTAGTCTCAGCATATTTGGTATGATAGGTATGAAGACTTGAGAAGTGCATGGAAGTTGCTTCAAGCTGATTGAGCCAAGACTCATGCATCTTATAATCTGCCTCAAGTTTCGTTTTCAGAAGAGTTAAGTCCTCTCCTTGGGGTCCATCGCCTTTTAGCGCATGTAGCTCAATATCAAGATCACTGATTTGCTTTTCCAGTTGATTTTTTTCTTCTTTTAATTTCGCCGATACCTTATCAAACATTTCGCCAGGGTAAAGTTTTTCAAGAATATCTTTTCTCTCAGTAAAGGAGCTTGAAAGAAAGCGAGCGAACTCCCCTTGATTTAAAATAATACATTTACAAAACTGGTCAAAATCTAAATTCAGAAGTTCCTCAATTCTAGTCATGAGAATATTCTTTGGTGATTCAAACTCTACGCCCTCCAGGGTATAGAGTTCTCTTTGAGGCACTGGTGGAGTTGAATAGAGTTCTCCATTTTGCTTTCTCACCCTAACTTTCCATAGGGCAAGATAATTTTTCCCTTGTGCTTGAAAGATTAACTCAATCTGACCTTCCTTTTCACCCAAGCTCACCAGATCCAGCTGGCCCACACCTGACTTATAGACCTTGCCATAAAGAACCAAGCCGATGGCATTAAGGAGTGTGGATTTTCCAGCACCTGTTTCGCCAGTAATGGCAAACAGTGGACTCGCATTTTGAATTTCTGCAAAGTTTATAAGATGCTCACCCTTGAGGGAGGCGATATTTCTAACTCTAAGTTTGATCAGACGCATGGCCTACCTTCTGAATCAATTCTTTAAAGTCGCTTTTTAGATCCTCCGGCAGCGCCGGTGCATCTGGATACTTATGGGCATAAAATTCTTGAAAGACTTCAAGTGGGGAAAGTTCAAAGAGTCGGTCATGACGTCGCTCTTTTTTCTCCAATCCAGAATAATTTGGCAGATAACTCAGCAGTTCCATCTTTTTTGAAGTTAGTAAATCCTTGATTTCATCAATCAGTCCCACTACAGGTGCCGTCAGGGACATTTGAACTTCCACCATTGGTTGGAGTTCAGTTTGATTCTCAAGATTATTTATCTTTTCACGCCAATTTGACTCATTGGCCTTCACTGTGTGGAGTGCTCGAGCAAGGGGGATTTGAATTTTTTCGATCTCAAACTTGCCCTCTTTTAACTCGAGGCTCATGATTGATTTTGGATAAGTTTCAGAAAAACGCATGGGAATAGGGGAGCCCGAGTAATAAGCATTTTTTGAAATTTTTTGGGGTTTATGAATATGACCTAAGGCCACATAATCAAAGTTTTCCAGAATTTCTGATGGAATTGAATCCACTCCAGAGAGAGTAATGACTTGTTCGCTACCTGCAGACTCAAAGATTCCAGCGAGATGATGGAGCATAAGAAGTTGTGGGGCCGATCTGGTTAGAGATAAATATTTTTTTAAAACATCCAGGGCATCACCTTCGCCATTGGGAAGAAGTTCATAAGAGCGAAAAAATGGAATTGCACAGACATCTAAGGCTTCATCTCTAATCTTTAATGAATACCAATGATCCATTGGATTTTGAGAAAGCTTTCCCCAGACCTTAACCCGATGAGGGGCAAGAATTTTCGAAGGGGCTTCAAGCAACAGGCCCGAATCATGATTTCCGGCAATAATCAGAGTTTCAGTTTTTGTTTTTGTGGAAACCCTATGCAGAAATTCATAAAACATCTCAAGGGATTGATGTGGGGGAGTAGGTACATCAAAGATGTCCCCGGCTACGATGAGAAGATCAATTTCTTTTTCAATTAATATCGACAGAAGCCAATTCAGAAAACGAGCGTGCTCTTCAGAGCGGTCAAGCTTAAAGAGTCGTTTACCCAGATGCCAATCAGAGGTGTGAAGAATCCTCATGGAGACTACTTAGGAGGACGAGGGCCTCGGTTCTGATTGTTTCTATTTTGGTTTGGATTTCGACTACTGTCGCCTCCGGAACCACCACCCTGTCCTTGTGGTCGTGGGCCTTGATTGTGATTTCTATTCTGATTATTTTGATTACGGTTTTGCTGTTGACCCTGACCTTGTCCATGCTGACGCGGGCCCGGATTGTTGTGAGGCTGACTACCACGTGGAGAATAATTGTTTTGAGAACGCGCAGGTGTAGAGCCGTAATCCTCATCCTCGTCATCGTCTAAAACATCATCGGCCGAAGGGGTATAAGTAATTTCTTCTTCATCATCTGGATTAATCACAACTTTTTTAACCGTGCCTTCAGGCTCAGTTAAATCGGGAAGTGCATAATCGAGGGATTTTTCTCCAAAAAGAGATTCAAAAATAGTATCCGCAAAATTCTTACTTTGAGTCTTATGAACTTTCACTGACTCTTCGAAGGCTTTCACTTTTTTTGTTTCAGCTTCATCGAGACCAACAATCTTAAAGGTTTCATCAGAAACAGATTCAAATTCTTTAGGAAAATTCGCTTCTTCTTTATTGAGAGTCTCTTTATAGAGATCTACAACATAACGTTTTCTTATTCCCTTATTAGTCATCATTACAAACTGCTCACTTAATAAGTGCAGTCTGTCCACGCGGCCGATTTCGCCTGTGTGAGTCGAAATAATATCGCCCTCTTTTGGAAGACGAGAGCGCTTCTCGCGATAAACTTCATCTTCATATTGAAGACAACACTTGAGCTGACCGCAAACACCATTGAGTTTTGAAAAGTTTAAAGTGAGGTCCTGATTCTTGGCCATTTTAATGCCCACATTCCCGTACTTGGTCAGAAATGACGAACAACAGAGTTCACGTCCACAAGGACCAATACCACCTACTGAAGCAGAACGATCACGTACAGATATCTGACGTAGTTCGATTCTCGTCTTTAGCCGACCAACTAGATCTTTTACCAGATCTCGAAAATCCACTCGAGCGGGAGCAATAAAATAGAAGACAGCTTTTTTACCAAAAGAAGTGAACTCAACGTGAGTTAAGTGCATATCCAACTGGTACTCTTCAATTAAATCGTTACAAATATTTTCAGCGTTTTTTTGCTGATGATAAGCATCACGGTCTTTAGCAATATCTTCTTCCATGGCCACTTTGGAAATGCTGCGAACTGGAAGCATGCTTTTATTGAAAGCAACATCATAAGGAAATGAGTTCACATATCCAACAGCCATTCCGCGGTCACTCATGGCGACGACTTTTTGGCCGTATTCAATACGTCTTCTGCCAATAAGGAACGCAAAAGAACGAGAGTTACCAGGAAAGCGAACTCGGACAAATCGAAGGGTTTGGCCTTCTTTAAATCTTGAATCTTCTCTGTTCTCTAATTCTTCTGAGGCTTCTCTTTCGGCCTCATTTATCTCTGAAGTTTCATCCTCAGGGATTATGATTTCCGTAGAAGGAACTTGTGTTTCTTCAACGTTATTTTCTATGGTCATTAGATCATTGTGTGAGTTATTGCGATGTATGTCAATGTGATATAAGGAATTACGCGCGAGGCAATACGTGGTCTTTTAAGTAGAAATAAAACAAAGTCCATTTTGTTGCAGATGGTTGATGAAATATCTCCATTTCCTTGAGTTTTTTTAACCACTCTGCGAGGGCTATTTTTGATTCTGGATGAGAGAACTGGACAGATTCCCATTGAATCAATTCAATAGTGCGATAAGAAACATCTTCATTACGTTTGATATTTTTTTCAATAAACTGGGCCAGACTTGAAATTTTGGTTTCTTTCAAAAATTCATTCCAATCATCTAAAGAAGCTTCCGAAATTGATACAGGCAGTCTTAAATGTTGAGCGCGGGAATGGATGGTATCTAAAAGTTTTTGGCCTCGTGGGTTTAATAAAAAGATGGTGGCATTTCCGGTGGGCTCTTCTAAAAGTTTAAGCCATTTGTTGGCCACGTAATTCGTGATTTTATGTCCTTGCGGAATCACGGCAAATTTGCGCTTGCCCTGAACTGGCCTGAATTCAAAAAAACGTAGCATGCTCTCAGCTTCATCGACGATG
Organism: Bacteriovorax stolpii; assembly: GCA_945860895.1. Taxonomy (GTDB): domain Bacteria; phylum Bdellovibrionota; class Bacteriovoracia; order Bacteriovoracales; family Bacteriovoracaceae; genus Peredibacter. The sequence continues at coordinate 8,088 of CAMASK010000056.1, forward strand.
TAGTTAGGATCTTTTTTATCTTCATAATCGGGATGATTACCCATGACAAATACATCAGGGTGATCCATTAAATTGGCCATACTTTGCTTGGCATTTTCAATTTGTTGATAATAATCGCGAATAAATTCATGAGTAAAATTCATTAATTGATCATAAGCTTCATATTCAGGAAGGGAGCTTTCAAGGATGTAGAAATGGGCCAGTTCATTTTTTTTGGCTTTATTCATCAAGATTTCTCGAATATTCATGAAAGAATTTTCTCCAGATCTTGTAGCATCATTTGAGAAACTTTTTCCATGGAGACAGATGCATCAATTTTGAGAATTCTTTGCGGAAATAATTGCGCCACTTCACGATAGCCATCAATTAACTTGTTATAAAATTCATTCTTTTCTGATTCAAAATAATCTTTGTCCTGGCCACGGATTTTCTGTCTCTCATGAGAAGTCTCGAGGCTAATATCTAAAAAATAAGTTCTGTGAGGTAAAAGATTAAGAGGGTCGTGTTGGTGTAATTCCAAAACGGTTTCCATTCCTAAACCTCGAGCCTTGCCCTGGTAAGCCAAAGTGGAATCGATATAGCGGTCTAGAACGACCACTGATTTTGGCTGCAATAAAAAGGGCAGAATTTTTTCTTTCAACAACTGGGCTCGAGAAGCAAGAAAGAGGTGACATTCGGCCAGAGGATGAAGCGGAGTTGAGCTCTTCAGAATCGCTTCTCTTAATTTTTCTCCAAACTCAGTGCCACCAGGTTCACGCAAATTCAGAACTCGATAGCCTTTATCAATGAGAGATCTTTCCAGGTTTTTAATCTGGGTACTTTTTCCCGAACCCTCAATTCCTTCCAGTGATAGAAAATAACTTTCCGGAGTAACGGGAGTTCTATAAAATGATATTAATTGATTTAATTTTGTCTTCACGTGCATGAAGTCTACCAGTGGCGTTATGCAACAACAAAGGATTTTTTTCTTGTTACGTACTCTTTTAATCCTGATTTTTTTATATTCATGTTCCAGCTCCTCTCCAGTTAACAAAGAATTGGCCTATCTTGGGGAGCCTTTAAATGAAATTGCTCCAATGGGTCTGATTATTGGTCATGCTAAAGTTCCTCTGGATGCTTTTCCCCATGATAACCGCGCTACCATTATTTATTTACAAAATACTAAAACCAAAGAAGTGTACGAATACGGCAAAACCCAAGGTGTTTTTTACATGAAGTTGCCGGTGGGTGATTACATCGTCAAAGATATGTGGGCCGGTGGACTATGTAATACTGCCACGGGCATTATGATTTCAAACTTTTTTTTGGAATTACCCGAAGGACTAATGCGCTTTCGGCAGGTATTTGAACGAGAACCAGCTGCTCCTTTAAGTTTTAGTATTCGTGCAGGTAAAAAAACAGATATTGGGAATCTGATGCTAACTTGCATGGATTGGGATGCTCGAAAAAAGTTTAAGGATGATTTTTCAGATTTCATCGATGATGGAAAATTTCAAATTTTCAAAGTCATGAGTTCTGAATCCCAGGAGTGCGGATGTAAAATTGTTCGTAAACTTGATGGAGTCAGTGACTTTCAGTTTAGAAAGGTTCTTAACCCACGTTAAGTTTAGAAGTCTGAGACCTCTTCAATGACTGGTGCTTCCGGTGGATCACTACTGGGATTTGAAGCCTCACCCATCACTTGATCCAAGGATTCTGCTGGAGAATTAGTACTGACTAAAGAATTCTCTTGAGGTTCTTGATGTTCCTGAGCTTCTTGAGGTGGATTGTTGTCTGCTTCGGACACTGGATCTATCATTGGATCTGGTTCGTTCTGATGAGTTTCAACTTGGGTTGGATATTCATTTTGGGTATGAGGTTGTGCCATTAGACCTGAACGACTTGAGGAATCATTGGGAGGATTACTGGCCGGTCGACGTTGATTAATTCTTGGGTTAGAAAGACGACTTCCATAAGGGCCACTTCCAGCTGATACAACTTTCGTTTGGGGCTGAGCTTTGTTATTTTCTTCTTGAGTAATGACTTCACTGGAGGAATAAGGCTTCAAAAGAACGTGTCCCAGAAAAGCTAGAATTCCCACGCCAGCAACTGCGCTAGGCACGGCCCATTTTAGTGAGCGTGAAACTTGAGTTTCATTCAACGATTGAAGGTCAATCTCATCAAGATTTAAAGTGATTTTATCTTTAGACATTCCCATGTAGGCCAGGGCTGCGAGACCATTTTTGGTTTCGTTAACCGGACTTTTCATTTCGTAGCGCTCGAGCAGTTCTGATTTGGACCTTTGAAAAGAGGCTTCATTAGGTGCCTGAGGCAGATTGTTTACGGTATTTGAACTGGCTGCATTAAATTCTTCAAGCTGATAAAACTTCTTCCAATTCACTCCTTCATCTAGGGAAACAAAATCAGATAAAGTTAAAATTTCCATTTCTAATTTTTTATTAACATCCATCTTTGAAAGTGGACCAACTTTTTGACCTTTCAACAAAATCCAATACAAGGTATTTGTGTTTTTACTTTCTGAGTGCGAGATGTCCTGGAAATGAGCGTGTGAAAAGAAAGGATGCCAATCATTGGTATCTACCCTCGAGGCTTGAGCCTCGTGAAATTCTTTTTCATTTTCAGTAGCGTAATCTTTCAAAGATTCTACTTCAAATGGCCCATAGACCACATCATTCACTTTAATCACCCATAATTCATGAGGATTAAGCCCCATTTTGTGGATGACTTCAGTGTTGATTGGTTTTAGATCGATAGACATAAGGAATCCTTTGGGGGTTCTCCTTCACTATTTCGGAGCTCTTGGTCAAAAACCTTAAGTCATTCGTAGTTTTTTATTGACGCTTTTGACTAAACCTTCCCAAGGAGACATACTAGGGCCGTAAAATGGGGAAAATACGTGAACATATCTGAGAGAACTACTCAAATTAAGAATCGATTTTTACAGTTTAAGGATTGGGAAGACCGCTATAAGGAACTTATCCAATTGGGTAAATCTCTTGCCCCTTATCCAGAGGATAAGCGCGATGAAAAATTTAAAGTGAAGGGATGTCAGTCCCAAGTTTGGTTATATCCAGAATTCAAAGAGGGACGAGTTTATTTTCATGGCGATTCAGATGCTTTGCTTGTGAAAGGGATTGTGGGTCTTTTAACTTCTGTTTATTCGGATGCCACTCCAGATGAAATCCTGTCGACCAAACCTGAATTCCTAAAAGAAGTTGGCATCACTGAGCATCTTTCAATGAACCGATCAAACGGGTTGGCCGCTATGATGAAACAAATTCAAATGTACGCGGTGGTTTTTAAATCCATGTCAGCGCAAAAGGTATAGATCTCATGATTATTCGACCTCGACGTAATCGTCAAAATGAAGTTATTCGCTCCATGGTTCGTGAAACTTTTTTAAGTCCAGCACAATTCATTGCACCTTTATTTGTTATTGAAGGGCAAGATCAGAAAATTCCAATCAAATCTATGCCAGGATATTCCCGCTTATCTCTTGATAATATTGTCAAAGAGGCCAAAGAACTTTATGCCCTTGGTGTAAAGAGCGTTGCACTTTTTCCGGCCATCAGTGATTCACTTAAAACACCTGATGCTCGTGAAGCCTATAATTCAAAAGGTCTTAATGCCCGTGCCATTACTGCTATTAAGGAAGCTTTACCTGAGATGATGGTTATGGGTGATATTGCTCTCGATCCCTATTCGAGTGATGGTCATGACGGCTTAGTTGATCCAAAGACTGGTGAAATTTTAAATGATGCTACCTTAGAAGTTCTTGCTCTGCAGGCAATTTGCGAAGCTAAGGCCGGAGTTAATATCATTGGTCCATCTGACATGATGGATGGACGAGTTGGTTTTATTCGTGAAGCTCTGGATCGTGAGGGTTTCCATAATACCTTGATCATGAGTTATACTGCTAAATACGCTTCTGGTTACTATGGCCCTTTTAGAGATGCACTTGATTCTGCTCCTAAAAAAGGCGATAAAAAAACTTACCAGATGGATCCGGCCAACGGTACTGAAGCTCTTCGTGAAGCGGCTTTAGATGAAGCAGAAGGTGCAGATATCCTGATGGTGAAGCCAGGACTCCCATATCTGGATGTCATTTATCGTTTGAAGCAAGCCTTCACTTTACCCATCGCTGCTTACAATGTGAGTGGTGAATACGCGATGGTGAAAGCCGCTGCTCAAAATGGCTGGATTGATCATGATAAAGTTGTTCTTGAAACACTGACCTGCTTTAGGCGAGCAGGGGCGGATGTTATTTTAACTTATCATGCTAAAGAAGCGGCCATTCTTCTGAATCAGTAATGATGAGGAAAGTGTTATTGATATTCTTTGCTCAATGAGTTTGCTTTCTTTATAATTAATCTATGCATATTCTTATAGTCCGCTTCTCCAGTATGGGGGATGTGGTTCTTCAAACAGCAACAGTGAATTGGCTTCGCTCCCTTTATGGAGCTTCTCTGCGCTTATCTTTTGTGACCTCTAAAGAATTTGTTTCTTTGCTTGAGCGGCACCCGGGAATAAACCACGTCTTTAGTTTTGATCGGCGTGGCGGGGACAAATGGTCGGATTTGATTAAGAAAATTGATGGACTGGAAGAAGAGCATCCCATTGATTTGATTATTGATATGCATGCAACCATGCGCTCATTTCGTCTCAAAATGAATTTCTGGACAACTCCCGCCCTTACCGTAGATAAGCGCCGATGGGAAAGATTCTTGCTGACTAAATTCAAGGGAGCTTTTTTTAAGCGCCTTATTAGTGAGAAAGTGTTTGGGCTTGAGCCACAAGTTGAGCGAATCATCAATGACTTTCAAGACATGTTTCATGACCATCATGGAGTGCGTGCCACTAAAGATTATGTTCATGGCCCTCATGGAGAAATGACTAGCCTTGGCCTCTTAGAGGAATACAAAATTGAGGGAGAGTACTTGGTCCTTGCTCCTTCCGCTTCTTTTTCTCCTAAGCGATGGCCGGTTAAAAACTTTGTTGAGTTGGCAAAAAAACTTTTAGAGATTTCTTCCTACAAGATTGTCATTCTTGCCGGAGCTGATGATAACTTCTGTGAAGCCTTCAATGGCATTAGCTCTGATCGCTTACTTAATCTTCAGGGTAAAACATCCCTGAAAGAATCAATGAGTATTTTATCCCGGGCAAAAATTTGTATCGGAAATGATTCCGGAATGAATCATATTGCTGAGGCCCATGGAGTGAGTTGTTTGACTCTATTTGGTCCAACTGATCCCCGTTTTGGATTTGCGCCACATGGTTGCTCTTCACGTTATCTTTCTAAAGAACTTTGGTGTAAGCCCTGTTCTACGACCGGCTCTAAGCCTTGTTTTAGGGATAAACTCTATTGCATGGAAGAGATTACTGTGAGTGAAGTGGTCAAGGCCTATGAGTCCATGGGAGTTCAGGCATGAGCTGGCTTCTCTCCATGACATTTATGTGGCTCATTTATTTTCCTATCCTCAGCTTTTTAAAATTACTCTTAATTTTTGTTCCTAAAGTTCGTGAACGCATGAGCTTTGAGAAAAAAAATCGAACAGAACCCGGGGCAAGATCTTTTTCTAAAGATGGCCTCAAAGCTGACCTGTGCTTTGAATTCTCCTCGGAAGGAGAATACCAGCAGGTGGCCAGTCTCATTCATGATGCTCTCTCTTTGGGCAAAAAGCTTGAGTTGGTTTTTTTTTCACCTAGTGTAGAGAAAGGTGTTCTCGAACTTTACCAACTTCATCAACAGCAAATTCGTTATTTAAGATATCCCATCTTGGGTTTGAGTTTTTCTTCGTGGGTGACTTCACCGCAATTAATTTTAGTTCGATATGATTTATTCCCGGAATTTTTAGTGTGGAGTTTGAAAAAAGGGCGAAAGCTTAAATTTATTTGGGTGACTTTCAAAAAAGAACGGATGAAAGCAAAGATGATCTCTTTATTTAAAAGAGCATTTTTACAAAGAAGTGATTTCGTTGTTTTTGCCACTGAAGAAGATTTCAAATTGGGGCAAGATTTGGGTATCCAGGGAGTCATTTATGATTTCAGAATGGAGCAGATTAAACGAAGAATGGATTTAAGACTTGAGAAATTTTCTAAAATTTTTCCATTGTATCTTGATTTTAAACTTCTTTTGGATGCTTATCCCCGAGGCAAAAGACTTATTCTGGGTAATGCGTGGCCGATAGATCTAGATCTCATAAAAGATATTCCTCATGATGTGCTTTTAGTTATTGTGCCTCATAAGCTCCAGCCTGAAATTATTGAAGAAATGAAGCAGAAGCTGGATAGCTTTGGAAGAACAGCGGCCATCATTTCCGATACGAGCTTAGCCTTTCCCGTCACGCAGACCATCCTTTTAAATAAAAAAGGCATTTTGTGCGAACTTTATGCGGATTTTGGTAAGGCCTATATAGGGGGTGGTTTTGGTGTCAGCATCCATTCAGTTCTCGAGCCATTGGTAGCGGGGAGTGAAACAATCAGCTGTGGGCCCATGAATCATCGATCCACTGAATTTGATGTGGCCAAAAATCTCGGACAAATAAAAGAAGTCAAAAATTCTCAGGAATTCATGCAGTGGCTTTCAGAAGATATTTCAGGAATTAAAGTCCATGATAGAATAGGAGTACAAATAGCCGCATATCCAAAGTATCAGAAGGAAATTCTTTCATGTTAAAGAACCGCTATCAAGAAATTCTGATGGGAATGGGACTCATGTCTCTGGTGCGAGGATTAATTTCATTGAAGCGCAATCGCTCCACCCTTCTCATTGATGATCCTCGTTTTGTAAATGAAAGCTATCACGTAAATTATTTAAGCGAGATGGAAGTTCATGCTTTGATTCGTATGGGTAAGACCTATGACATTGCTGAGCTAAAAGATCTCAAAGATTTTTTATTGCCAGGAAGTCTTGAGCTAAATACCAATGAATTTAGATTGCGTCTGGGAAAAACACCGTCTGAAAATTTGCGTGAAATTTTGCGAAAATTTCCGGAACTTATTGATCCCACTGACTTGGATCTGCCTTATCAGGATAGTCCTGAATCATTCAATACTTATTTTTTGGAAGAGCTTAAGCGCTATGAAAGTGCTTGTTATGAAATCTCTCAGAGGCCAAAAGCTTTAAGGTTTGAGCTTCAGGGACCGAAATGGATGAAGACTTTTTATTCTCGTTTTGGAGAACTAATCAATCGCGAATACGCACTCTCGAAAGATTTAAAATATTCAAGCCTGATCCACCTATTGGGACTATCGGCAGAGGAAAAATTAAAAACTCATCTTCCTCCTGAAGAGGTTCCTTTTTATTTTTTTAGACTCCTCTCTCCCATCTATCGATTGCAGGATTTCTTTTTAACTACACAATTAAAGCGTCGCTTGCTCCTCATGGGTGGGGATTATAAAGAGAGTTCTGTTCAGTACTGGCAATTTCATGAACGAAAGTTTGAAAATTTATTGCTGGCAAGTTTTGAGGGAGTGATTTCTGGCGAAAGACTTCTATTTTTTGCTCATCTTCCTGAGGATGTCCCTTTTAAAGTTAAATCGAAGTTCCCCTTTTTAAGAAAAATCCAGATGTCTCCAGTAAAGAGACTCTCTTCGCCGATTCCACCAACGGAGTTAGTTTTTATTTGTGACAGCCATCTATTGGGATCCGAGCTTCCTTACCGTATGCTGGCCAAAACCACTGGTGGTCTGTCTTATTATCAGTGGCCTTATCCTGAGCTGCCAGGCTCAAAGGCTGAATTTTACGAGAAAAAGATCCGTTCTTTTTTTCGGCAGGATGCCCTGAATTTACCATTTGAAGAGGTGAATGCTGAAAGTAAGGGCATTCAAAGTGTTACAATGGATCTTCGAGACTTGCGTGATCCACGCAAGTCTGAAGCCTCGGTTCTGACTCGATTACCACTAGATATTGTTGATAATGACAAGTCAATTCAAGGGTTTGAGTACTGGGGACCATTCAGATATAGGGCAATGGGTCTTTTGGCCATCTGTTATGGAATTGAAGGGATTTGAGATATAATAAAGAGTATGAAGCTTCACTCTTTCCTTAAACAGCATGGTCAAACAGCAGTCGAGTACATCCTGATGCTCGCCGTCTCTGCTGGTTTGGGGCTGACTTTTATGAAGAAATTTCAAGGCTATATGTTTGATAATCCAGATAGTTATATGAATGTTCAGATGAATTTTTATAAGGCCATGTTCAATTCCGAAATGCGCTTCAAGAAGTACCGACTCCCACGATAGAAATCAAAACCATTTTGTAACTGCTCGCTTTCAATGGTGTTGATATAGCTTCTTCATTAATTGAATCAAACTCTTCTTGAGGGACATAAAACAAAATTCTTAACATTTTATGAGGGAAATTTTAGCATTAAAAACAAGGCTAG
>CAMASK010000057.1 GCA_945860895.1 Bacteriovorax stolpii
GAGACAAATTTAAAGTTGGAACGGCTTCACCGTTATTGAAATAAAGCTTGAAACCCTCTGAGGCAACTCCCGAATTACAAGTCGTACACAATTGAGTTAAGCTAAAACTGGCCAATGGCGTTTTAAGAGGGTCGACTGTCCCGAATAAATAGGAGGTTAAATTATAAGTTAAACAATCATTCTGATTAGCAGAATCATTAGAGGGTTCGATTTGCAAATAAAACTCAGTCGTTTTTTTTACCAGATCAGTGTAGGACTTAGGTTTTGCAGAAAGAATTAAAAAGTTATCTTTAGTTGAATCAAATGTATATTTTCCAACCATACAAAAACGAGTTGTGTTAGGTACTGTTTTTAAATATTGCGAAAGCTCTTTGCCCCTAATCAGGAATGAATCTGAAAAATTTAGAGGTAATGCAAATTGATTGGTCGATTGGGTTCCACCTTCCTGGACAAAAGTTCCACTGAATGGAAAAGTAGGCTCCACAAAAGAGATGTTATTGTTAGTATTATCAGTTGAGCTACTGGCGGAGTTGAGTGCAGGTGGAGTTGATTTTGGCATACATGAAGCCAAAAAAAATAAAACAAAAATCATCAAAACTGATGAAAATGAAATGAGAAAATTTTGATGAGTTTTTTTTACCAACATCCCTGTTATTCCTCTTAAGATAACTATCGGAATTTTTTTGCTTTTTTCTAATTCCTTAATTCATTTTAACCTATTTAATTAAGTTATTTGAGGAGGCAAAATCCAGCATGGCTAACTCTATGAAAGCCCGTGCTTCAAGCTGGAAAGTCAGGTGAAATACGCCAAGGATTATAGTCAAGTTTAGGTCGTTTTCTCCAGTTCCTCTAGGAGTAAAAATAATGCCATTTGAGAAAAACGCATTTTTAAGAGTTCTCGATCTCCTGGATATTGAATTGAGTGAGTGGTTGTTTCACCATTTCGTGTGACGCCAAAACAAGCTGTGCCAACAGGAACTTCATTCGTTCCTCCCCCCGGACCGGCAAACCCTGTAATTGAAATACAGATTTGAGCAGCAATTTTCTGGGAAAGGCCTTTAGACATTTCTTTGGCGACTTGAGTACTGACTGCTCCATATTTTTTTAAAGATTCTGATTTTACTTGAAGTAAATTTTCCTTCACTGATTCAGCATATGAAATGATTGAACCTAAAAATGTTTCAGAGCTTCCCGAAATGTTAGTGATTCGATTTGAACAAAGCCCACCAGTGCATGATTCTGCAAAGCTATAGGTTATTTTTTTTTGGTTTGCCATTCGTACGACAAATTCTTCAAGTGTCTGGTTCCCAATTTGCCAGATACTTTTTTTTATTGGTGAATGATTAAATATTTCCAGAATTTTTTTCTTGTTTGATTCTAGTTCTTCTTTTGTCTTGGCTTTAATTTTTACACCAATATCTACCCCTAAAACATTGGGCAAAGAACTTACTGTGCCAAAAACTGCCAATTTGTCCCAAAGTGAAGGATCAACTTCACCGAATATTTGCTCCTCTGGGACTCTTTTGGTTTTTACAGTAACGCTTTCAATTAGCTCATTTGAGAATGAAAAATGAGGCTTTAAGCGCGAAACAAAATGATCTTCTAATAAACTTTTAAATTCGCGTGGAACACCTGGCCCGCATAATAGATATTTTCCCTGATGCTCAGTAAACAGTCCCGGAGCAAACCCTGTTGAATTTTCAAGCGCTAAAAATCCTTCTGGTAAGAAACTGTAACCGTGATCTTTACCGGCAAAGACTCTATTGAATCGAAGATAATTTTTTTCTGCCACTTCAAGTGAGCTTTGAGCGAATTGAATCTTTCGGCCCAGAAAACTAGCAATACTTTCTTTGGTGATATCGTCTTTGGTTGGGCCAAGACCACCAGAGGTTACCACCACGTTACATTCATCAAATAGAGTGGCCAGTCCTTGATGAATGGCCTCTGGATCATCTTTAACCGTATAGGTTGATTTTAGTTCGAGGTGCTTTTCTTTAAGAAATAAGGATAATTGGCGAGTATTGGCATCATTGATTTTACCTTCCAGAATTTCATTTCCAATGATGAGTAAACCGATCTTCATTTATCCCTCCAACTGCTCTTTTTACCTACTATAATGCGATGATTTCCTTTTGATAAGAATATCTTTGATTTTTGCTTGTGCGTAATGTAAAAATCTCAATCATGTCCAAGAAATACCAATTCCAGCTACCTTTTGATGTGGAAGTTGATCCCTATATTAAGAAAAATTTTCCTGAGATCAGGGAATACAGAACCGTCTCAAAAAGTTTGGATGCACGTGGCGCGCCCAGAGGCAAAAAACCAATCTACCTCTATATTATTGATGCTCTTGTAACACCTCAAGACAGCTACGCCACAGCTGAAGCTTTTCAAAAATTCAAGCCCCTTGAGCAAAAACCAATTATTATTGGAGCTGGTCCTGGTGGATTGTTTTGTGCCGTTCGCTTGGCCGAACATGGAGTTCCTTCAATTATCATTGAAAGAGGTGATGCCGCTTCCAAGCGCATGCTTCATATTGCTAAATTTTGGCGCTATGGAGAGTTAGATCCCGAAACCAATGTTTGTTATGGTGAAGGTGGTGCCGGTCTTTTTTCTGATGGAAAGCTCATTACACGAATAAAGTCACAGCTTGTGTCTTACGTAATGGAAAAGTTTGTTATGTTTGGAGCACCCGCTGACACTGCTTACATTTCCAATCCACATTTAGGTTCTAATAAAATTCGTGCAATTATAAATTCGATTTCAAACTGGCTTACTGAAAATGATTGTGAAATTAGACACAATTCAAAAGTCGTAAAGATTCTTACCGAAGAGGGCAGGGCGATTGGTATAAAACTGGAATCAGGCGAAGAGCTTTTTTCAGATCATATTGTCATGGCAACAGGACATTCAGCAGAAGATTTATATCATCATTTAGAAGACATTAAAGTTGCGATGAAGCCTAAAGATTTTGCTGTCGGAGTCCGGATTGAGCATCCTCGCCGCTACATTGATTCTCTTCAGCATGGAAAATATTGTGAAGCACCTGAAATGGGATCTGCCCGCTATAAATTAACTTGGCATGATAAATGGACTGATCACGGAGTTTACAGCTTCTGTATGTGTCCTGGTGGATATGTCCTATCTTCTGGTACTGAGAAAAAAGGAATTGTAGTCAATGGCATGAGCAACTATGCCAGAAATTCTCCCTGGTCGAATGCAGCTTTAGTCGTTTCTGTTAAATCGGAAAGTGATTTAGCGGAAAAAGATATGATGGCAGGTTTACGATTTCAGCATGAAATTGAGCGTAAAGCTTATGAGCTTTCGCTGAAGCATGCGACTGGCAGAGAACTGCCTGCAATGACTATTAAAGAATTTATGACTGGAAAATTGAATGATAAGCCTTTACCAAAAACTTCTTCTCCGTCAGGGGTTTTTAAGGCCGACATTCGTGAGATCTTTCCAAAGTTTATCATCGAACATCTGAAGAAAGGCTTAGAGGAATTCAATAAGGATCTACCTGGATTTATTTTTGAAGAGGGACTATTAATCGCCCCAGAAACCAGAACTTCTGCTCCTTTAACTGTTCTTAGAGATAAAGACACGCTTGTCTCTCTATCACACCAAGGCTTGTATCCATGTGGAGAAGGGGCCGGTTACGCTGGAGGAATTACTTCGGCTGCTGTTGATGGAGTAAAGTGCGCCTTGAGTATTTTGAAACATGAAGGCTTGATTAAATAACTCTAACCACCTGAAATTGCGTTAACTTAACTATCTGATTTCTTTACAATGTAACCAAGTTTGACTCGTCATATACTTTCTACTCGTGTAGACTCTGGCCAAATATTCCCCTTGATGAGGACATTCATGAAACTGAAGAACATTGCCATCGTGGCCCACGTGGATCACGGTAAAACTACTCTTGTAGACCAACTTTTAAGACAATCTGGGCTTTTTTCTGCCCACGAAGCTCTCACTGAGCGAGTTATGGATTCTGGCGATCTTGAAAAAGAACGTGGAATTACGATTAAAGCAAAAAACTGTGCTATCCGTTGGCAAGATACAAAAATTAACTTACTCGATACCCCAGGACACGCCGATTTCGGCGGAGAAGTGGAAAGATCGCTTATGATGGTTGATGGTATTCTTCTTTTGGTAGATGCCTCAGAAGGTCCATTGCCTCAAACTCGTTTCGTACTAGGTAAAGCACTTGAGCGCGGAATTCGCGTTGCTGTATTTATCAATAAAGTAGATCGTCACGATGAACGTATTGATGAAGTGAAAAATGAAGTTGAAGATCTTCTTTTAGAAATTGGTTCTAACATCGGCAAAGATGTCGATATGGACATTACATTCATGTACGGATCAGGCAGAACTGGTTACGCGTCCTTAGATAAGGATCGTCGTGAAGGTTCATTGACTCCGATGCTTGATTTCTTAGTAAGTGATTATTTCCCATCTCCTAAAGTGGACACTGAAGGTCCTGCTCAACTTCTTGTAACGAACCTTTCTTACTCAAACTATTTGGGTGCATTGATGGTTGGACGTATTCAACGTGGTACGATTCAAAACTCCAAGCAGATCATGTGGATTGGTAAAGATGAAAAACCTAAAACATTTAAAGTGACTTCACTTCAGATCTTCGCTGGCCTTGGAATGGCCACTGTAGAAGAAGCTCAGGCTGGAGAGATTGTTATTATCTCTGGATTTGAAAATGCTCAAATTGGAGACACTCTTTGTGACCCAATTAAGCCAGAAGCTCTTGAGCGTATTGAAGTTGAACCACCTACAGTATCTGTACAGGTTTCGGTAAATACTGGACCAATGTCTAGTAAAGAAGGGGAATACTTAACTTCTCGACGTCTTGAAGAATTTTTGATCGATGCTATTCGTAAAAACGTTTCACTTCGATATGAATCTACAAATGATCCCAAAGTTTTTATTCTAAAAGCTCGTGGAGAGTTACAAGTTGCTGTCGTGTTCGAAGAAATTCGTCGTGAAGGTTTTGAGCTTATGATTGCTCGTCCTCAAGTAATTACAAAAGAAATTGATGGCGTATTAATGGAGCCGTTCGAAAGACTGGTTCTTGACGTACCAAATGAATCTACTGGTGTAATCACTGAGAAAATGGCGATCCGTAAAGGTAAGCTAGAAGCTATGTCTCCGTTCGGTGAAGGTCGTACACGTATGGAATTTCATGTTCCTTCTCGTGGATTGATTGGTTACCGTTCAACATTCTTAACTGATACAAAAGGCCAAGGCCTTATGTCTTCATACTTTGTAGGTTATGAGCCATTCGTAGGGAAAATGCTTGCTCGTCAAAACGGTGCGCTTATTTCTGATAGAGCTGGTAAAATGACTCCTTACGCTCTCTTCAACGTTCTTTCTTCTGGTAAACAATTTGTTATGCCAACAGAAATGACTTATGAAGGAATGGTTGTAGGTGAGTCTACTCGTCCAAACGATCTTAACTTAAACGTATGTCGTGAAAAACATCTTACTTCAGTTCGTACTGCCGGTAAGGATGAGAACGTCATTCTTCCACCAATTCCTAACCGTACTCTTGACTGGGCACTTGACTGGATTGATGAGGATGAATGGGTAGAAGTAACTCCAAAAAATATTCGAATTCGCAAGAAAGAACTCGACCAAAATAAACGTAAAGTTACTCGTTGACTAAAAGGGGAGGCCTGGGCCTCCCCTTTTTTTTTCCTTTTCCAACTAAACCATTTCACTCATTTCCCTCTCTACAGCGCAGGCGATAAAATACCTTCAGGACATTTAATAGGAGTTTTTTATGATTACTTTTATAATTGTTACTGGGTTTGCAGTTGGAATTTATCTTGGTTATCAAAAAAAGCATCCTCGTAAAACCTCAGTTTAAAAGGGGGACATATGATATTAATTTATTTTCTTTTCATCAATTTGGCATTTGCACAGAACTTTAGTCCTTCGGGAGGAGCAGGAATACAAAGCACCCCTGGAACTATTGGCAATACTAGTGTGACTAGTCCAAGTCTTGAAGGGGCGGGAAATATAACAAGTCCTGCTACTAGTGGCGCTAATAATTTTACCTCACCAAGTGCTGCGCTAAATGATCAGACAAGCACTTCTGGAGTTCTTGGAAACCATTCTGCAACAGCGCCCACATTAGTTCCTGATTTATCAATTGGACCAATTGAAGAAAATGCTTCAACACTGAATCGATCTCCCAATCCACTTCCTGGAGAAATTAATACTTCGGATACTTTTGATAGAAGTCTAATCCAGGCGCAAGAGGTGCTCAATCCTCAGCTGAATGACACTAATAAGTTTGTGCCTAATTCGACTAATGGCCCAGTGGATTCTACCAACTCTTCAGAGTAGATAGACCGGGGCTTAGGTTTTCAGCAGCTTAAGCCCTCAAATTCCCATTAATTTTCTGCTCCAGATGACCGATAAGTCATAACAGGAGTACCTATGAAATTCACTTTAATTGTTTCGATGATGTTTGCATGGACAACCTCGCATGCAAAAGAATTTAAAAGTGATTTTAATAAAGTACTCATTGAGACAGTTCAGCGAGATCTAGAAAAAGATAATGCTGAAGAAATGAAAGTTAAACCAGCGGCTCGAGGACCTGCATCTGTGGATGAAGATTCAATTGAAAATGATATACAAGAAGAAAGTAAAATTGAAAAAAACTTCAAGCAACTCGGTTCAAGAGATTGGTAAGAGATAGGAATTATCTCTTACCAGAAAAAAATTATTTTACAAATTTAGATAAAAATTCAACGGGAATAGGGAAGAATGAAGTTGTGCTATTTCCTGAAGATGAAATCTCCCTCATCGTTTCGAGATAACGAAGGGTGATGGCATCCTTTTCAGAACCCAATACTTTTGCAGCTTCGGCCAGTTTTTGAGAAGCTTCAAATTCACCTTGAGCAGAAATGATTTTAGCTCTTTTCTCTCTCTCTGCTTCGGCTTGTTTGGCCATGGCCCTTTGCATTTCAATCGGTAAATCAATCGCCTTAACCTCTACGTTCGTTACTTTGATTCCCCATGGCTCGGTGACTTCATCAAGAATTTCTTGAAGTCGTGCATTGATCTGATCACGGTGAGCGAGAATTTCATCCAGTTCATATTGGCCAACCACTGAACGGAGAGTTGTTTGGGCAATTTGTGCAGTTGCATGGTAGTAGTTTTCTATGGTAATGATGGCATGCTCAGGGCTGCTCACTTTGAAGTAAACGACCCCATTAACTTTTAATGTAACGTTATCTTTGGAAATAATATCCTGGGCGGGTACGTCCATGGTTACGAGACGCAAATCAACCTTAATCATTTTTTCCAGGCCAGGAATTAAAATGATAAGCCCAGGACCCCTAACTCCTGAAAATTTACCCAATCGCAATATTACACCGCGTTCATATTCGTTCAGTACTTTAAAAGTGCTGAAAAGAATCAGTCCTGCAAAAATAAGAAAAGGTAGAAAGGTGAGAGACATATTTACTCCTTGGCAGTTTTTTTAATAACTGCAATTAATGTTTCTGGATCTATATTAATCACTTCGATCGAGTCACCAACCATCAGTATATCTGAGGAACTGGCACGCCAAATTTCTCCTTTGACTTTGATTTGGTATGAATTATGGCCAACTGTAAGAACATTTCCTTTTGCCCCTAGAGGGAGAAAGAACTGCTGCTTCAGATTTTGCTTTTTCTGGTCGCGAATTAAATACCAGGTTAAAAATCCTATGCAGGAAACCACTCCTATAAGAGTAGAAATTAAGACTGGATAATCTACCGAGATATAGCCACCCTCACCATGAAATAAAAAGAGGGAGCCAATGATAAAAGATACAATTCCGCCAAGTCCAAGTAGTCCATAACTAGTGACATAAATTTCTAAAATTAAAAGAATGACTCCTGTGATGATCAAGGCCAGTGCCCCCCAATCTAATGGAAGGACTTGAAACGATATGGCCGCTAAAATAATGAAAGCGATACCAATACCGCCAGCAATATATCCGCCTGGTGCCTGTAATTCAAAATAAAGAAGAGCAACACCCAAAAGAAAAATAAAATAAGCAGTGGATGGATTGGCCAAAACATTGAGCAATTTTTGTCCTGCTGTGGCTTCATAATCTTTAGAAAGCGTATTCGCTGGTAGAATTAAATCCATCTCTTTACCCAATAAGACAAATTTTTTGCCATTGAGGATTTTTGACAACGTTTGATCCTGATTTATTACTCCATCAATGAACTTTTCTTTTAAGGCTTCCTGATCAGTATAAGATTCAGCCTTATCAATCATTTTTTCAAAAGGTGCGGATGGGCGATTACGTGAATAACTAAGGGATCGTACCATGGCCTTTAGATCATTAAGTGCTTTTGATCTTCCATCTGATTCCTTTATGTCTTCACCAAGACCAACAGGAGTCGCAGCCCCTATATTAGTCCCTGTCGACATAAGAATAAAATGCGCTGAGGCTGCAATAATGGCACCTGCACTAGCAGCAGAAGCACCTTCAGGGGTTACCCAAATGGCCACTGGTTTATCTTGAGCACCAATCAAAGTGATAATGTCTTTGGTTGTTGAGATAAGCCCACCGGGGGTATTTATCTTAATGAGGATCAGTGAACCTGTGGGTAGGCTTTTAAATTGATATTTTAGATAGTCATAGGTGGCCGGAGTAATGGCCGAATTAATTTCGAGATGGCTTATTTCCTTCACGTTATAGCTAAGTGCCTTGGTAGATTGAGGGAAAAGGCTCAAGACAAAGATTACGAACTGTAGTAAAATTGCACGTCTCATATGACATTAAGGTAGCTGAACAAGACCCTTTAGGGCCAGTAAAAAGGATTCTCTGTGGCATCGCAAAAATATAATTTCTATAAGGGTACAATCCTTAATCCCATTAGTGATACGAAGTGTGATTTCATTCACCATGGTCTTTTAGTAGTCAAAAATGGCAAAGTTAAAAATATCCTGTCCGTTGAGAAGGGTGCGCAAAAATATTCATCCCAAATGTCAAAGTCCAACACGATTGATTTTGGAAATGCCTTAATACTTCCAGCCTTTTTTGACATGCATTTTCATTGGGTGCAAGACGATGTGAGAGAAATGCCCAAGGATTCACTGCTTGAATGGCTGGAGAAATATACTTTTCCAACAGAAATGTTATACGAGAAAAAAAGCTACGCAGAAAAAAAGGCAAAAAGTTTTTTTAAAAAATTAACAGCATCAGGAACAATTGGCGGAGCTTGTTATAGTTCTATTCATCAAGAAGCACTCGATGCTGCTATGGATCACGTGAAAGGTGAATTTGTTGTTGGTAACGTTCTCATGAATATGAATTCTCCAAAGTCACTCACGCAAACGAATGAGCAATCTCTTGAGTTAACTAAAAAACTCATTAAGAAGTATGGAGAGCGTCATTGCTTTACACCTCGTTTTGCAATTACGACGACCCCTGAAGTCATGACAAAAGGAAGCAAAATGGCCGATCGAGCAGGCTGTTTCAAACAAACGCACTTGTCTGAAACACCCGCAGAAATCGACTTCGTGCTTTCTATTTATAAAAATATTCCAGGATTTGAAAAAGTGGAAAACTACACTGAGATCTATCAGAAAACTGGAATGCTTGGAAAAAAGTCACTCATGGGTCATGGGATTCATTTGAGTGACAAAGAATTGAAAATGTTAAGTAAGACTGAAACCAGTATCATTCATTGTCCAACTTCTAATGCTCCTATAAAAGACAAAGGATTGGGTTCTGGACTTTTTGATTTTAAAAAAGTCGAGAAGGCTAAAGTGACTTGGGCTTTGGGGTCTGATATTGGTGGTGGACCCTTTCTTTCAATGTTTGATGTTATAAAAAGTTTTGTAGATCAGAATCAGAAGCGGGGAGTGAAAGGGGCTACCTTCACTAAGGGATTGTATCGCAGTACACTTGCGGGTGCAGAGATTTTGGGGTTAGCTAAAAAAGCCGGGAATTTAGAAAAAAATAAAGCAGCGAATTTTATAGTTATTCCAATGAACAAGAGAATCACAGCAAAAAATTCAGAAGAAGCTCTTCATAAGTTAATTGCCCCTCATAAACTGAAACGAGCCGAATATGGGACCTTGGTATCGAAAGTCTTTTTTAAAGGTGATTTAATTTTTCAGAAAAAATAGACTCAAAAGATGGTCAATTGTTTTTTTAAGGTTAGACACGGCTAGACAAAGGATGAGTAAATTCAGTGAGATATCTTGATTTTAACTAGGTGGAAACTATTTAAAGTTTCATCATGGTATTCTCTGAACTATGAATGGCAGCTATCCTAAAATACTTTTTATTGATGATGAGCCAGAGTTGACCCATTTGGCTTCAACATTTTTTGAGGATGAGTGTTTGCCAATCGATACCTGCACTTCCTTCTTGGAAGCCATAAACAAAATCCAGCAAGTATCTTACGATCTAATTATATCAGATGGACGCATGCCAACTGGAACCGGAAGAGGGCTGCTGGAAAGGATCAAATCCGAAAATATTTTTACCGGTAAATTTATTCTATTAACCGGCAATCTTGATTATGAACATGATATCGATAAAAAAATCTATGATTTGATTTTGTTTAAACCAATTGGTTTTGAGGAAGTCATATTCCAGGCGAAAAAAATCCTTTCTCTATAATTCCAGTAAAATAGGACAATGATCTGATCCTCTAACTTCTGATAGAATATCGACACGTTTTATTTTCTTTACAAGAGTTGGACTAACAAAAAAATAATCCAGTCTCCATCCTATGTTTCTATCCCTTACTCCAGGCATAGGACTCCACCAGGTAAAGGCCCCAGCCTTCTCAGGATTAAGTATTCTGTAGATATCTACCCATCCTTGTGAAATGAAGTGGTCCATCCATTCACGTTCAATGGGAAGAAAGCCAGTTGTCTTATTATTCGATTTGGGATTTGCAAGATCTATTTCTTTATGAGCAATATTGAAATCTCCAGTGATGATTACTGGCTTAACTTTGTTCAGAGAATTTATTTTTTTTAACATCTCTTCACAGAAAATCATTTTAAAAGGAACTCTTTTATGATCTCTTGAACCATTTGGAAAATAACAATTGACCAGGAAAAAATTTTTTAATTCATGAATCAGCACACGTCCTTCACAATCGTAAAGTTCTTTTTCAAAGTTTTTAGTGTCAAGGATTTTCTCACGACTAAAAGTTGCCACTCCAGAATAACCCTTCTTATCGGCTGAACTGTGGAATATTTGGTAACCGGCCAATTCTAACAATTCGCAAGGGAATTGTTCGAAAGAAGCCTTTGTCTCTTGTAGGCATAGGATATCTGGTGATTCTTTAGCGATCCATTCAACCAATCCTTTTTTATATACAGCGCGTATACCGTTAACGTTCCACGAAATTAACTTCATAAAAAATATTCCTAGTTTGAAAAATTCAAAATGCCGATATGATGAATAATCATTTTTTTTTAGAATGTAGAATGACATTCTAGAAAAAATGAATAATATTTTCCTCTCGCCAAAAATTCTACGGAGAAAACATGCGTTGCTTTAAGAACATTGCTCTACTTATTCGCACTAAAAGAATGAATCATCCTAAAGGTTACTCACAATCTGAACTTTCTCATTTACTAGGCTATAAGAATGGCCAGTTTATTTCAAACGTAGAACGTGCTCTTTGTAATATTCCTTTAAAAATGCTTCGTAAAGTTTCAGAAGTTTTAGATATTCCTTCTGAGGAACTAAAAGCTGCTATTCTGAAAGATCAGGAAGAAACTCTTAATAATTATCTTTATAATATGAAGACTACTAAGAAAGAAAAAGAAGTTCAGACCTCTGCTTCTTTGACACCACAGTACGGCGCTACTGGAACTGACGGTATCTAATTTAAATTAAAAATTTCTAAAAAAAAGGCCTCAATTGAGGCCTTTTAATTTTAAATAATCTTCGTAAGTTCCAACTGACTCTTCTCGGTCTTCCCGGTACTCGGAATAGGCTTCTTTTTGAGTATCCTTAAAATGCGGATCTTCAATTTCCTCTAGTCTAACTTCAACCTTAGTGACTTCTTTCGGATCCCAGCCTCGGTTATCGGAGTAGGTTAAATCAAGCTTATATCGCTCAGTTTTGCGCTTCTCAAGGGCTTCTCTTTGCCAAGGCTCAAGATTGGCTTCAAAACGCCTCAAATGCTCGATACTATCGAAAAAATTCTTTTCTAGTTTATATAACTGTCTTTCATCTACCCGATTAAAATACTCGTAATATTTCCTACGTGTAATAAGATGTTGCTCTAAAAGATTGTCGTATTTCACCAGAACTTGGTTCGAAGTAAGAATACGGCCCCCACCACTACGGCGGCTTCGATTATTGCTATTAAATTGCCCGCTTCCAGGGCCACCCTCGCGATTCTGTTGCTGACCCTGGCCCTGAGCACTGCCTCCATGACCACGATATCGACGTCGACGATTATTATTGCCGCCGCCTTGGTTTGAATTATTCGAATTATTTTGTGATCCTTGCATGGACACACCTCATTGGAAAAACTTTTTACTCCTAATACTATGCTTCACACAAAGATTTTGTCTAGGCGAGATGAATAAAAGGTGAGAATCAAGCCGCTTTCCCATATAATCAGACCATAATTTTAATAATCCCGATGGAGGTTTTTGTGGCCAAGAAAAGAGTTAAAGTTGCTGTAACAGGTGCGGCCGGACAAATTGGATACGCTCTTCTGTTCAGAATTGCTTCAGGACAGATGTTTGGAGCTGATACAGAGGTTGAGCTTCAGCTTTTGGAGCTTGAAGTCGCGCTTCCTGCCCTTAAAGGTGTAGCGATGGAGCTTGAGGACTGTGCTTTTCCACTTCTTAAAAATATCGTTTTAACTTCTGATTTAAATACTGCTTTTAAAGATGCCAATTGGGTAGTTTGTGTTGGTTCAGTTCCTCGTAAAGATGGGATGGAAAGAGCAGATTTACTTAAAATTAACGGTGGTATTTTTACTGCTCAGGCAAAAGCAGTTGAAAAAAGTGCAGCTTCCGACGTAAGAGTTTTTGTCGTGGGAAATCCATGCAACACTAACGCTTTAATTGCTATGAATAATGCTAAGGGGATACCGTCTGATCGCTTTTTTGCTATGACGTCTTTGGATGAAAATCGTGCAAAAGCTCAACTTGCAATTAAAGCAAATACTGATGTAACTGGGGTTAAAAATCTCACTATTTGGGGTAACCATTCAGCGACTCAGTATCCCGATTTTTATAATGCAACTATCAATGGTAAAAAAGTAACTGATGTAATTTCTGACCTTGAGTGGCTTAAAGGTGATTTTCTTAAAACTGTTCAACAACGTGGAGCTTCCATCATTAAAGCGCGTGGTCTTTCTTCTGCAGCTTCAGCTGCCAATGCTGCTATCGATGGAATCCATAATATGGTAACTGAAACCCCAGCGGGACATACTTTTTCGATGTGTTTAGCTTCTAATGGCGAATATGGAGTAGATAAAGGCTTAATTTTCTCTTACCCATGTCGAATGGAAAATGGAAAAATTAAAGTGGTAGAAGGAATTGAGCATAATCAATTCGGTCAAGAAAAGTTCAAATTAACTCTTGATGAGCTTCGTGGAGAACGTGACGCTGTAAAAAGCCTTGGTTTAATCTAATTTCAAGCATTTCAAGGGTCCAAAGTATTAACGCTTTGGGCCCTTTTTTTATTGTCAGAATCTCTCTCATTACCTATAAACAATCTTCAATTTTGCTTACTTAATTTTTGGAGAGGTTTTTGCCATGAAAAACGTGCAGGAAACTATCAAACTTTCTGGTTTCAACAATCTTACAAAGATTTTATCTTTTAACTTTTATGATTTTTGTATCGCCATGAATGAGAAGCAAAAACAAGACTACATCCAATACATTCACACAAAATATAATGCTGCTAATATTTCAAAAATTGCTCGTAACGTTTGCAATATTATTGAAGCTAATATTTTAAGTGAAACTGTTCAGGACTATGAACCAGTTGGAGCGTCAACCATGACGTTAATGTCCGACATTAAAGGTGGCGGAAGTTGGGAAATGGGTTCTGAAGGTCAGGCCGCTGTAAAAATGCATCTCGATAAATCACATATTACAACTCATACATATCCGGATGCTTCTGATCCGGAAGGGATTTGTACTTTCCGTTTAGATTTAGATGTGGCCACATGTGGAGAAATCATCCCACTGAAAGCTTTGAATTACATGTTTGAAGCATTTGAGTGTGATGTGGTTTATATCGATTATGTCGTAAGAGGTTATACTCGTCTTCAAAATGGTCAAAAGATTTATAACGATCATTATTTTAATTCAATTCAGGACTACATCAATAAAGAAACTCTTGAGAAATATCAATATCGTCAAGACATCAACATGGCCCACGATAATATCTGGCAAACGAAATTGATGGTTAAAGCGATGGGACCTGAAAATTATTTACTAGATCCAAATGACAAGAATCACCGAGATATCGATCATAAGATGGATCTTCTCAATAAAGAAATGAGAGAAGTTTTTCACCTTAATTAGATCCTTTGGCGACTATCCCAATATTTCTTGGAGATATGGGCTCATCAAAAAATTCTAATAACTGAACTTTGTAACCTTGCTCTTCAAGATAGATTACCCGGTCTAGAAGGATATAAAGTTCCAGCAATCTTCCGAGTGCATTTCGAATCATTCCTGCTGCCAGCATTTTCCAAATTAGGTTTTGTCGATCTGAGTTAGCAAAGTAGTCATTAAGATCTTCTTTAGTGTGCTTTGAATTGATGCCTAGCCTTTTAAACTGCTCAAGAGCATAAGTCCCAAAACTTTTATTGTACATCTTGGGGTTGGTGTTTCCTAAGGTTACAATTGTTTTATGCCCGTACTCATCATGCAATAGAAAGTGCATGGCGTAGCGGTATCGTTTTACTTTAAGCTTTAAATCAAAATCTTTTTCATCCATCTTACGATGAGCGCGAGAAGAAAGGGTGAGTGAGTATAAATTCTGTTCGAATTTAAAGGGGGACTCTTTGGCAAAAAGAGAAAGGTTTTGCGAGTCTTTTACTTTGGCTAGTTTATTATAACAACAACCAAAGTTAATCAGACCTTTCACGCGAGAGCGGATGCTTCCTTTCAATTGATCTACTGCGAGTGGTCCACAGGTATGAAGTCCGATGGTCATATTCTTTTGATTGAGAAATTTGAGAAATTTTTCTTCCTCAGCGCTGACTTTAACCTGATGATAGCACACGGTGCTTTCGGTATACCGGCTTTTGCCGGTCGCTTGAAGTACTGGATCCATGTCTAAACTTATTACTTGATGCTGATATAACCTGCTCATCGTTTGAGCAAGAAGACCAATTCCTCCGCCAATGTCCACCATGTCGTTTAAATCAAGATCAATAGAGAAAGCATTTAAAAAAGGAGCGAGTTTTTTTATTTCATGCTGTTTTTTTGGGGTCATGTATAAAAAGGTGGAAAGTGTGTCAGGTATTGGGCTTAGATCAGGCAATCCAGGTAACTGACAAAGTTCATCGATGCGCTCATAGTATTTCAAGAGGAGAGGATTTTTAAGAATTCCAGATACGGCCTTCTTTTCTATCTCGATAATAAGTGATTTGTCTCTAATGAAGGCCAATTCTTCTACCCAGTCTGAAGGAAAGCCTTGAATAGGATCAGGGTACAATAGCATGATTTCGTTTTGACATATCTTTTGATATGGTTTTAGAAACTCTGCTATTTCAGTAAAGTGCTTTTTGTGGTCCATTGAATAAAAGGTATAACACAGCTCATGGATAAGATAAATAAAGTCGCCGTTTTTGGAATGGGCAAATCAGGCCAGGCAGCTGTAGAGCTGGCAAAAAAACATAAGCAAGATCTCTATGCCGTGAATAAAGGTCCAGTTGAATCATGGTATGAGACTGAAAAACTGAATGGTGTGCTTGAGATCTGTTCCTGTTATTCGGAAGATGATTTTGCTCAGCACTTTCATAAAATGGATGAAATTGTTATTTCTCCGGGAATTCCAGTGACTCATCCGGCACTCAAGTCAGCCGTTGACAAGGGCGTAAAAATTCTTTCTGAAATTGAATATGCCTATCGTGAAACCAAAGACACACCAGTTATTGCTATCACAGGGACAAATGGAAAAACTACCACCACGACCATGATAGCAGAAGCTTTAAAAAAGTTTGGTAAAAAAGTTTTCTGCGGCGGAAATATTGGAGTGCCTTATTGTGAACTTGCGATTAGTGGTGAAAAACTTGATTATGCTATTATAGAAGTCTCTAGTTTTCAGCTGGAGACCATTCATGATTTTCATCCGCATATTGCTTTAATTCTGAATATTTTTCCTAATCATTCTGAGCGCTATGATAATGTTCATGAC
>CAMASK010000058.1 GCA_945860895.1 Bacteriovorax stolpii
AATTTCCAGCAATTCTCATAGCTACCTTTTTTATTCCAGCATAGGTCAGTAATAATAGTGCACATCAAATGACGGCCAAAAGGTTTCCCTTTAGACAATGCCTTGATATTGGCAACAACCCTATTTAAATTCAGTTCTGCATCATTTAGGGGACTTTCAGGATGTTCCTGTAAACCTTATAGTCCTGTCAGAACTTGGTCAGCTCAAGCCTTTAAGGTGGGTAATTTCCACCCGGATGGAAAGATCTCGAGAGATTTTTTAAAATAGAGCAATGAGTAAGCTAAACTGCATGCAATGTAAGCATTTCTATATCACTTGGGACTCAAAGATTCCCAATGGTTGCAGACAATTTGGCATTCAGTGCAAGGACCTTCCCTCTAAGGTGGTTGCTCAGGCAGGTCAAGGTGAGTGCAACGGATTTGAGGCCAAAAAAAAGCCAGAATCAAAAGACGTTAAGCTGGACTTAAACCGAAGTGATCTTTGGTAAGGCTTTACCTAATTCAAAATAATTGGGTCCAATTTCAGAAATAATTCCCCCACCTAAGCAGTGATCTCCTAGATAGAAAACCACAGATTGCCTTTGGGTTAAAGCACGCTCCGGAGTATCAAAGACCACCTTCGCTCTCCCCGCTTCCACGGTTACAGTACAAGGTCTTTCTGGTTGACGGTAACGAACCTTGGCCATGCATTTAAAAGTCCCATCAGTAACATTTGTGAGCCAATTAAGCTCAACTGCGGTGAGACCATCGGAGTAAAGCGCCGGGTGATCGTCTCCTTGAGCGAGTATCACTTCGTTTTTATCATAGTTCTTTGCCACCACAAACCAGGCCTCACCGGCTCCACCGATGCCCATTCCTTTGCGCTGACCCAATGTATAGAAACAAACCCCATCATGAAGACCTAGAATTTTTCCATTGAGATCTGTGAAATTACCTTTTTGACCTGCAATGTATTGCGAGAGAAAAGTTTTGAAATTTCTCTCACCTATAAAGCAAATTCCGGTCGAATCTTTTTTTGCAGAAGTGGCCAGATCAAACTTAACTGCGAGTTCTCTGACTTTTGGCTTCGGTAAATGACCAATGGGAAATAATACGTGATTAAATACTTCTTTTTGGACTGCATAGAGAAAATAAGTCTGATCTTTATTTTGATCAATTGCCTTCGAAAGAATGGCTTCCCCGCTAGAGTGGTCCAGCTGGCAGTAATGACCTGTGGCCAGATAATCGGCCCCCAAAAGTTTTGCTCTTTGAAAAAAAACTTTGAATTTTATTTCGCGGTTACATAGGACGTCCGGATTCGGCGTAAAACCACTGCGGTAATCATTTAAAAATTCTTCGAAAACTCCATCCCAATATTCTTTTACAAAGTTCACTGAATAATAAGGCACATCAAGCTTCTCACAAACTTTGATTACGTCCTGATAATCATGATCGGCCGTGCATGTTCCATCCGGATTTGTTTCATCCCAGTTTTTCATGAAAAGACCGATAACTTTATAGCCTTGAAGCTTTGTGATGAGGGCCACTACTGACGAATCCACTCCCCCAGACATACCAACAACTACCGTTTTAGCGGCATTGGCACGAAACTCGTCCTCACTTAAAGTGATTGCGTATTCTTTTAAAAGATCTGGTTGATAGGAGAAGTTCATGGGCCCGTTATAGCGCTTTTGCGGGCCTTTTCCAAGGGAGGGTGAGATTTTACTTAGTGATATCTAATAAAGTCCCCAAAACCGCACCACCTAAGTATTGATAAGCATGATAAAGGGTCTCATGATTGAGGGTCTCAGGGGTATCCTGCTGGGTCTGGAAGAATTTTGGATTAAAATCATCCTCCCAATTCTGACTAAAGGTGGCCCCTATAAAGCCCTGATCCCAAAAACGAAAATTATCAGATTGTTCAAAACCTAAGGCCTTCATTTCAAACGTCACTTTGGAAGTTATTTTAGAGCCATGATCATTTAATTTTCGAACAAAAGATTCATCTTCCGGACGATAGTAGACGCTCATATTGCCTTTCTTTTTAGTCTTGTCAAAATAAGACGTATCCTGCCCCAACATTTCCAGATTGATAAATCCCAGTAAATTCGTTTTGCTGAGTTTTAATTCTTTAGCGTAGTCAAGTGAACCCAAAAAACCAATCGATTGCCAGTCTAAAAAAACAATTTGGACTGAATAATTTAAATCAATTTGTGAGAGAATTCTAATTAAGTTGAGTCCAACGGCCACACTGGATGCATTATAATTTGCTCCAGGCATGGGTAAATTCTCGGGGATGGTGAGAGTCGAAGTGTCCAAAGTTATCGTGTCATAGTGGGCCGTTATCAAAAGAGTTTTGTTAGGATTAAGCCCAATCTTTTCCCAGATGATATTACTTCCTTCTACTGTTTTAAGGCTTTCGGCCATGGTCTTAATATATGAAGTGAAGCGAAACCATT
The DNA here is from genome assembly GCA_945860895.1 of Bacteriovorax stolpii. GTDB lineage: Bacteria > Bdellovibrionota > Bacteriovoracia > Bacteriovoracales > Bacteriovoracaceae > Peredibacter. The sequence goes on from CAMASK010000058.1 coordinate 2,438, forward strand.
TTTGATAAGCTGGTCTTTGACTTGGGATCTTTCCTTCTACTTTATCCTGAAATTCTTTTTGATAAAAACTTTTCGCCTCCTCAATGTCAGGCCGAAACGTCATGACCTTTAAAGAACCAGTGTTTTTGGGATCTGCTGCTTTAATTGATTCCACTAAATAATTTCGTGCCCTATCATGACCAGGCTTGCCTACCATTCTTGAAGGAGCACTCACAGAAACGAGTCCGTTTACATGATCAATAATATTTTTTTGGGTAACTTTTACCAACTCATTTCTGACCTGACTATAAGTGGCGGGAGCACGTCCAAAAGCAGCAAGAGAGAAACTAAAAATCGCGGGAATAATCAGTTTTAACACGTTCTTTTCCTTCTTCATTTAAATACACTGGCTCTTCAAAGTATTTAACTTTTCCGGACAAAAAGACCTTCGCATTTTTGCCTTTCTTTTTAAAAATCGTCACGATCTCACCTTCAAAAATATTTTCAGGTGTATCTAGCTCTAAAACAGCTGAAGCATTATTTTTAGGATAAACCCAACAATCAATGAATTCAGTTTCATTTAATTTTAAGACACCTTTCAAAGGTTCTGTCCAAGGTGTCTCTTCGGAAATAATACAGAAGTTTAAAAAAAATTTTTTTCTTCGAAAGAAATCAGTTTTGGCCAATTCAACTTTCTTTTCTGAAATTATATATTTGTTTATGTAATAAGTTTCATTTTGACGAGCACTAGGCACGGGGAAAACTTCACCGTATCGGTAATGAATAATTCCTAAATGATTTCCTATCGTCTTTTTTTCATGTCCAATAATTTCACCAGGACTGTTATATTTCTTGGGAACTTGAGTCGCGAGGTAGCCATTTTCAGAATATTTAATATCAAAACATTTATGTATCTCTAGTTTTTTATTCACGATTTCTAAACCAAAGTTTTCTGCCAACTTTAAAATTTCTTTCTGAGTCAGATCAGAAAGGGGCAACATTAGGCTTGAAAGAATGTCATGAGGTAATCTCGACAAAAGGGCAGACTGGTCATGAACCTCATCATTTGAGGAATGAACATAAGCAGTCTTGTGGACGTCACTATGAAAAATTTTTGCCAGATGTCCGGTGGCCAGTGCATGGGCATCTAATTCAATCATTTTTTGATGAAGGAGCTTCATGCGCAGGTCGTGGCAGTTCCAACATGGATTTGCTTTGGTCGCTACAATATTTGCGCCTATCCAACTATTAACCACCTCTTCTTTAAATTCATCACTCGCTTTAACAACATAATGAGGAATGCCAAGTTGATGACAAAAATTTTTTATCATTTCTAATTTGGTTTTATCTAAATGGCAGGATAAGAAGTCTGAGGGGTCTTGCTTAAATTCATCCAGACCAATGGCAATTGAGACTGCAATCACCTCATACTTCTGAATCTTTAAAAGATAGGCGCTGACTATGGAATTGATTCCACCTGAGAGACCGATTACCAGTTTTCTTCCCTGACTTTCTTTCTCGGGTAAATAAGTCTCTTCCAACTTTTTTTTCATATCCATAGAGGTATTATAGGCTTTTTTCCTGATCTTTGGAAATTTCTTAAGGTTCCCATTGTGTTCTGTCGAAGGGTTTAAAGATGAATAACAACGATCAATATGGCTTTTTCTTATTCCAGAAGGATAGCAGTTCTAGCTCTGTCCTGAAAGACATGCTTCAGTATCTTCGCTCGCATGCGCCTGGAAAAAAACTACAGTTTGCGTACGTGGAAGGAGAGACTTCCCTAATTCCACATTTAAGCTTATGGGAAAATCTTCATGTTGTGGTGGGTGGATCTAATTGGAAAGAATTTACTGGTCATCTTGAACCTGACTGGCAGCCTCTGATTAATCTAATTTCGAATCCTCACATTAAAGCATCTGCTGCCACATGCTGGGAGCGACTCACCATCAGTTTACTCAAAGCAACTCTCATTAATTCTCAGCACATTCTCGTAGACCTAGATGAGAATCTCCATAGTCCGCTGAACCTTTTGAATTTTAAAAAAATTCTCAGCACTGTCGCCGCTCAACAAAATGTCTACATTGCTACGGCCAACACTTCTCTATGGCTTGATTCGTGTCATAGTATTATAAAACGTGAGGGTTATGTTTTCAAAGTAGATAACCTTGATCAAATCAGAATTAAACGCCACCGCTCTGCTTGAACTTCACTGAACAATTTATTTTTATTGCAGTAGTCGTGAACTTATTCATGGGCTTTACCCTGATCTGCAGCGCCAACTCTCCTATCTGAATTTCTACCGATGAAGTTTGATTAAAGGGAAGGATCTTTGTTTGATTCAAAAATTTTTCAATGTCACTGAAGGAATGGATTGAAACTTGTTCGTCGTTATGGCTTTTAAAATCATGAAAACAAATAAGCTGTAAAATATCGGTGGAACTAAAACCTAAGAGGGCCGGTAAAGAGGAAATGAATTTTTTTTGATCAGTAATATAGATTTGCTGAAGAATTCGATGCATCTCTTTGGCGATTCTGGCATAAAAGCTCTTTAAAATGGTCCTCTCTTCTTCACTTAATTCTCCGGGAAGCTCGGACTTGCCTGCCTTGACCCATAAAGAATAATTACCACTAAATTCGAGATCATTTAGTGCATGGAGCTCAAAGGACATCCTGGAAAATTCCTGATCAACAAATTGATTAAATTCACGTTGAATTGCAGGATTAGTGACTAAGAAATAATTTTCAAAAAAACTCTTTATGCCGCCACTTTTGGTGTTCACAAAAGAATTTTTTTTATTCAATTTTAGACTTAAAGGAATTAAGCCTTTTGAAGACTCAAGTAAAAGATCAACTTCATTGAGTTCTGAAAGTTTTCCGCGAAGCCTTGGAATGGTTGGAATTTCTCCCAAATATTTAACTAATTCATCAGCCGAAAAAACAGATACCTTATTTAAAAAAATAAGCATCTCAGGATAAAATTGTCTTACCATACGATCTTGTTGAGACAAAACATTGAGATAATTCTTATCCAATGATTCAATAAAATTCAACTCATCGTTAGCAAGCTGTGATAAACGTCGTCCCATCAGGTACTCAAAGAGGGAGCCTTTAACTTCATTGAATAAGGCCTCTTTTTTTATCTGATCCTGTGACATGACTTATTGGGCCCAGTAAGCTTCCTCTAGGCCATCTTCTTTTTCAGGAAGACCACGCAGAAGCCTTGGAGAATTTTGGCTCAAAACTTCAAACGAAACACGATTTGCATACTTACTAATTTGAGAAATCGAAGAATATGTTAAGAAACGAGCGGTATGTTTGGGAGACTTCGGAACTTTCAATCGGTGATAGAGATTGGCCGAAAGATCATGCAGAACTGCTGACAAAGCTGCATCCCCTGCGCCATTAGTATTTTTAATAGACATCGGTCCGCCACGAAAAGGATTAATGTGCGTGTAGACCTTCACAGGCTCTTTACAATCTTTTCTCATCATTGCTCGAGAGTATTCAAGCTTGTTATATTCAACGATGGATTTTGTATGCAGCGATTCTTTGGTGGCCCGGGCCTCATCCTTATCAGTCAGACAACCAATATAAAGGCCACTGGCCCCAACTGTTAAGAGAACCATATCACAAAGATCGAGGACTTTTTCAGCTGCCAATAATGGATCTTCAATCCCAGTCAATGAAAGGGCTTCAGCTTGATTCATGGCCACCACAGAAACGTATTTAGGAATGAAATCAAGGAGCATGTCTTTTTTCTCTTGCACTAAACCACTAGTCCCTAAAGACAGCACCACAGGGACATTAGCGGCCTTAGCTATTTCAACTGCTCTCAAGGTTGAACGGGCAATGGGACCAGAAGGGTCACGAAGTGTATAAGCGGAAACTAAAAGAGCTGCTGATTTCTCAATGATCTCAACCGGTAAAAATTCCGGAGAAAGATCATTCATGCAGCCTTTTGAAATGGCAAACGTTCTCTCACTATCAGGTGTTATAAAACATAAAGCTCGTCCCATGGGTCGGGCACAGGGCTGAAGATAAGTAAGGTTCACTTTAGAGCTGGTGTTACAAATATATTTGAATGCGTAATCACCCACTTCAATATTTTTATTAATCGTACCAAGGGCGACAGAGGGACTATCAGAGAGAATTGAAAAATTATGAAGAGTATTGCCAACAGCTCCACCTGGAAATTCACCAGTCACGTTCCCCAGTTTTTTCTGCTCCCAATAGATGTTTTCTGCAAGAGTATCATCAATAACGAATGATTCCCCTTTTTTGAATTTATATTCGGCCAGAAATTCATCTGTCACAGGAATTTCAATATCAACCAGAATTTGATCAATACCCACAACGTAGACATTTCCAGGGCGATTAATTTCACCATCGAATGAACTTCGCTGTTTATCTTCTACCGGGAAATAGTGCTTGGTGTTGCGGCGGCCAGGAAATTTCATAGTATGACCTCATTTAAGAATGGGGAATATATAGCCAAAGAGCTGCAAAAGATCAAAATTTATGGTATTTTTTTCATATGTTTAAACAAGATCACCCTCAAAAAAACCCTATTTTTGACTTTTACGCTCCTCTAGGGGCCAATTATCGGGGTTTACTCTCTATTCCCCATTCCGGGGAAAGTATTCCACCTGAATTTGAAAAGTTCTTAAGCGGTGACCACAAGGCCTATAAAGAAGATGTTGATTATAAAGTAAATGAGTTGGTTGAAATTAAAAAGCTTCAGGAATCAGGGATTGCGGTTTTAGTTGCCCGTGTTCACAGAGTTTGTGTGGATTTAAATCGCGCAGAAAGCAATTGTGTTCTTTTCTGGAAAGATAACACTCAAGGCAAAAAGCTCGTGGTGGTTGATCCTGATGAAACACAAACAATGCATTTCATAGAGACTTATCATCGACCCTATTTCGAAATCATGAAAGCAGCTTTACAGGATTTAGAGAAAAGAAAAAAAGGCCTTGTTTCCATGGTGGATCTGCATAGTATGCCTTCAAGACCAACTGAATATCACATGAAACAAAATCCTAAGCAAAAATTGCACCGACCAAATTTTTGCATCAGTGATCGACGGGGAAAAACAGCGACACCTGAATTCATTCACTTCTTCAAAGAAGAACTTGAAAAGAAGGGTCATGAATCAACATTAAATGATCCGTATATTGGTGGATACGTAACTGAGTATGTAGATCAATTCAGGACTAATAATATTCAAATAGAAATCAACCGAGGCATTTACATGGATGAGAGCTCCAAGGAGCTTATTCCAAATAAAGCCGCTCTTGTTAAATCGGCACTGACGGATGTTTTAATTAGGGGCTTTGAAGCTTTTGATTCATAAAGATCAGTGAACTGTCATGTCATCAGTTTCTTTCGGTGCACTTGTTTTAACTTTATTAAGATAGCTGTCCATTTTCTCATCAGGGGCCAACTCTGGCTCAACCACTGGCTTTATGCTGGCAGCTTCCATAGCCTTCTTATTATCTTTTTCTTCCATTTCAATTAATCGCTGCAAAGTGATTTCTGGATCATCTAATTCATCTACATCTTTTATGGAGGTATAAGTTTTTCCATAACGTTTAAAGGTATAGGTGTAAATTGATTTAAGTTGTCTCTTAGTATTGCGTCCACGCTCAAGGTAGTAAATCATCTCTTTGAGCATTCCAATATTTTCAGGGGCCTGAGTCCAGGCAGAAAAGAGATAGAGCATTCCTTCCTGATCAACCTGGCGGGCAAAATTCAATTGTTTAAATTCCGTGTACAAAAGCCTGCCGATGGCTTCATCCACAGGAGAAAAAGAGATCGAATTAAGAAGCTTTGCGCGAAGTTTCAAGGATTCTGGCTTACTTCTTTCCGTTTTTAAGACATAGGAAAATATCGAACCACTATCAAGGGTCAGAACCAACTCCACTATGTAATCCTTATCAGGATTTGTGAGTTCTATCATCGCCTGCTTTCCATCTTTAATAAGACCATAGCGAGTAGTTTCTTTTGGCAGAATTTTAGATCTCAGATGAAGGATGTATAAATCATAAATCATTTCATCCAGTGATTTTTCTTTGGGCTCAATTTTGAAAGAGAAAATATCCTTCCATAAATCTTCAAGACTTCTGTTCATAATTCTTTTTTTAAAAAATGGAAGCTTGAATAGCTCTTGCCCCTGTGAATGATCCTGATAAAGACCATTGGGCAATGTATACACTCGGGAAATCTCTCTTCCGGTAGGATCAAGGAGAACAACACCCACATGAGGTATGCTCGTTTTATTTCTCATTTCAATAATAGGGACAGTCTGGAATAAAGGGTGACGAGTTGGTAATGGGATAAGTGAATTGCGTACCTGAAACTCTTTCCAAAGCTGGACATAATCCTCCTGATAAGGGGGAATTTCTTCAAGTCCGGTTGGAGCTAAATAAATCTCTCTGTAATGAGAAAGAGAATAATACGAATCAGCTCCTTCTCCCCTTATCCATTGTGAGTAACGCTTGAAGGGATATTGCTTAATATAATTGACCCCGATCATGAGAGCGGTTGTCGTTATAATTAGAATGGCCAATAGCCAGCGCATGTTAAACCCTAAAAACTATGGAAATTACACGTCTTCTTATCGGAACTCAAATAAAACTCATGAAATAATTCTATTTACCGAATAGACGGATGAAATAGTCGGAGAAGTTATGAAAATATTGTTAATAACCTGTGCACTTTTAACCATGACAACTAGTTGTGATGTTCCTCAGCGCAACCACATGGTCAATAGTTATGCTAACGGTAGCAATCTAAATAATCCAACTGTCGGTACAACTACGACTAATCCATGGGGCACATCAGGTACTACATCGGGTTCAGCTTCTGGTGGATCTATCGGGGGCCCAACTGGCCCAACACCACCTCCACCGGGTTTTGAGAATTGTGATATTTCTACAAAGTACTATGCTTCAGAAATTAATTATATGGGACTTTGTCAGAGTTCCCAGGATGAAACTTCAATTGCAGTTAAATCCACGATTGCAGATTCAAATCGCACCTGTTTGATTCCTACTTTTAAAGACAATACAGGAAGCTCAACTTATCTCGGACAACCTCAATGCTATCTTCCTCAAACAACTTCAGTCATGATGGGGAAATTATATAAAACGAGAAGTGGTTTCTCGAATTATCCAATTAACGGTGTCATGGTCTTGAAAGAAATTGGTCTTAATGCTTATTTTACCTGTATGAATGCTTATGTTAATTTTATGCTAATGCCTCAATGTCCGAATGGTGCCAAAACAAACGCTTATTGTGACCAACTCGCACGTCAGGATATGGCGACAAAGTGTAATAATTTTAAAGCTGATTATCCATATATTGATATTCGCTTAAAATAATCAATTCAAAACTGGCGGGGGAACTTTTCCTGCACTAAAAATAGTAATCAAAGCTTCTTTCCTGGAAACAAAACTTAAAATAGGCACAAAGACATCTTGTTTATTTTGATCCGGCACCAATGCCCCGATAACTAATTGTTGAAAAACTTCAGGATCAGCAAAACTTCGGCAAAATATTTTTATCCTTTGACCGTCCTCTGAGCTCTCTACACTCCAGTCTGGCAGCGATAAAGTGGCCGGAATAAGATTGTCAAAGCGATGATATTCTTCGAATCGAAAGTCCTCTGATTCAACATTCTCGATCAACAAGGACAAGTACTCTGACTTTTTCAGGCCAATCCATTCGACAATCTCTTCAGGTAAATAAAATTCATCCATAAAACTCTCCACTCAAGGCAAAAGCTACCCTCTCAACCATCATATCACTTGCGAGATAAGATAGAGGAAGAAAAAAGGGAGCTATATGCGCAAGATGCAGGAAGCACAAGGACTAGACCAATTAATCGAAGCAGGAAGCTCCGGTTATTTGCCACTATTTTATCAAGATTGGATTAGTGAATCCTTCGCTGATAAAAATGAAGTAAAAAGAATGTCATTTTCAAAAGCTGCGGAAACTGTTCACAGAATCTATGGTCAGATTGAAAGACACCATTCTATCGAAAGAAAGAAGACTGCCATTCAAGCGCTTCAAAAAGATGAGAGAAAGGAATTCGTATTATCCTTTATGAAGATGGTTGAATACCGTGCCTTGGACAGATTGAAGGAGCTGCATTAATTGAACAAAGTCATTTTTACCATCCTCACTTTTATGGCGTCTTACAATAGTTTCGCTGAGTATCGCGCCTATCAGTATCTGGTAAAGACTAACGACAGTTATGCAGTTGCCACTAAGGCCAACGCCCAGTATCTGGTTTCAACTTTAAATCCCCAGATGTTTAAAAGTTATCACGGTGGAAGTTTTGTCAGTGTAGATTTACTTCGTACTTGGATTTGCCCCGGTTATACCGGAAAACAAAAACCTGTATGCGATCACCCCTATGATCAAGGGGAGAAAAAACTATGACTGTAATAAATTTGAAGCCAATAAAAGAAAAGTTGAGTCTTTTGCTTAAAGTCTACTCATTCAAAACAATAAAATCTTCGTAACTTAAATTCTTGATGGGAACGACGTCTTCTTGAACCTCTCTCACCTCAGCACCGGGAGGACCCTTAGTACAAAAACGATGAAGATTTTTGAGTGATTCGATATCACCCTGAGCAATAACTTGAACTGACCCGTCAGGGAGGTTGCGCACATGACCAACGATTGGGAGTCTTTGGGTCAGTACATAATCCACTACACTGTAGCGGAAACCAACTTTCTGAACCTTGCCTTTGATATTTAGAGTCATCTGTAACATGAGCTCTATTGTGACAAAAAAATTAAGAACTTCGCAAGCTTATTTGTTAGAATATGATTTATGAGACGCCCAAAACTTGTCCATTTTACAGGAGTAGAATCTGATCAGTACATTCACATTCGTGCATCCATGTCCTATTCCTCTCAGGCAAAGTTTCATCTTTTAGAGGAAATTAATCAAAATTTGAAAGAAATTGTCCCGACTAAACCAATTCAAAGTCTGGGACTTCTCTCATCCAATGAATTCAGATTAAAAGTCATTGGACTATCCGAGGATGATCAGGAATCAACAATTAGAAGCTTTGACTCAGATAGTTTTGGGAACTTTAATTTTAAAATTCCTCAACCTGAAAATGGAAGAGTCTCAAAGCTCAAGCTTTTTGAAACCCGCTCTCATCCAGGACTCGAATTATTGATTGGTAGCTTTATTCCTACCAAAATTAAAGTACCAAAAAAAATATTTATCACTGATTTTGATAAAACCCTGGTAGACACCAGGTATTCAACGATGAAAGAGTTATACCTATCACTTAGAAATCCTGTGAGTTACTTTCCTCCGGTTGAGAGTTCGATTGAGCTAACTAAGAAATTTACCAGAGAAGATTTTCAGCCCTTTATTGTATCGGCTTCTCCTCATTTCTATGAAAATGCCATTCGGGACTGGCTCTATCAACATGAGATTTTTACCGGTAATATTTTTTTAAAGGATTACCGCAACATATTCTCTTTTTTCGAAGGAGATCTTTCTACCAAGGATCTAAAGTCTCAGGGCTTTTATAAACTTAATACCATCGTAAACATTCTTCTCATGACCGGCATACCGGCCGAATTAGTTTTAGTGGGAGACGGTTTTGAATCAGACACTCTTATTTATCTCACTCTGGCAGCTGTGCTTATTGGCAGATATGACCCCTGGACCATTTGGAATTTGATCAAGAAGGAAGAATCATTTCGCCTGACTAATCAGCAGCACTTTCGATTTCTTTCTAAATTTTATCAGTTAAAAAATATGAGTGATGCTCATCCCAAGGGAAAACTTCAGATATATATCCGATGCAAACCCCACATGCTCGAGCAATTACAGAACCGGACTTTTAACATGGAATTTGCCAATGCTCTTAAGCATCTGGTTCATTATTACGTAGGTTAAAATGAAAACGACTTTTGTCCCTCTCATCGGCGATGCAAAAGAGAATCTCTATCAACTGGGTTTGAAAGAGAAGGAGAGCTTTCTTAATCTTGAAAAACGAGTAACTGCTCTTTTATCAGCAAATAATTTTCTTCGTTATGGACAGGATATTATCTCTCGGGCCCGGGCCCTCTTAAAAAAGAAAGAAGATACTTTTTTTGATCAATGTATTGCCGCATATGCCGACGGTCTGGGAATTGAGCCCAGTGCCTATATGAGTTTCATTTCCTTATTTGAACTGGCCGCTCACTATGGACAAATTTATCCGGAACTTAAAGGACTACTTCCAGGATGCACCAGTTTGTTTGAAAAAACTCCTGAGGGCTTTACTCATAGTCGCTTGATAGATTTTCCTCTGATAGGTACCTTTGAAGTGAATCCCCGTCTCTATTATTGGAAGATTGATGGACGGCCTGCTATATTGAATTATAGCTGTGAGGGACTGGCCCCTTTATTTTTTCATGCTATTCATGATTCTGGATTTAGTCTGGCCCTTCATCATAAGCCTGGTCAGAGTTATCACCGCGATGGTCAATCCATATTTAAAATTACTTTTGAAGGACTTTTTGAAACTCCCAATATGAATGAGTTTCGCCGAGAACTTCGCAAAAAAATATCCATTACTAAATGGGGCTTTTTTATGCAGGATCAAACTGGTTCAGTCTTTAGTATTGATATTGATGGACCTGCAATAAATTTCGAAGCTTTTAATTTAAATGAATCTTCTCCTTTAATTTTTACTAATATTCCCCTGCATAAAGACCCATCAGGCTTTGAAAGCTTTATTGCTTTTTCTCAAGGCAGAGAATTATGGCTGAAAGAGAAACTCCAAAGAAGGAAATCAGGAAATATTCTGGATATTATGACAGACATAAAGGATCAAAAACTTCGAAAGTGGATGCATCCCTGTTCAACACTCTCAACGGTTGGGGCGATTCATATAAATCTTGGCCTTGGAATTGTTCAAGTCAAAGAAGGTGCAGCTGCCTTGGTGGCTTCAGATAGTATTGTGGAATTTTCTCTTGCCCAACAAGGGAAAGCCAAACTAATTAAAAAGGCTGAAGAGCTGTCAGAAATTGAAAAAGCATGGAAAGAAGCCTCTCTCGCCCAAAGTGCCTACGATCTAGGCCAATGGGACATGGCCTACCACCATCTACAAATGGCCGAAGCTCTTATGCCACATGTCGTCTGGAAAGAAATAATTCGCTTTTATCTGCACGTATGGAATTTTAAATTTATCTCAAATAAGCGGGAACTAGGTTTGATCTACCGCGAATTTAAAAAAATTCATCCACCTGAGGTATTAAAAGATCAGTGGACATTTCTTTGTATGCGGCTCGAAAAGAAGCTAGGTTTAAGTTATACCGTGAGTGAATCTGATCTTCCAGATCACCTGAAGGCTCAATTTAACCAGGAAAAAGAAGCTCCAATGCCCCTTTTTGGAACCTGGATGAAGCTTCTTTATCCTCGTATCGAAATTTTAGATGTTTTTTCTCCTCATCATAGGTAAAAAAAGGTAAAAGTAGACCATGGGTTTACTTTATGTGTTTCCAGTTTCGATGGAAGAAAAAGATTTCGCAGAAATCAAAGACAATACGCTGACTCTTAAAACTTATGGACTCCCCTATATTTTCTGGGGTTATGCCTTTGCCGTAATCATGATGATATTGTTTATGTTTCTTGCTGTTAAAGCACCCATCTTGAAATTAATGGCCCTTGGGGATGAGACAGATTCCTTACTGGGATATTCTCTCCTCTCTTTTATTGGTCTCTTGCCAATTTTTATTCTTGCGTACTTTTTTTATGAAAAAAGAATAATTAAGAAAAGTGAGTCTTTGACTCTTGAGTACCGAATTTTTGGATTGAAATTTTTTTCAGAAACATTTATCGAGGCTAAAGAAAATCCTTATTCAATTAAGCCCTATATTTCCTCACCTAATCTTGCACGAATGAAAGGTGATGAGGAATCCCTTGGTTTCCAAAATAAGGGTTACTTCATCTTATGGCTGAATACTCTTGATGGAAAAAAAATCAACATTGACCGTCACTCTCGCAAAGCTGACCTTATAAAATTGGAAGAATTACTTAAACAGTATTCTTAATATTGATAATTGAGCCCAAGACCAAGTCTGGTACCCATGAATACTGGTGAGATGCTGTTGTAGGGGGATGGAACGTCCATACCCGAAATTTTTGAGTAATAAAATCCTCCATATCCTTCTAGCCCCCAATTTTTTCCTAGAAGATAGGTTGCCCTCAGACCAGGGCCAAGAGTGAAACCATAACCATTTACTCTAAACTTGGTTCCCAAAGAATAAGAAGCAAAAGGCACAGCAAAGGCCTGGGCCATAAGTTTCAAACTAAATTTTTTGGTTTGAATTACGTGATAAGCAACTCCAAATCCAAACTCAACACTTCTAAAAACTTCGTCTTCAGCTTTTGCATTCAAGAAATTCAAAACAATATCCAAATCCCATCTCTCGCTAAACATGGCACCACCCCGAAGACTGGCACCCCACCATTCTACTGCATCTTTATCTTTGATTCCTGAATTGTTTTTTTTCATGCTCACTTGAGATGAATAATTAAAAAGTCCTAAACTATAATTTTGTTTGTGCTCATCTTGGGTATTTTTCTTAAATCTTTGGGCTATTAAATTATTGGAGTTAACACCCTCAATTTGAGTAGTAATATCTATGGCCCGAATGTAAGCAATTTTACCTGAGACAAAAATAGGAAACACCTGACCTTTATTTTGAGGCTCTTTTCCAACTTGAAGCTTTTTGCCTTTTTGAACAAACCCGACTGCAGCACTCATCTGATTATCAGCATAAATGATGGCCTTATCACTAACCACGATGGCAGATTGAAGCGCCCAAGAATTTTGGCAAAACAATAACCCACATAAAAACAAAGTGCTTAAAGAAATACGGAGAACATCTTGAATTTTATGAAGTAATAGATTTAACATGATATTTCCGACCTTCTTAGTCTGAAAATGCTTAAATTAAAGTCAGTAACTATAGTTTAACCTGAGCCAAGAAAAAAGAGGAGTGAAAAGCACCAATTACTTAATTTCTTTGAAGAGCAACCGATGAGTTGACTGTACTGGGTTAACCTCAAGGATGATTTTTATGATGAGTATGTTGAAAAATTTAGTATTATTGAGCATGGGTCTCTTGATCTATAGCTGTAATGAAAAAATTTCTCCTGCATTAGAAGGTGGAGGCATCACTACGCCACCACCCCCTGTAGTACCTGAAGAATATTATTTTAAAGTCATAAACAAATCACCAACTGTGCTTAATTTTAATTTACATAAAACGGGTTCAGGAAATGCGACAACTGAATGTAAGGTGAGTTCCAGTGGTGTAGCCTTAAGTAGTGAGCTTTATATTAGCGACATTGGTACTCCGCAGGATTTGAAGGCTTACGACATTTCGTGTTTTATGGAGACAGAAGAACTTTCACTTTATTTTAACGGATTAGATTTCGGCATTGAAGCTTCAAAAAATACTTGTGAGTATGTTGCATATGCTCCTTACTCGTATTTTGATGCGATTCCTGGGTCAAGTACTCCCACGTGGAGGGGTTTTACATGTGATGAAAATTCTGGACAAGCCCAAGTATGGGCCAACATTACTGGTGCAGAATTAGCGGCGGATACATATGAAGGAGTTGAATTTCTCGGTGGCCCGACTCGCGTCATCGGATGTAATGAAATGGTC
>CAMASK010000059.1 GCA_945860895.1 Bacteriovorax stolpii
CTTAGGCATTTTATAAGATGCGCCGGCAATCTTTTCAACCGGAGCAAAAACAGGTTTAAAATTATTTACCTTGTAATGGATGCCAGTTTTTAAATTTCTTTCAGTCACTACAATATCATTGGCAGCATGGGCAACGACTTCAAAGCGTAGAACAGGCAGCTCCGCTGCTCCAATTTGATAATTAATTGCTTCAAAACCATCCACCCCAATCATGCGGGCAGTTTGAAAAGTTGATCCATCAATAATTTTTTCAGAAATTTGAAGACCGTCTACTGAAAAATCATAGATTCGGGTACTGCCAATGTCCTGAACATTTACATATCCCCATGAACTTAAAGCACAGAGACCGAGTGTCAGGCTTGAAAGAAGCTTGATCTTCATTTTTAACATCCTTGTAAAAAATAAAAAGAATTGTCTTCATAGAATAAGGCCAATAAGCATTGTTTGATCAGATGTAAGAAACGATTAGAGTACCTGACTTTAATTCATTATTTGCTGGCCATGGCACCTCAAGTCGATTTGATGTAAAATAACTTTAGACCAAATTCTGCGAGAAAATTATTAAAAATAATTTCAAAATAGGCATCAGCTTAGGCTTTATTTTACTTGTGACAATCCTGGTAGCTGTTCTCAAGTCTAGAAAAGAGACACTTTGTCCGTTAGACAAACCTTGTCCTGAGATTCAAAAAGTAGCAAATGAGTATTACAAAATAAATGTTCTTCCTGTGCTTACTCAAAACTCTAAAGAATTTCAGAAGTGTTATTCAACATACAGTTCAATCCAGCGGAAAATCTTAATTGGAAATATTGAAGTTATTTTCAAAGTAGAAGAAAATGGCAGGATTTTAAGTGTTCAAATAGCGAATAATGACTTTAAAAATCAAAATCTTGCTGATTGCATTTCAACAAAGTTACAAAACATCCAACTGCCGCCTCCACCACTGGAAATCAATCGCAACTTAATTCACCGTTTTTTTTTCGAATCCAAACGAAAAATTAAAAAAACAAAAACAAAAATAAATAAAAAAAAGATAAAAGAAATTGATGGGATGAAACTGTTACCGATGTATCTTCCGATGAGATAAAATTAATTAGTCCAGCAAATGAAAGTCCCCAACTTTCTCATGATTGTGTTTATAGGATGCTGCAATAGCATTGGTGTAAATCAATTTTCTCGCAAGTATTTCAGCACAAGAGCGATAAATATTCATCCTTAATTTATAATGAACTGGTTCAACCATTTGATTGATTTTAGTCGTATCAAATATCATAACTACCACTTTTGAATTGGCCACAACAGTGGCATTGGCCGGACTGTGATGAACAAAGCTTACTTCTCCGAAGAGATGGCCTCCACCAGATAAAGTAATGACTAGATGACCATCAATGATGACGTTTACTGATCCGTTAATAATAAAATACAAGTTAAGATTAACGGAGTTTTGTTCAAACAACATCTCTTTGGATTCATATTTTTGAAAAAAAGCTAACTCTGCGAGGGTCATTTTATCAATTTCATCAAAGCCATTAAAAAAGGGAATCCCATTAATTAATTCAAGTTTTTTATCTAATGTGATTTTCATATACCCTCGTGTTCAATCTAGTTTCGATTATACATAAGTTGAAAATTTTTTTTAAAAAATAAGCTAAAAGCAATCATTAACTATGGAGTAAAATAGTCACTTAAAATTGGTCCATGCACATGGACTTGAATAGGTATTGAGAAATTATGCTGCTAACTGACTGGTAACTGCATGCAAAAGACTGTGCCATGATCAAGTCTGCTTTCGGCCCAGATTTTTCCTCCATGGGCTTCCACTATTTTGCGACTGAGGTACAGTCCTAGGCCGAGCCCGCTTATGTCATTCGGATTTACAAAACGTTCAAAGCGATCAAAGATTTTTTCCAAATTCGATTCATCAATTCCTCCACCCTGATCTCGGATGGAAAAAAGTAAACCATCTTGATTTTTTTTCAAAGAAATAAAAATGGGTCCACCTTTCCCATAACGAATAGCATTTGTCAGCAGGTTGGTAATCACTTGCTCTATCCGGATTAAATCCCATTCTCCAATAATCTCACTACAACTATCAATCTGAGGTGGTGCCATACCTTCGTGATTAAAAATGGGCATAGTGGCATCAATCACCTCTTTTAGCATGACACAGAAGTCGAATTTTTCTTTTTGTAATTTAAATTTCCCACTACTAATACGGGTAACGTCGAGTAGATTATCAATTAGTCTGGAAAGGCGTTTTATCTGCCTTTGCGAAAAAGTTAAAAAATCGATCATTTTTTCTTGTTCAATATGACCATTTGCCAATCTCTTTTCTAGCAGCTGAGTTTTAATGAGAAGTGAAGTCAGAGGAGTTTTGAGCTCATGAGAGGCAAGCGCCATGAATTCGTCTCGCGTTTTAACCGCTGCTTGAAGCTCAAGGGCATTTTTTAGCATCGCCCGATTATGCATCCGAGTAACGTAAAAAATCCAAAAGATGAGAAAGTTTAATAAGACAAAGAAAAAACCTAAAAAATAAGGCATAATTTTTGCAATGAGTAGTGATCGATTAAGTCTTAAATGGCTACTGATAGTCCAAATTTTCCCAAGAATCTCGATCTTTTCAACCTTGAACTGACCTTGCTGATCCTTAGTATTTGGCAGAAGCTCATCATTATCGAAATAAATATTTTCATTCGAAGGTTCACCGTCATAAATATGGGAATGAAGTTCCTTCGCCTGACTTTCATCAATCAAATAAATGGCCTTAAAAAGATCTTTTGACCGAAATGGCGCATAGACAAACCCTATTAACTTCTCTCTGCGCTCAGCTATAGTTTTTGGTTTCAAATATCCAGTATAGACCGGCACATAGATTAAAAAACCTGGCTGAGGCGCCTCATGAGTTTCCTGCACTAATTTCACCATGCTAGTTACTGCAGGATTCCCTGAATCACGCGCTCGGGACATGGCTTCACGCCTTGTAGCGTCTGAAAACATATCATATCCAAAGGCACGTTTATTTCTCCAATTAAATGGTTCCAGGAAATGGATTGAAAAGTACTCTTTTCTTTGAAAATCAGGCCATACCTTAAATGCAGGAAAGCCTTCTTGGCGAATCTGGTTTTCATATTGTTTTAAGTTATTGGGGGAAATCCTCAAAGTATAGCCTAGCCCCTGAATGCCCGGATATTTTTCCATCAAGGTAAGACTCTCAACATACCTTCGAAAATTTTTCCGATTAACATTTTCACTTGAGAGCAGATGAGCGCGCAACTGAATCAACGCATTTTCATAATGAGACATTCTTGTTCTGATATTACTAATGATCCGGTCTTGGTTGTTATCAAGCAAGGCTTGAAGCTTCTTGTTAGTAGAGCGGTAAGAATAAGAAAAGATCATGCCTGAGACAATTAGACCGATGATAAGGACTAAATTTGAAAATCGGTCTTTGGATAAGTTCTTCAGCTTTGGAATGCTGCTTGAATTTAACATTCTATCCTTTAATCAAATAAGCCTTGTCTTATATTCTACACGACTGCCTTTGAAAGTAGGATTAATAATTAGTAGATAAGTTTATAGTCCTCGAAGTTCAAAACAGGATGCTATCTGACCAAATCAGTCAAATCACGAGAGGCATTAATGTCTTTTCTCCTGAGAATAATTCTGTCTTCGCCTTGAAATCCCTTCTCGAAGCTTTGTTTCCATCGCAGCATTAGCTTCGACTTTTAAAACTTTCTTGATTATCGGACTTTCTTCGAGGTTTTTCTTATAGTTTTTAATTGCCTCTAAATGGTCCAATGGAATACCGACATGTTCAAGGACGCGCAGAATCGCTATTGCGTACATGTCCGCAACTGATGGAAGATTGCCCATCAAAAAGGCATTTTCCAATAGTCGATCTTCAATCACCTGCAAGCGCTTTTCAATCTTATCCAAGGTAAAATGAATAAAATTATCTTTCAAATCACTGCGATGAAATAAAGGAGCTGCCAACTTATGAAGTTCTGTACTGATAAAAGTGAGCCATTCAATGCATTTAGCTCTTTCAAAACTATCCTTGGGCATAAAAGCAGAATTATTTACCAAGGATAAATATTGCAGGATACTGATCGCTTCCAGCATAACCTCACCATTATCCAAGACCAGCACCGGAACATAGCCCAAGGAATTATAACTTTCTAAAACTTTTTTATCTTTCAGATCTACCCGTAGGGCTTCATAATCAAGACCGAGTTCTTCAAGCATAATATGTACTGCTAAAGAGCAAGCAGCATTAGCATAAATAAGTTCCATCTTTTACCTCAGCATTGTTAACGTTTTGACTCCTCAAGGATGATGTTAGATTAAAAAATAAACAAAAGGATGACGGCACACTTCCATCCAAAAAATCAATAACCGACGAGCTAGGCTATGGAAAATGAAAAAGCCTGTTAGATTTTTAACATCCCCTGTAATAGCGACACACAAGAGCAATCTATTCATAAAATTGCCGATAATTAAGAATAATTTTGGACTATTAATGTGGGAAATTACATGAATCTAATTGTTCTTAAGTTAGTCATTATAATGGCCGCCAGTGCTAATTCATCATGGGCAAAAAACATTCTTACCGGCATGGAAGGGATGAGAAAAAAAGAGTAAAGTAAATTTCAAAATCTGGGCGTGTTCTTACTACTCAAAGATCGCATCACTAAAAGTTCCATCCCAACTCCAGTCTTCAACATTGGGTGTGAGATCAACAGAATTTATCACATACCCTGAAGCATTTTTTACGACCCATTTCTTATTTTCTTTTCGCAGATAAATATTGTGGTGTTGGTATGTATTAGGCTTTTCAGTTAAAACAGAAAATGTAAATTGCCCACCAGTTGAAGCATAAATAGATGCACCAGTTGTCTTTTTAACCACTAGAGCAGGCTTTTTTTCATCGCCCTGAATGTATTCAAGTTTTTCACCATCTTTTAATTCATCAAAAGTTCTAATCATGCTTTGGGATTTCTGCCCTTTCACACTAAAATCAACCCTAATTGCTGAAATATTTCCGGAAGCATCGGTCACCACTGAAACTTTGCCAGTTCCCTGATTTTTATAAAATTTTGTTATCGTAACTCCCAATACTTTTTGGGTCTCCTCCATCGAGCCCGTAATATCAAGTACGCTCCCAGCAAGCTGCTCCACATCGCCAAATGAATTACCAGGGCCCTGGCAGAAATCAAGTGCATAGACTGGCAAAAGTACAAGGCTAAAAAGACTCAAGAAGATGAATATTTTCATCCTTTCAATTTACCATATTGTTTATTTTTTTGGGAGGATAAACAGAGTAGTCAAAATTTAGAAGAGGACAAATCTTTCTAGAAGAGCTAAAACTCTAATGTCTAGGGTCATACTTATAAAAAGAGCTGATTTCATTCTAGATAGCCATTTGTGCACAAATTTGAGGCATTATGAACGATTCTACTAGTCTTTGGGGTAAAGAAACCCAACACTTCCACCTCCTTTCACCTGATCATGTTTTAGGTGCTGTAGAAGGCTTGGGACAAAGACTTTCAGGCAGAATCATGGCCTTAAATTCTCTTGAAAATCGTGTCTATGATGTTGAACTCGCAAACAAACTGGATTTTGGACAAGGGTTTGCTTCCTCAAATGTGATCGTGAAGTTTTATCGTCCAGGACGATGGTCTGAAGACCAGATTTTAGAAGAGCATAAATTCCTTGCGACTTTACTTGAGTTTGAAGTTCCAGTAGTGGCACCATTAGAATTCAAAGGCTCGACCCTCCATCTACACCCTGAAACAAATCTTTGGTTTGCACTCTTCCCTAAAGTTCAAGGGCGCTTAAAAGACGAATTGATCAAAGATGAAATAGATCAGGTCGGACGACTCATTGGGCGAATTCATAATATTGGTTCTATGGGAACTTTCTCTCATCGCCATTCACTTACCCCGGCTTCCTTTGTCTGTGCCAGTCGAACAGAGCTAGAAAGAATTAAACCTGTAGAACTGGCAAGCTTCAGCCATTATTTAAAATTATTGGAACAATTAGAAGTTTTATTAAATCCAATATTCCAACACCTAAGCCTTCAGAGAATTCATGGAGATTTTCATCGGGGAAATATTGTTTGGACTAGTGCCGGACCTAAAGCAGTTGATTTTGATGATTGTCTGACAGGGCCTGTTGAGCAAGATCTTTGGCTATTGTTTCCAGGACAAGATGAGGACGGATTAAAAGATCGGGATCGCTTTATTGATGCCTACAAAGAGATCACACGCAAAGATTATCTGAAAATGAATTTAACTGAACCCCTAAGAACAATGCGAATGGTTCACTTTAATGCCTGGATAGCTAAACGATGGGAAGATCATTCTTTTAAACAAATGTTTCCCCAATTCCCAACTTCAAATTACTGGGATCAACAACTTATTGACCTACGAGTGCAAATTGGATTGATCCAAGATCAACTTGGCATGGGCTTTGATTAAATAAACTTGAAAATATGACGTTTAACGGACATTGGATAGCTTAGGCCGTCTAAAGTTACGACAGCTGTCGACTAAAAGGGAGTTTATATGAAGTTTATGTTGTTACTCACCTCAATTCTAATGAGTCAGTTAGCTTTTTCGCAAACTTTAAAGGCCAAGCAAGTTAAGCAAGAAATGCTAGAGAGAGTAGAAATTCTGATTGAGAAAGTTGAAAGTTCTCGAAAAGATCTTGTGATAGAAGACGTAGTGAGTGCCTGTGCTAAGATTAAAGAGATGTTCATAATCTATCCAGAACATTTAAAAGATATTGGAAGCCATCTGGATCTTTACCGAGGAAGAACTGTCAGAGCAAAAGATGAGGCCCTGGGCCAGTTGATCTTCATGCATCGTCAAACATTGATTTGCAGTAAAGGAAAAGACTCCGAATATGTTGACCCAAAGAAATTATCGAAAGAATTAAAAGAAATAGAAAATTCACTTAAGAAGCAAAGGAAAGTCATCAAGAAGTCAGATGCTGAGAATGATAACTTTTTTTCTTACGAGTATGAATTTTAATCCTGTCCCTCTGTAAACTTAACACCAACTTTAAATTGAAGCTCTTGTTCATCTATTGGACGGATGGACATTACTTTTCCTAGAAAAGGGTCATCTAGATCAAAATCATTAAAGCCTATAACTTGAATGTCATCTCCTTTTTGAAATTCTTCCAACTCAAGCACTAAAAAACCCATACCACCGCGGGATAGATCAAAGAGCTTATATCTTTTTGGTCCTTGTCCTACAATCCTTGCAATTTTAACGTATTTCTCTAACCTGGGCCTGGCCCTAGGACTTTCTCTTTTACCAGCAAATAATTTATCTTCTTCATCACTATTCACAGGTTCAAATTCATTATTCAATAGGTCCTGATCTCGCGAAGATCGTTGGGCCATTGACTTAACCCTCATCACGTTGGATGGAATAATATTGGTACCAGGATTTAAACTTTTAACTTTCCATACATCAGAACCCCCCTGGCCAACTGCTCCTCGCACATAGTTTATTTCCGGATCTTCTAGTAATTTTAATTCTTCAGGCACCTTTAGGCTTAAGGTCCTATCCTGAAGGCTTTCAATATTAGTTTTAAAGATAATCTGTCCGTCTTCGGCATAAAAATAAATTGGTAAGTGATGAACTATATTTGTTTCAGAATTTATTTTTAAACAAATCTTACCAGAATCCAAATTATAGGAATCGATATGGGTATTTGAAATTTCGCGTTTACCACTATCTGGCATAAATTGCCAGAGCACTATCTTACATTGATTTTTGTGGAGCTGATGAAAGATTTTTTGATAGTACAAAAAACCCGTAGCAAGCTTAATTATCCTCATGACTACTTTTGAAATTGCTTTACCTAAGTATTAAAAAAATTCTAACACACGGTTATGGATTAACAACAAAAAGTCATTCTTAGCAATTTGATCAACTTTGCCATTTTAAGCTGATTTTTTCATGAAGTTTAATTTGTAGTGATCACTAATAAGAGCTTTAGTATGAGCGACAAATTTAACGATCGAATTAACCTTATCCTTATCAAATGCCTGTAATTTGTCATAGGCAACAAAAAGATAAATCTTTTTATTCTGTATAAAATCAAAACTAGAATGAGCATTAACAGAAGAAAAATCGAATGAGATTGCATCTTCCTTCTTAGAGGAATACATCAGATTAAAAGCAAACTTAGAGAGATGGCTTTTAATTTCATTTAACTCTTTCGTGCAAGCTTCTTTCAGACACTGAGTGTCTATTAACATTCTAAGTGAGGTCATTTTTTGCATTTGATGTATAAAAAAATCAGAATCAACAGATAACAGGAGACCACTCATCGTAAGCTGTTCAATGTCAATTAAACTTGCCTTAGAAAAATCTGGTCCGTACTCCAACAATACTTTCGCCTTCAAGCGAAGACGGTAGTCACGCTTTGGTAGCATATCCTTGAGCAGGTAAAGCATGACGAAATCTTTATATGTCGATTTATTAAAACATTCAGCAACCGCAATAGAACGGAAAGGGCCGGTACTAGAGATTAAAGAGATTTCAACAGGTCCAAAAGGATCAATTCCAATTGTCAACTGAGTCCGATCAAAGATGTATAATTCGTACAAATCAAACATTGTAGTTTGATGGACTTTCTTTTGGGTCCTGATCCAAACTGGAATGTCAGAAAGACGATTTAATGTAACTTCTCTGCCCCTAAAATCCTTCATCATTTCAGAATCATTTTCTAATCTGTTTTTGACAACATCACAAGTTTCGCAAAAATCAGCCCAATGAAAAATCATATTACCATTTTCACATAATGAAATTTCTTCAGACAGAGTTTGATTCACAGATGATTCATTCAAACAAGCTAAGGGGAAAAATTTTGGTGGAGAAAGATGGGACATGAAAGATCCTCTAAGTTAAAAAGATTCATCCTGAATCTACTTGGATATTTTAACCCGAATCCTGTTTTCAACCAACACTTCTTACTATGGAAACAAATGATTGATTTTCCTTTCTGAAGTTAAGGAAAGATAAATAGCTGAAAACCACAGAAATACCGAAAGGGATGAGCAAACTGAGACATATGTGACTGAAATTTAAATCAATCGGAAAGCGTCTTTCTACAAAAATATCCGGAACGATATCGTGACCATAAGTCTCAAGTATTTTCAGGGTGATAAAACCTGCCACGGTTCCCATGATGCAAATGATTCCCGAGAGGATTAAAATGAAGCGAAAACACAACTGCACTAATTTTTGTTGAGGCATTCCCAGAATCCAAAAACTCATTAGATCTCGTCGAATTTTTGAGTAAAAAATTAATAAACCAGAAGTTATGGCAATGGCAACGAGCAAGCTCATACTGATGAATAAGAAGAGCATAACTTTTGTCTCCAAATTTAGAGACCATACCAAAGCACCATTCATCTCTTCCCAACTTCTCAGCTGAAAAGGTGTTTCAGTTTTTACATTTCTGAGCTTAGTGATCATTTGGTCATTCAAATCATCAAAAATTCTAATTTGGTTAATACCCCTTTCTCGTAGCAGATTTTGAACAATTTCAATCCGAGACCAAGCTTCAAATTCATCCACTTCAGGCAATTCAGTATAGAGATAATCAGAAATTGATTCCGAGATGAAGCGAGGAACTTCTCCAAGTAGCGAGTCAGTAACTCCCGGAGCAATAATTTGAAGATCATCCATGAATTGCAGGCGCAGCTTACTGGAAAGCTCACTACCCATCACTATTCCAGAGAAATCCTTGTCGGCTAAAAATCCAGGACGCTCATCACTAAGTATGAGCCCATGTATTTTTGCAGGCGCAACGTAACTTTTGTATTTGAGCATCACTTCTGCCTCAAGCTCAGAATAAAAAGAAACACCTTCTTTTTTTAAAATCTCACGAATTTCTTCCACAGATTCATTTGCGATGGAATCAAACTGGATCAAGTAGTGTCCATGGATATTTTTTGAGCGATTGATAAGACCGCGCTGAAGACCTCCCATGATTCCTTGAATCACCATCAAAGAAAAAGCAGAAATAAACAGACCAACGACTGCTATGAAAAGCAAACGTTGGCGAGTCTTCGCATAAAAAATGTACTTAAAAAAATAACTAAAAAAAGGCCATGTTCTCATGATCTACAAATCATAAAATTTTCTCTTATCATTGACCATCAAAGATAACATTGGGGCCACGTGATAACGGTCTTCGCTTACTTCTTTGGCAAAATTGTTTAAGCGCTCTACGATTTGTTCCAGACCTTCTGTATCGGCCCAGCGGAGAAGACCACCCTTAAACGGGGGAAATCCTGTGCCATAAATCATGCCAACATCAACAGTCGCTGCCTTATCACAAATTTTATCAGCAAGAATATAGGCAGCTTCATTGACCATTGGTAAGAATAACCGCATTTGAATCATCATTTCATCCATATGCTTTTTCTTAGTCCCAAGCAGTTTAGAAAGATCAGGATTTTTTCCAGTAGATTTTCCTTTTTCATCATAGATGTAAAAGCCCTTGTTATTTTTCCTACCTAAAAGTTTTTCCTCGTAAAGTTTAGTTGAAAGTGAACTTGGATTTGCTCTTTCCCCTAATCCTTCATGCATAATCTTTCCAACTTTTACGCACACATCAAGACCAATCTCATCCATTAATCGACAGGGGCCCATTGGCATGCCGAAATTAAGAGCAGCTTCATCTAAAGCCTCTACTGTCACGCCTTCTTCCAGTAAAAAAGCTGCTTCATTTAAATAAGGTGCAAGAATACGGTTCACTAAAAAACCTGGACCATCTTTAACGACGATAGGAGTTTTCTTTACATCCAAAGTCCATTTAATTAGTGTCTGGATGGTTTTAGGATCAACCTTGTCATGAGTGATAATTTCAACCAGTGGCATTTTATTAACTGGATTGAAAAAATGAAGTCCTGCAAAACGCTCAGGATGTTTAAGTGCTTTACTCATTTCCTGCACTGACAAAGAAGATGTATTTGATGTCAAAAGCGTCTCTGGACGAACATAGCTTTCAAGTTCCGCAAAAACTTTCTTTTTAAGATCCATATTTTCAACCACCGCTTCAATAACGAGATCAGCACTTTTCATACCTTCTAGACTTAAAGTCGGCTCAATAGAGCGCATCTTACGATTAAATTCATCCTCGGTCATGCGACGACGTTTTAAGGCTCCTGAAAAATTTTGCGAGGCTTGTTTAAGACCTAACTCCAGTGCCGCGGTAGAAATATCCTTCATGAGTGGAGATTGATTATTATGAGCAAATAACCAGGCAATTCCACCACCCATTACACCGGCCCCAATAACTGCACCTCGTTTAATTGAGGGAAGCTGATCTTTGTTGTCGAGTTTTTTTGAATTATCAGTTAGAAAGAAAATGTGTTGAAGATTTTTAGACTGCACACTTTGAGAAAGTTCTGCAAAGGCTTGAGCTTCCATGGCCAGATAGTCTGAGCGACTTTTACCGGCTCCACCCTCAAGAACTTCAAGAATTTTAAGGGGGGCCGGATAAAAACCTTTAGTGGTTTTCATCACCTGCTCACGAGCCTTCTGGAAAATAATTTTTCGGGTGAGAAAATTATCCATGGCAGCTTTTTCAAGCTCTTCTTTTAAAGATTTTTTCTTCTTTGGTTTATTTAAATATTCGGGAGCAAGCTCTTTCATTCTCTCAATCGGCAGAATGGCGTCAGCTAATCCCATTTTATAGGCAGCCTTACCTTTAATTTGTTTTCCAGTAAGAATCATGTCTAAGGCTGCTGGAAGACCGACTCGTTTTGGCAAACGATATGTCCCTCCAAAGCCTGGTAGAACTCCAAGCATAACTTCAGGAAGTCCTAAAGCTGTTTTTGAATTGTCAGAAACAAAAATCTTTTTACAACAAAGAGACAATTCAAGACCGCCACCTAGACAAACTCCATCCACTAAAGAAGCCGTTGGCATCTTGAGGTCTTCCACGGCATTAAATAATTGATGGGCCTCTTCTAAATTGCGAAGAGCGTCCGCTTCATTTTTAAGATCATTAATAACTGAAATATCCATTCCGGCCAGAAAGACACTAGGTTTGTGAGAAAAAAAGCAAAGGCCTTTAGCACCTTTTTTCTTATCCACCTCAGAGGCCACAGCTATGGCCTGAGTTAACTCTCCTAAAGAATCACGTGTGAGAGTGGTCATGGATTTTTTTTCATTAAAACCCAAACCGATCCAGATAATTTCATTTTTTATTTCATAAGAAATATGTTGGTAGCTCATGATAATCTCCGATTACATCTTCAAGTTTTCAATAATGACTGCGCCACCTTGACCGCCACCAATGCATAGTGAAGCCAGACCATATTTCTGTTTACGGCGCTTAAGTTCATGAGCAAGTGTCACTACTAGTCGTGAACCAGTTGAACCAACCGGATGTCCAAGAGCAATGCCACCACCATTGACGTTCAATTTATCCATGGAAATTTCTCCAATAGTTTCGTTAATACCCCACTTAGCAGAAAGATTTTTATCTTTCATAACTTTTATGCATGAAAGAACCTGGGCAGCAAAAGCTTCATTCAGTTCAAATAAATCAATCTGATCTAATTTCATGCCAGTGCGCTTTAGGACTCCATGGATGGCCATTACAGGCCCAAGACCCATTCTCTCAGGCTCAAGACCATGAAAATGGTAATCCACCATTTTTGCCATTGGATCCAAATTGTATTTCTTAACAGCTTCCTCTGAAGCGAGCATCCACATGGAACCACCATCAGTTAACGGACAAGCATTTCCAACCGTCACAGTTCCCGTTTCTTTTTCAAAATAAGGTTTCAGTTTTCCAAGTCCTTCAACAGTTGAGTTATCACGAAACCCAATATCATCAGCAATCATCTTATCGAGTTTGGACCCTGCTGTGATGGGAAGAATTTCGTCACGAAATTTTCCCTCTTTAGTTGCTGCAGCGGCCAGATGATGGGAGCGATTGGCGAACTCATCTTGCTCGCGACGAGAAATGCCAAATTCACGGGCCAAGGTTTCGGCAGTCGCACCCATGTTCTTTCCACAGAAAGGATCCGTTAAACCCTGCTCAATAGCGATAATAGGAGCAAGAAAGTGAGGACGAAAGCTTGAGAGTATTTTTAACTTAGCAGCTGGTGATTTGGCTTTCATCATTTCAATGAAAAACTCTGTCATATCTTTATTAAACATCAGCGGCATCTGAGTCATGTTCTCAACGCCACCGGCAAAAATTAAATTCGAGCGACCAGAGGCAATCTTATCATAGGCTTGAGAAAGAGCTTCCATTCCCGAAGCACAGTTACGATGTACGGAATAGCCAGAAGTTTTTTTATGAAGACCAGCTTCAAGTGCAATGATCCTCCCGACGTTCGGGTATTTTGCAGGAGTGCCAGTATTACCAACAATAACCTCATCTACTTGATCAGAAGCAATTCCATATTTATCTACCAAGTGGCGAATTAAATAGTGTCCCAAATAAGGAGCAGCTATTTCTTTTAGTTCTGCACCGGCCTTGACATTAGGAGTACGTTTTCCATCAACAAGATAGACTGGTTTCATATAGGTCCTTTGATTAAGCATTGATTGTCTTATGAATACCCAATAATTATAAATCAATGAGCTTCAGTCATGAAGCCAAAAGCGATTTTGTCGGCCATTAGAAATGGTAGTTTAAACTAAGACCATAGAGAAAGCCCAAATTATGAGAACTGCTCAGTTGAGTGGAGTAACCTTTAACGTCGACATACACGGCACCAATGCCTGCACCTAAACTTAGATCGGGTGAAACTTCAAAATTTATTGAACCATCTGCCTTAGAAAAAATGCCAAATTGAGAATCAAAAGTTGAACCAGCGAGTAAGTCTAGTTTCCAAAAAGCATTGCGTTTGCCAATGCCCCAGCCATACATAAAACTTGGTCCCGCCATCCAGTACTCTCCATGAGTATAATAGTCATAATGTCCGGCCTCCAAGGCCACGCCATAATTTCGCCCATCGAGACTTTCTTCTGCCGTTAAAAAGACTGAATAGCGCAGCCCTTCAAGTTGGGCTTCTCTATGAAGCCCAGAGAGAGAGAATCTGGAATAATTTAAGCTCAAAAACTGAAATGTATTATAATCTTCTCTGTTGGCCAGAGCTTCAAAGATCATGACAGGGAAAGCGACTATCCAGGCAATGACCAGGATTACGCCGATGATGGCAAATGTTACAATAGCTCCCTCTCCCCCACTAAATACCACCATTCCCAAACCGAAACTAGCTCCTCCTCTTGAAACTTTTTTATAATCTTCGTCTTCTTCCTCATTTTCTTTTTTAATTTTCTTTTTTGCAGTAGCTTCAAGATTTTCGCTTTCTGCTTGAGTTAAAAGATAGCGCTTTACTTTTATACCTGGCGCTTTAATGAGTTTACTCATTTCTTCAGGTGAGAGTTGAATCACTTTTTGAGGAGAATTGATTTTTTCCATGGCATCAGCTTCTCTGGCCATAAAACAAAAACATAAAATGAGAGATAAAAAAATCCTGCTCATGAAGGAACATTAACCAAATAAAAAAACCCCGGCAAGCCGAGGTTTTTTTCGAGTAATCAATCAATGATCGCAGGGGTTTAAAATATAAACACTGCACCGGCAAAAATTGACATAGCGTTTGCATTAATAATTTCTTCACCTAGTTGACGAAGACGCATCTGGTCCGGGCCATTAGTCACACTTTTTGAACTCTGTGAACTCATGGCACTGCCCAAAGCACTCGATACAGCAGCTTCAATATTTATACCGAAGCCTTTAGTAATCATCACTTCAGTACCAGCAAGTAATGTTCCAGTTGCAAAACTAGTTGCATAGTTTTCGTTACCATAAAGACCAGTTGGCTGATATGGATTTGAATAAGTGTCATTATTTGTATATTTCAAGTTGGCACGCTGGTAACCAAGAGCGGCTCCAAAGTAAGGACGAAAACGCTCACCCTTTGTGATAAAGAACTTACCATAAAGATCAATTCCCATAGATTTAAATTGAATTTCACGTCCAGGAGTGAAACCCATTTGAATGCCACCAAAGTTACTGGCAAAATCATTGGTCTTCATCTGGCCATAGTTAAGACCAACACCCATTGAGAAACGAGTAGAAATATTTGATTCAAGTCTTAAGCCTGCAGCCATCTCTGATTCTAGCTGCTCCACTTTACCATTGTATTGTGTTCCACCGGCATATGCTAAAAATTTAATTTCTTCAAAAGCTGCACCAGTTAAAGCTGATGGGGCCCCTGCAACAGAAGTTGCAACCGGAGCTGCTTGCTGAACTTGGACATCTTGGTGAACAACTTGATCTTGTTCAATATCTTTATTTTTTCTAATGGCATCACATTCAGGAGATTGAATGTCTTCCATTAAACATTTTAGCTTCGCTTCAGCTTTTTGTATTTTCGCTTGCGCCGATTTCTCTGCCTTTTTCATCTCAATGGCAGACATAATATTTTCTTCAGCGTTGTCTCCGATCTTTTCAGCTTCATTAGTGACTTTATTAATTACTTTAGTTTTCTCTTTATAAAGCTGATTATCGTTTTTGTATTTTTGATGAATACTTTTAAGGTTTTCAAGATCACTATCAGTGACTTGCTTCTCATGGAGATAGCCATCAACATCGATAGGTTCAGAGTTCAAAACCTGCTCTTGTTGCTGAGCGTAGGCATTAACCATACTGAGTGTCATCGTCAGTACTAATAGATTTTTAGTTTTCATAAAGTTCCTCCTCGAAAAGAACACGACATACGATTTTGAGGAAATTCTACGTCAGCAATGCATTGCATTGTAAGATTTCGACATGAGGGTGTAAAACTTACAAAAACTGCCCTAAATTAATGGTGCTGGGATCTCAAATCCCCCCGTGAATTCTGTTACTTAGTTAAATTTAAAAACGCTAGCCTTGTTTTTAATGCTAAAATTTCCCTCATAAAATGTTAAGAATTTTGTTTTATGTCCCTCAAGAAGAGTTTGATTCAATTAATGAAGAAGCTATATCAACACCATTGAAAG
>CAMASK010000060.1 GCA_945860895.1 Bacteriovorax stolpii
GGAATCAAACTTTTCTTAAGAGCGATAAAACAAGGTTCTTAACATTTTATGAGAGATTTTTTAGGGCTAGCGATTTTCAACTTAACTAAGTCACAGAATTCAAAGGGGAATTTGAGATCCCAGCACCAATAATTTAGGGCAGTTTCTAATTGATCGGAGAGGGTCGGTTTTGAGACCCTCTCTGTTTAGCTTCTGGTAAGTACTTCTAAGAGTTCAACCTTAAAAATTAAATTTGAATGAGGTTTGATAATTTCTCCAATCTGTCTTTCACCATAGGCCAGATGAGAAGGGACAAAAAGTTTACGTTGACCGCCAATCTTCATTCCAATCAGACCGTGATCCCATCCCTTGATGACTCTTCCTGTTCCAAACACAAACTGAAAGGGCTTACCTCTGTCCTTTGAAGAATCAAATTTGGTCCCATCTTCCAGGAACCCCTCATACTCAACTACCAGTAAGGCGCCTCTTACGGTCTCCCTACCAATGCCAATAAGAGTATCTTCGATGTGCAGTTCAAGCTTCATAGTGAAATTTTACTTATTTTTATTGAAAATGCATCTCAAATTGACTAAGAATTGACATCATTAGACTTGTGCATTACTTCCTCTCATCTTAGCGTTTACTTGTAATAATTTACTCCATGGATGATTCATGATTAAGATCGTTTTCCTGCTCTTTACACTTACATTCACTTTAAATGCATTGGCCGATTCAATCTCCCTCTTTTTTATCAAATCTCCTTATGGAATTAACTGGAGTACTCCATGGAGCATGACCACCACTACAATTAAAAACCAGTTGGCCCCCTCTCAAGGCCGATCAACGAATCACACCATCAGCCACACTTATGCAGAAATCAATTGTTCCTCAACGGGCATAAAACTTTATCGTGGCATGACTTCTGATGGAAATGATGAAGAAAGAACACTTCTCTTTAAAAAGAAATACGGGCTTGGCGTGATGTTTCACACCTATCGTGGAAAACTTGAAAAAGAAGAGACTCTTCTTAATGACATCAATGATTATTATGGCAACTCCCGCCTTTCGAAATTGGTTTTAAAAATCAGTCCTGAAGCTTGCCAACGAATGGTTGAATATGTGAATGAATATGAGGCTAAAGGCTACGCTAAAATGTATTCTGGACTTCAAGCTGATCCTCTAAGGGGTGAAGGCTCAGGATGTTCTGCTTTTGTTGTGAGTTTTATGCGTGTTGCTGGCTTAATGGAATCATTCACTGAGCAGTGGAAACAAACAATAGATGTTCCGCTTAATCTGGTGGGCGGTCCCATGACAGGCAATAAAGTTTCCATCTTCAAAGTCTTAATGAAGGTTAATGCTAAATGGTCAAACAGGACGCCCTTCTTTCATCTGGTAGCATGGGATCCAGAGCTCATGCATAGTTGGCTTCTGCGCACTTATGAAAGTGTTAAGTCAGGTGAATATACTGATTTTGATCCAGAAATAGATCGTTACCAAAAAACTAAAATACTTAAGCTTGATTTAAGTGATCGCTCAACTCCGCAAGGTCCTGTTTGGACAACACCTCAACAACTATAAATAAAGCATTCAAAGACAAGCGCTCATGGATATGATTGATTTATGAAAAAACTAATTTTGAGTATGAGTTTATTTATGATTTCTGCTTGTAGCGCTAAATATGAAAGAACAGTTAACCATGTCGACCGTAATAAATTTATGGGAGCTTGGAATGTGCAGGCAGGTCGTTTCTCGTTCCTGGAAAAAGATGTTCATAATGCTGTTGAGACTTATACCTGGAATGCTAAAGATGAGCGT
Organism: Bacteriovorax stolpii; assembly: GCA_945860895.1. GTDB lineage: Bacteria > Bdellovibrionota > Bacteriovoracia > Bacteriovoracales > Bacteriovoracaceae > Peredibacter. The sequence continues at coordinate 1,795 of CAMASK010000060.1, forward strand.
ATTGATATTGATTTTCGCTACAATCAAGGAAGCCTGGATGGAAAAGTTAAAAAAATTCCACAAAAAGGCTGGATTTACAATACTAAGACAAATGCTCACTGGAAGGTTTCACCGTTTTGGCCTTTAAAATTTGATTATCTCATCATTGCTCTTGGACAAGATTACGAATGGACCGCTATTGGAGTTCCAAATCAAAAGTATCTTTGGATCATGACTCGTGAGAAACAAGTTTCAAAAGAAAAAATCAAAGACATGATCAAAGAAGTAAATTCTCTTGGATATAGAATTGATGACATCGTCTACGTTCCTCACTCTCCTTAAATGTTTATGAATCAAAGACAATTTTAATTGGCATAAACAGTTCTCCTAATGCCTATAAGTTATTGAATTTTTGTCCCTGTATAAAGCCCTTTAGTATAAAGGCATGAAGATTAAACCAGACGTAAATTTTCAACATGCCAGAGCTGGCTCAACTGAAGCCGATGTTGACCAGCATGACCAACAGAGCTTACAGAAGTGGGCCATTATTCTTGGGTTGAGCAATGCTGATCTTTTGGATGCCATCAAGAAGTATGGAGGACTTGTTAAAAACATCCGTAGAGGCTTAAGAGAAAAGAAAAAAAACAAAGCTGCTTAAAAAACCTGATCCAGATCATAACTTGTCCACTCGAAGCAAACTAAAATCTCTTTAAGACTTGTGATCCTATTTAAAAGTAAATGTGCTGTGACTATTTACAGACGTAGCTCAAATTTATAGGATCCTTACATGAAATTTCTTTTCTTAATTCTTATTGGTCTAAGTTTCGAGGCTTTAGGCTTCGACTGTTCTCCCCGTAGCCTGATTGAATGGAAATCAGTGGCTAAAGGTCTTTATTGGGCCAAGTATGATCTCGCCTTCACGGCTTATGATAAAGATCTGAGACGCTGGAGCACAGAGCGCAACCGTAATGCCACAGTCCGTGCCTTTAAAATCAATCTATCACTAAATAAGCTTCTTCTGCACACGGCCCCCCAAAGCCTCAGTTGCACACCGGGAAGAGATCGTTATATTACTCAATTAATCAAAGACCAAAACTTAAATGCCCTCGCTGCCATCAATGCAAGTTTTTTTGTCATGCCTAATGGGGGCATTCTGGGTCTTGCTTTGGATGAAAATAAATTGTGGTCCGGAAATTTAGAAAATCTAAATAAAGTCTCGGCCGGCGTTTTTACAATTTCAGATAAAGCAGTGAATCTTGTTCCCAAGAAAGAATTTGTCACTCAACATGGTACCATTTTCACTCAAGCCCAGGCAGCTCAATTTCAATTTGCCATTGAAGCCTATCCCCAGCTTCTAAATGGTGGAGAGCTACTGATAGATGATTCAGTTCTTAATTCTCGTCGTGCCCGCACTTCGATCGGTAAAGCGCTGGACTCTAATGAAATTATTTTAGTTACTATTGATGCCCGGGGAGAAACTAATGAAACTGGTGCCACATTATTTGAGTACGCTCATATGCTTAAAACCGAAGCCTGTGGAGTTAGTCAGTCAATAGCTTTGAATTTAGATGGTGGCGGATCGAGTGCTTTTGCCATTCCCTCACAGGATATTGCGGAACAAGCCGAAGATTGCCGTAATCTTGGGAATATTCTAACAATTCATCCACTAAAGTAGTTAAGACTCCTATTTACAAGGAGTTAACTTCCCCCTTTTAAGCACCGCGAAAAAATGCGATAATAAACTTACGAAACTCGACTCTGATTTTTGTTTCCTCAAAAAAATTTCTGTACTCACTAAAAAAGGACTGTTTATGAAAGACAATCTTGGAAGTGATTTATTCTTGCTTGCACATGTAGACGTGGAAAAAGTTCGTTTCAGTAGAGGCACAGAATTAGGTATTGAATTTAAGAATGAGATTGATGCCTGGGAAAAAATGGCCTTCAAATTCCGCAACTCTCGTACTTCTGATTTAAAGTACGTTCGTGCAGAACTGAGAACTTTGATTTATAGCATGCGAGCAAGTATTGAGTAAAAATCTATATTGCCCAAAAAAGTCACATTTTTTGGGCAATATTTTTTAGTTTAATTACGATTACCACAGATGGGAGTACACCCACCTGTTCCGCCAGTTCCACCACTTGTGCCTCCAGGAATTGATCGCGGTGACTGAATCACAATACAAGCTATAGGAATGGTCAAATTAGCAGGTCCTGAACCGCTGAAAGAATAAGTCGGCGGTAATTGAGTTGTTGGTTCAGCACCATAAAACATCACTCCTTTATAAGTAATCCGGAAGAGTTTCTGCAATGGCACGGCCATAAATTTATTCGGTGGGATAAGTGATGATCGCGAAAAATATGTTCGCATCAGGCCCTAACATACTCTTACTGCGCTTCACATTTCTTTGACGGGCCACCAAGGAGTCCTTACCCTAAATAAAAGGCAAAACTATGAAACGGATTTTATATTTCCTTTGCCCCTTACTTCTCACTACTCAATTATGGGCCTGGGGATCAAAGGGTCATATGATCGTGGCCGAGATTGCTCAAAGCAGACTCACTGCGAACGCTCAAAAATCAATTAATGAACTCATTCCCGGACTAGATCTGGCAGCTGTGGCCAATTGGCCGGATACGGTCAGAGCGCAACCCGAGTGGGTAATGAGTAAACCATGGCACTTTATTGATCTTGAAGATGGACAAAACTATGAAGACCTTCCTCATTCAGAAGAAGGCAATGTCATCAGCGCCATTACTGATATGGTGGAAATTTTAAAATCAAATTCTGAGACTGACATAAAAAAACAAGATGCTATTAAGTTTTTAGTTCACTTTATGGGTGACATCCATCAGCCCCTGCATGTTGGACGACCTGATGATCATGGTGGAAATTCGATTAAGGTGGTTTTTGGGGGCAAGAACACTAACCTCCATGCGCTGTGGGATAGTGGTATGATCAATACAACTAATCTTGACTATCGTCAGTATGCAGCGGATTTAGAGAATACAAGTCCCTTCAATCCGCCTTATGACACTCAAGAAATTACCTTCTCACAGATCCTTGATGAAAATATGGCGGCCCGAAAACAAATCTATGATTTTGCTCCCTCTTATGATGCTCCGATCTTTATTCAGGAAAGTTACGTTCTGAGAAATAAAGAACTAATTAATGCACGAATGCTGGTGGCGGGTAAAAGACTGGCGCTGGTGTTGAATGAAATCTTCAATTAAGCCAGAGATTTAAAGATCCACTGACTGGCCTGAGCTAAATTCTCACACACATAATCTGGCCGGGCCGAGGAGTTTGCGTGGTCATTATTATTTCCCACGAGAATACTCTTGCAACCCGCGGCTTGCCCTGCCTCGATGATCATTCCGGGCTTGGGTTTGCGACAAGAACAATTTTCTTTTTCCGCGTGAAAGCAAACTTTGATTTCATCAACAGATAAATTTGTCTTAACGTATTTATTTAAAAGCTCCAAGCCATCAGGCCATCAGAACTAAGGAGGCTTTACACTAATTTCTAATGATTTAGGAGATGTCTAATCTTTATACACCTCATAATTTTTTCCTTTAACTCCCTGGATTTTACCTCTCATTTAAAAAATCTGTCACTATGACCTCATTAAGAATTAAAGATTATAAAACGAGGTATGACGTGAAATTCAATTTTTTAATGGCTTTATTAGCAACTACCCTCATCTCAAATACAGCTTCAGCTGCCACTAGTGCCATGATTGAAGAATTAGATCCTTCAGCTTCAAACATTAATGAAGTGTTGATGGAAAATGAAATTTTGAACGCAGATTCAAGAATTATAGTTAACGAGAGCAAAGTCACTAATGCTGTTGAAGACTGCTACCGTGATACATGCGCAGTTTATATCGAAGTTGATAAAGCTCGTCAGCGCGCTACCATTCGCATTAACGGTGAAATTCTAATCGACAAGAGCGGAAGTTTAAAGGACGGTGAAGTGAGAGCCACTACCGGAATGGCCGGACATAATACTCCAAACTTTGACCGTCACCCAGCTACTCCACTACGTGCTTATTCTAAATATTCTTCTTCAAAATACCCAGGTGGTGACTGGATCTCCACTATCGATGGCAAAGGTTATGGAAATATGCCTTTCGTAGTATTCATCAGTGGTGGTTTTGGAGTTCATGGAACAACTGGAACTGATAAAACTGGTAACATTTCTAAACTTGGTACAGTTGCTCTTTCTCATGGTTGTATAAGAATTCATCCCTTGAATGCAAAAGTATTTAACGCTGCTGTAACTAAATATGGTGCAGCTAATACCTGGATTTACGTTCATAATTAAGGATTTTTTTTATGCTTATTTACAACGAATTGGTGAATGCTCTTTGAGATAATCAACCATGACGGGCCAATAGTATTTACCACTATATTTTAAACCCTGCAGATATTGGCGATAAGCTGGAAAAGAGGTTTTAATTCCCAGAGCGAGCTCTGCGGGAAAAGCAATTCGATAAGTCCCTTTATCCGAAATTTTTTTATAGCCCAAACCAGAAAAAGTGACGCCATATCCCTGCCGGCTGATCCAGTACATGAGGGCCTTAACTTTGTAACCAGACAAAAAAACGGTCACAATCTCCCACCCCTGATCGCCAAATTTTCTGATATGAGGAAAATTATCCGCAAGATCAGCATAAGTAATAGGCCCCGGTGGTCGATAGACTCCTTCAAAATTTGAAATATGAATTCCAACACTCGCCCCTGCAGCTTTTCTCGCTGCCGTTGCCAGATGATAGCCCCAGCAACTTGACCTATAAACTGGAGAGCCATCTACATAACCCGTCATGGGAGTCTTGGTCTCACCGATAATTTCATTCCAGTTAAATTGAAAATTAAGATTTCTTTTATCCTGGGCCCGGGCCACAAATTCAGTCATCACAGGATCCGGGGCCAGAGGTGCTTCAATTTCATGGAGTTTATAATCAATGATTTCAACTCCACCACCTTCTTTAATATTCAGCAGAAGACTACCAACGGCCAGACCGTGGGCCCAGGCCTGAACAATTGGTATCGCTTTACCATTTTTATTTTTAACCCATTTAGCTTCAGAAAGTTTCGTATGAGTATGTCCACCAATAACAAGATCTATTGCCGTAGAATTTTGTATTAACTTTTCGTCCTGACTTATACCCAAGTGTGTAAGGGCTATGACCAGTTCTCTTCCGGCAAGTTTAGCTCTTCTAGCTTCTACTTCACCAAGTGGCACAGGATCACTAATTCGACCGGGAAAGATTGAATATTGAAAAGTTTGCTCGGGCGTGGTGAGGCCAATGATCCTAATAGGGATATTCCCTCGATCCAGATCAACATAAGGAAGTAAAACATCACCTAGATTCATTTCCGGAGTATGAATAAGATTTGCTACTGTAAATTTAGTCTTCACATTAGCACTGCGAATTTGTTCACCCAGGGACTTTCCTCCCAACTGATGATCATGATTTCCAATGGTGGTGACTTCGATTCCGAGTAATTCCAGGGCACGGATAGAATCACTACCGTTGTCGGCCAGATAAAAAGATGTTCCATCGCCCCAATCACCCGCATCCACTTGTAAAACTTCAATGCCACGGTTTTTGGCTTCTGCTCTTAGTTGTTTGATTTTAGTCAGGACTCTTGCATAACCACCGGCCTCTTTATGATTGCCTGTAAAATAAGAATGGAGATCATTGGTGTGAATAATCTGGAGCATTCGTGCCTGGCCTAGAGTTGAATAGAACAGGAAAAAAAATACAATGAATCTCATAATGCAAACCTTGTCCATGTAACTTGCATGACGAGGGCATTATGAGTAACTACTTAAATTAGGTCATCATTGTTTTATCAAAAGATTAAGCACTCAGAGCGTTCAAGGCAGCGCGAGAGTTATTCCTGAACCTCTGAGCCTTCCACTGCGGGAAAGTACTGCTGCTTGTGACCAATGAGATGCCCTGGGATAATTCCTGTTCCGAGTTCCTTTAAAGAAAAGATGGTTTCAGGTAAATTCAGACTTTGACGGACGCGCTCCATTGTTTGTGGTGCAAAGGGATGAAGCATAATCATGAGATTTTTCAAAACGTAAAACGAGCTATAAAGCCCATCTTGACGTCCTTTTAAATCTGCCCGGTCATCATGGGGCTTGTACTGAACAAAGAAGCTATTGATCAATCTGGCGTAGTTTTCGATCTGGCCCAGAAGTGTGATGTGGTCACCCTTCTCCATATTCTTCACATACATCTGAACGATCTTCATGGTTTCTTTTTCGGCCTTCTCAAGAAGTTGACCTTCGGGCACTTTTGAGTCAAAGCGGGTGTGAACTGCTGAAATTGGTTTTTCAATGGCGGCATTCATTGGGCCTGCGAGAAATTTATTTCTTTCCTTGAAAGTTTCGAAATCAAAGTTTGATTGTTTATCGGCTAGACCTAAAGTTGAGAGAAAATATCTCACTTGATCTGGGTCATAACCCATTTCTTCAGTTAATTGATCACCAGAGTAAAAGTTGCCACGAGACTTACTCATTTTTTCACCATTCACCATCAAATGAAAAACGGAGAACACATCAGTCATAGTGTATTGATCATTCACCCCAAGCCACATCGCTCCTTGCATCAGTACGTAAAAATAGACGTTATCCTGACCAAGAAATTGGAAGATTTTGGCTTCAGGATCTTTCCAGAAACGCTCCCACTCCTTATCTGACTTGCCTTGCTTCTTAAGCGCCACTTTCGTGAATGAGATAGGCGCAATCAATGAATCCGGCCAGACGTAAAGCGTCTTACCTTTCATCTCGGAATCAATTTCTTCCGGCACAGGAATTCCCCAAGTCACATCACGAGTAATTGAGCGATGGGCCCATCCAGTGAGTGGTTCAATTTCAATTGCCTGAGTTTTAAATACAATCGAAGCTGCAGCGTAGTCAGCTTGATTTTCAAACTGCACTACCACTTTTTTTCCAGGAGCATATCGTGACTTATGTTTAGGAAGACTTTCACGAAACTCTTTAAACCTTGGTTCATGAATGTTTGAAAATTGAAATGCCGGCTGGACAGTTTCAAACACTTCATTGAAGACACCTTTGCGCCATTTATTTTGTTTTGACTTAATCCAGGTGAGAAGTTCATCCTGCTTCTTTGTCATATCAAGCCACAAATGAGCAGTATCTCTTAGTTCTGGAGTTGCATCCGAAAGGGAGGACTTCGGATTAATGAGTTGAGAGGGATCGTACTCAGTTCCACAAACTTCACAATTATCAGAATAGGCCTGCTCGTTAGTGCAATTCGGATTCGGACACTTTCCGGTCACATTACGATCTTGCAAAAATCGGTTAATCTTTGGATCAAACCACTGCTTGGTAATTTTTTTCTCCAGCATTTTATTTTTCCACAACTTAACCATGAAATCCTGACAAACTTCTTTGTGAGTTGGGTAACAATCGGGCTGAGAAGTGCCAGAAAAAATATCGTAAGAAATGCCATAGCGTTTGGTAGTGGCCACTTGTTTATTATGAATTGAATCAATAAATTCACGAACTGGCATTTTGGCCTTAAAGGCAGCCACTTCAGAAGTTGAACCATGATCATCATTGCCGCTGACAAATAAAACATTTTCTTTGCCTATCAGCATTCTCATGTAGCGGGCCATAATGTCTGGTGGAACCATCGCCCCAGCGAGGTGACCGAGATGAAGAGGACCGTTAGCGTAAGGCATCCCTCCCGTTATCACTGCCGTTTTAGGGGCATTTAAACGTTCAAGGACTTCTTTTACATTAGCAGGAGGAGTAAATGGTTTGTTCATGGGAAATATTGTAATAAATTGAGATCAGGAAGTACATTATTCCTTACTGGCGGGAAGCACCACCGCCAACAGGAGCATTGCCATTTTTATTTTTTTCGTACCAGTTGCGGTATTCTTTATTTTCAACTTTTCTCACTTCACACTCATGTTCCATATCCTGTTGCACTTTTTGCAGGGCTTTCAACATGGGAAGCTCTTTACCATCGTAAGTCAGAATGTATTCAAATTTATCGTAAGGAAAAAGATAATTTATTTTAACTTTTGGCTCCAATTTATCCAAAATGTCCTTAGGAATTACATCCAATTCGTCTTTGGAAAGATTATTCATTTCCAAAGTGAGAGAACCTTCAGAGCCGCGAATTTTAGACTGACTCCCTGGGACTGGAAAATTATTGATCTCACTTAGTCTTTCATTATTGTCAATGATCTGGTCAAATTTGACTCGCGATTCAAGGAGAAGTTCGTCTTTTTTTAATCTCGTTGAAAATTTTGTACGTCGATCAATTTCTTTCAGTTCTTGCCTGAGTTCTTTATTTTTTGGATGCATCATCCATTCTTTTAATTCACTCTCACCTTCGTAGGCATGAAAAGATTCTTTTAGTTTTTCTTCTAAAAATCCTTGTCCAGGAGCGTGACATTCAATCGTTTCAACTGCCAGAGAGGTGGCGGCATGGAAGATAAAAAGAATTGAAAGGAAGTCGATTCTCATGAACTCAAGTATAGGCCAATTATGACTATTGATGGGCAAACCTCACCTAACTAATAAACAACATTAGAAAGTGAACTAAAAAAGTGCCTGTCTTTATTGGCATGACAAATATTAAATTATGCGCCAAGCGTTGGCCCCACTTTGTAGCAGCAATTCTTTCTCCCTTTTGATAAACCATCACCCATTTAATAAGATCTTAATCCAAACGAGCTTATCTCAGGAGAGCTATTATGGCGCAACGTACCCCAAACACTAAGAACCAAATCCTTCTTTCATGGGTTAATCAAATGGCAAATCTCTGCCAACCAGAACAAGTTCTCTGGTGCGATGGCTCTGAAGCCGAATACAACGAACTCTGCGATCAAATGGTTGCTTCAGGCATGCTCACAAAGCTTAATCCAGTGAAGCGTCCTAATTCATACCTGGCCCTTTCAGACGCGAGTGATGTTGCCCGTGTGGAAGACAGAACATTCATCTGCTCTGAAGAAAAAAAAGATGCCGGCCCAAATAATAATTGGATGGATCCAGATCAAATGCGTGAAACCCTTAATCCACTTTTTGCTGGATGCATGAAGGGCCGCACGATGTATGTGATTCCCTTTTCCATGGGGCCAATAGGATCTGCAATTTCTCAAATCGGTGTTGAACTTTCTGATTCTCCTTATGTTGTGGCCAACATGAAGATCATGACACGCATGGGAGAAGGTGCACTTAAATTTTTGGGTGAAAACGGCAAGTTTGTTAAATGTGTTCACTCTGTTGGAATGCCACTGGCTGACGGACAAAAAGATGTGAAATGGCCTTGTAACAAAGACACTAAATATATCGTTCACTATCCTGAGACCCGCGAGATCTGGTCTTACGGTTCAGGCTACGGTGGTAATGCTCTTCTTGGTAAAAAATGTTTCGCTCTTCGGATCGCTTCCACGATGGCCCGTGATGAAGGCTGGTTAGCTGAACACATGCTTATTCTGGGTGTTGAATCTCCTCAAGGTGATAAAAAATACATCACAGCAGCTTTCCCAAGTGCGTGCGGAAAAACTAACTTCGCCATGCTTATTCCACCTACTGCCATGAAGGGCTGGAAGATTTCAACTATCGGTGATGATATCGCCTGGATTAAGCCAGGACCAAATGGTGAGCTTCGTGCTATCAATCCGGAAGCGGGATTTTTTGGTGTCGCTCCTGGAACAAGTTTTAAAACGAATCCAAATGCTATGCATTCCCTCTCGAAAAATACCATTTTCACCAACGTCGCTCTGACTGATGATGGAGACGTTTGGTGGGAAGAAATGACTGAAACCAAACCATCTCACTTAACAGACTGGACTGGAAATTCCTGGACTCCTGATTCTGGAAAAAATGCTGCTCATCCAAATGCGCGCTTCACATCTGCTGCGAGTCAGTGTCCCTCTATTGATAAAGATTATGAAAATCCAGCAGGTGTTCCTATTTCGGCCATGATCTTCGGAGGACGCCGTCCGGATACTATTCCTTTAGTGTATCAGGCGAAAAACTGGGAACATGGAGTTTATATCGCTGCTACAACTGGTTCAGAAACTACGGCAGCTGCAACTGGCACTGTAGGTGTTGTTCGTCGTGACCCGATGGCAATGCTCCCCTTCTGCGGTTACAACATGGATTCATATTTCAATCACTGGGTTAGAATGGGAAATAAAGCTGGATCAAAAGCTCCGAAAATTTTTGGCGTGAACTGGTTCAGAAAAAATGCTGAGGGCAAATACGCCTGGCCTGGTTTCGGAGAAAACGCCCGCGTTCTGGAATGGATCATCGCTCGCGTGAATGGCACTGCCAATGCCGCTGAAACTCCGGTTGGATTTATGCCGAAGTATTCTGATATTAACTGGAATGGTCTTGAAATGAGTGAGGCGAAGTTCAATGAACTAACTTCACTTGATGCTAGCAAGTGGGAAAATGAAGTGGCCTCTAGTGCTGAATTCTTCAAAAAGTTTGAAGGACCGCTTCCTTCAGGATTTGAAAAAATTCAAAAACAAATCGTATCGGGGTTTGTGGGAAAGTCTGAAACGAAATTCACTGAAGCCTTCCTTTAGCCTAATTCTTCGGTAAAAATCTTTTCGGTAATTTTCCAGAACTTCCCCTGCTTCCTGGCAATAATGAAAGTCGGCATTCGCAGAAGTTTTTGATAGTGAAGAACTTCCTGCGTAGTCGTAATATGGGTACTGAGCTCCGGTCTTCTCATGTGGGATCTTAAAAAATCGATATTAAATTTCTTGAGACTGGTTTGATTATTAAGATAGTGGTACTCGGCAAAATACTTGGCATCATCATCAAAGTATTTAATCTCAAGAAAAGGATTGCCGTTTTTATCGAGGCGCTCTTCAAGCTTTACCGAATCCGGCTTCATCACGTGAGCATCCTTAGAAAGCTTGGCCTGCTTGAGTTTAGAGTCCGCATCAATCAAGACAGTCTGACAGTCCACGCATGCCCTGGCCGTAATATCGTTCTCACATGAACATTTTGGACATATTTTATAACGAAAACGGTAGCCACATCCCATGAAGCGACATTTTCTGCCAAAGTGCTCGATGACGTCTCCATCAAGATTTTTAAGCCCCCAGAAATCGTTTTCAAATTCACATGAGGGGCAAGTCACTAAAACAGGTACCGAATCTTTGAGAGGCTTTTTATCACTGATCTCAGGGGTGTAAAGGTCGTGTCTCACTCCCGCGTAATCCAGAATGAAACAATCTTTCTTATTGTTATCAAGGCGCAGTCCCCGACCAACAATCTGTTGGTATAAACTCACCGATTCTGTCGGGCGAAGAATTGCAATCACATCTACATGAGGAGCATCAAAGCCTGTAGTTAGGACTGATACGTTCACAAGATATTTAAATTTTTTTGCCTTAAAATCATTAATGATGGTGTCGCGCTCACTATCCTCAGTATCCCCAACAACAATCCTCGCTTCCCCTTCTGGTAAGCACTCAAGAATCTCCTGAGCATGTCTGACAGTAGAGCTAAAAATCATTACACCCTGGCGCTTATACTGCTCGGTAATATCAATAATGTTTTTAATAATTAATGGAGTGAGTCTGCGCTGCTGCTTGAGGATTTCTTCCACCTGAGCAGTTGTATACATTCTGCCTGACTCAGTCAGATCAGAAAAATCATAGGAGGTCACAGGGATATCGATTTTCACGGGACGAGTCAGGTAATTATTTTTGATCATGTAATCAAGAGGCAACTCAAACACACATTTTTTAAAAAAGCGCTTCTCTTCTGTCTTCACTTCATTTTTATGACTAACTTCATAAATCCAACCAAGACCCAAGCGGTAAGGTGTGGCGGTGAGACCTAAAATACAAAGAGTATTATTCCTTTCACGCAGCTTACTGATCACATTGGAGTACTGAGTATCATTTTCTAAACTCACGCGATGGCATTCGTCTATTATCAGTAAACTAAAGTCATTGAAAAAATCATCATCCGCATTGGCGACTGATTGAATGCTGCCGAAAATAACTTTTTGCGAAGAATCTTTTTTGTTTAATCCGGCCGAATAAATGCCGGCCTTGAGTTCATAACTAATATATTTTAAGTAATTCTGCTCAACCAGCTCTTTCACATGGGCCAAAACCAGGACTCGACCCTTAGCAATTTTAGCCAGCTCAGCTATAACCAGACTTTTACCCGCTCCGGTAGGGAGCACAATCACCGCAGGATCACGCTTTTTACGAAAATAACTGAGGGTGTTTTCCACCGCTTCTTTCTGATAGGGACGCAAAGTATACATGGGGAAATAATAGCCTTGAGATAGGACAATGAGCTAGTGATTTGTGTTTATTTGCGAAAAATATAAAAAATGAGTGAGAACAAAACACTAATAATTATTGAATCTTGGCCATGACCAATCTTTAGTTTTTTTAAAAATCTTCCAAGCATAGACAACCTTTGTCCAACCGCAAGGTTATGATGATGTTATGAAAAAACTAAAGATAAGTGGCAGATTCTGGCAAGAAGACCAAAAATGGGTGGCCCATATTCCCTCTCTGGAGCTCATGATTCATGCGCCCTCCTCTTTTTTAAGTCTGGTTCAAATCAAAGAAGAAGTTGAAAATGAAATCATGAATAAAGAGTTTGAGTGTACAATAAGTGTGCTGGATGAGGGCATTTTTTATCTGAATTTTTATGATAATGAAATTTTTCAAGATTATATTCGCATTAAATCTAAAAAGAAGGGCGCCTAAGCAGCTCCGAGCCCCTTCTTCCATATCTCTTTTACTTTTTCATACTCAGCTTCTGGCTCAATCTTTCTTATGAATTCTCCATACTGAGCTAAGAGTCTCGTTACCTCTAAGCTATCATGGACACAAAATGTGATATTAAATAATCCCGCCTTGAGGAGTTCAATTCTTTGCGAGGGATGAATTTTCTGTTCATTAAACTTATGGGCCATGGGCTTCGTACATAACACGGCATAATTGATGATCTTCTCGGATCCTTTACCGTATCCACCAAACACATGCTCGAGATTGATTTCTTTGACTCTTTTTTTATCAACCATTTCATTAGTCATTTTAATTGAAGAAATTCTAGAAATTCTTAAAAGCTTAATGACTTTATCTTCACCATCATACACATACAAATAAGGAGCGCCGGTAAAATGAAGCTTCAGTGGAGCAAATGATCGTTTGCGCTTAGAACTGCGGGCCTCATCCGGTGAGCTATAATAACATTCAAAAATTTTTCCTTTCCTAAGCGATAGAAGCACCGTCTGAAGCACACCTGCTTCAATATCCCCCCCTTCTCCAAGAACAGTTGCACCAGCGTGGGAAATACTTTTGAGATGCTCAAATTCTTTTGCCAGGGCCTTAGGAAGTTTTGAGACGAGTGTATTTTCAACTTCAACACAGAGAGATTTAATAACTCCTGGGGACATCTGCTTTAAGCTTTGTAGTGCCAGAACTATTGTTTGTAGTTGGTTTTCATCAAATACCAATTCAAAATCTAATTTAAAGTCGCCATCAAAATAAAATCGACGTGGATTCGAAGCAGTTTCTGAAAGTTGGTGGGCAATCGAGATATCATCAATGTCTCTTTCAACGGTTTTGCGATTGATCCCATAGCCTTCGTAATTGAGCTTCTCAGCAATTTCAGTTATCGAGAGTGCTGATTCCTGCGAAGTTTGAGAAAGTAATCTTTTGATCTGATTTTGACGCCGCAGCTTGCCCTTGTCTTCATTAAACTTCGACATTAAAGACTCCCACAATGGATGGACATTAGATGTCGAAACTCTTCGGTACAAAATCTGAATAAATTAAAAACTGCCCTAAATTAATGGTGCTGGGATCTCAAATCCCCCTGTGAATTCTGTTACTTAGTTAAATTTAAAAACGCTAGCCTTGTTTTTAATGCTAAAATTTCCCTCATAAAATGTTAAGAATTTTGTTTTATGTCCCTCAAGAAGAGTTTGATTCAATTAATGAAGAAGCTATATCAACACCATTGAAAG
>CAMASK010000061.1 GCA_945860895.1 Bacteriovorax stolpii
AACACATGTGTTGAATCCTCAGCGTGTCAAGCTCGAGGATATGATTGCTGCCTCGAAGGTGGCTGCGTAACTGATGGAGCAATAAGACCTGGAGCATTGACTCAAGCAGGATTCAGTTCAGCACAGATTGATGTGGCCTCTAATCCGAATCGTTTCATTCTTTATCCACAATTTTATTTTGTCTGTGCCAATCGACCTGAAGTAGACGGAAGTGAGGATGTAAATGATCCCATAGATCCGGCATATGAAGCACAAGTTAGATTGATGGAACTCAATCATCTTTACCAATGCCTTAATAAAGTTGAAGGTGAATTTTCATATTGTACTGTTAAATTTGAATCTGCTTCAAAAAAGATTGCTGAAGGGATAGCTATGTCTTCGTCAGCAAATGAATTCTCATCTGGAGATAAAGGATACTTCGAAGACATTAACTTTAAGAACCTGAACACTAACTTCGGTTCTGGAATGTTTAAGAATAACATTGTTAAGATTTTCTATGGCGGACAGCTCCTCTACGAATTCCCTTCCAAAGATTTACTACCGGCCGACGGCAGTTTTGTAATCGGCATTGGTAACGCTAATGATGACCTTACAACGGCTCAAAAAGTTAAGCTGATTAAAGCACTACCTGCAAATGCCAATGATGATAACCTCTATCTGACTTTTAAAGTGGATGGAAGTTGTGAGAAAATTGGCAGTAGTTTGGCAAGATGTAGTAAAACTTATGTCCATAATACTCCCATTGGCATGACTGCAGATGTAACAAAAACTACTTATCATGATGACTCAGATAATTATAAATTACCTCTCTATGCAGATACTTCTGCCGATGCCAATATTATTGTTAAAGTTTCTGGAATCATCACTGCTGAAGAGTCTGGAATTACCTGGAAGAGGTCTACCTCATTTAAAGGAATTGAATTCGCACCAAACTACCTTTATCAGAATCAAACAGTTGAAATAATCTATTATGTTACAAATCCAACTGATGTTGCCAGTCTATCAAAAGCTAAAACGGCGGCTCAGTCATTAGTCAACACTATGTGCATTTGTGCTACATCTGCTAAGTGTAATTTGAAACCCATTTACAATATTTCAAACGCTCTTGTTAATTATGAATGCTCGCTTCCTTCAACAACACCAACTGAACCTCCTGCGAATCAAACCGTTTATGTTTCAAATAAAAACATTCCACATCGCTATTATGATGTTAACGGTATTGGCTATGATGACCCAGTTAGTGCTTTGGGCCAGGAAGGTACAGAATTTAGTTACAAGAATAATGATATTCTTAAGCCTACTAACCAAGAAGCCTACACCGGCTATACTGGATTTAATGAAATTTATGGATCATTTATTAAAACCAATCCTTCGGCTGCAAGACCAGCGAAAGTTCTTTCTGTAAAAAAAGATAAAATCTACGATCTCTTTGCTAATAGTGGTGTTTTCTCTACTTGCTTAACTTGTGGGTCTGATTACTATTCTGCGCTTCAAAAAATTTACCCGCAAAGTTTTACCGGAATCGGTGGTGGTTACACACCGAATAATTATGAATCAAGACGAGTCTTTAACAGTGGTATATATAGAAGTGATGATTTACTTTACGGTCGCGCCTGTTTTATTCCTGCAACTATGATTCCTTGGTCACATGCCACTGCCTCATCAGTAAAAGATCAAAGACGTAATCGTCTTGCTGCCCAACATTTCCTTTTTGCCAATGGCTATAACAAAGATTGGTATGGATTTGATTATGGTTCTCTAATTGGATCTTTTGATGGGGTCACTTGGTTTTCTATTGGGAATCAAAGAAGAATTAAAGCCACATCCAATAAATTATTTATTGCCTTAAATGCTTATTATGGGGACCTGAACATTGACAGTAACTTTAATGTAACTGTATCTGAAACTACTGCCTTCTCTGCGGCAATGCCAGATCACGACTCTGAGACTGATGGTGCTGAATGCCAACAGTCCCATTTCTGTGCCAATGACAATGACTGCTTCCGACAAGTTGGTTACGATTTCACATGCCAAAATGTGAGTACTATCACAACGTCCTGGCCTGTATCAGATGCTAATGGAAGTGAGGTTATTGGTTCAATTAATAAATCCTTAGTCTCAATCGTCGGTGGTTCAAATGGTCAATCTAAGCGTTGTGTGTACCGTGGCAGAGGTGCTCCTTGTCATGCGAACTTGAATTCACTTGGTTCAACTTTCAACAGCTCTACCCTAACAGGTACCCTTGCCTGCTCGAACAATAACATGTGTCAATCTTTCTCGACTGGAAGTACAACTCGTTTCAATGATCGAATAGCTAGATTTGCTAATAGTCCTACTGCTCAAAACGCTGCATTGGCTTCTCCTACAGCTTCAGATACTTTTGGATTAGCGGCTCGCATACTAGGAAGACCATACGATTATTACGGTACTAAGGCACTACCACCGCAATCTAGTCAAGCCTTGGGTCAAAACAATGTAGCTGCGATTTGTATACCTGGTAAAAATATCGCCGCCTCATCCAAAACCTATGACCTTAACTCCAGTGCTCCTGTTTCCAGAATAGATAGTTCAGATAAATTATTTGGAATTGGTGTAACAATGTCCGGTCTTCAGAGCCCGAAATATTTAAATGCATGCCCGGCTACGGATGTACTTGGAATCGGAATTCAGCAGTATGATCTAAACCTAGGAGACGCTTCAACGATTAATGTAGTCACGACTGCCCAAAATCTTTCTACCAATTTATTAAATCTACCAGCAATTACTTCGCAAAACATATTCAGTTCTCTAGCTGGTGGTCCGGTTACCACTTTAGGTTATCAACCTAATAGTTGTTTAAGGGCACCAGGAGCTTCTTGTTTTTCAGACATGGATTGTGCTCCTTCTGAGTTTATTGCTAGCAAAGTGAAAATGACCAATCTTGCAGGCATTCTTAACTCTGCTGAAAAAAGCTATTGGGAAGAAGAATTGGTTTGTGGAAATCCTGACTTCAAATTCTCAGCCTTGGGAGTTTTAAACACAACTTTCAATATTAAAAACAATGTATGCTGTCGAGAATTTGGTAAAAACTTTACCGTACACACAGAAACCAATAATACAGATTTTCAGTGGTGTGTTGATACAGCGGGTTCAGAAGCAGTGAGAGTGGCCGGCTTAAATATGAATATCAATGCCTATAATAGATATTCAAGAGTACATACGGCTTACGATAAAATGACATGTAAGTTAAATGAAGTTGGAGCAGCTAAGAGTTTTGCACTCTCTTTGAAGGCTACAAATGGAACATCTGATCAAAAAGCTGTTCAACGGTATTCTCAAATAACCGATCCATTTACGACTCAATTTAAAACATTGGATACTATTAATCAAAGAACTTGCTGTACTAAGAACTGGATACGTAACTGGGCGACTACAAATGGTGGTGGCCATAAATGGTCTGAAGGAAAATTACAGACGATTGATAAATCCATCTTTCGTGGTCTAAATTGGGCAAAAATTAATACAAGTGATACTGAAAATGACATCCCTTACAAATGCTATCCTGATACTTATCTATATCCAAGTTGTGAAATTAGAAGCTTTACCCCCGTTGAAGTGAGTCTTTATTTGAAATTTTTTGGTGGTCTTGAACTAGTGGGTATTCCTCAAGTAGGATTACTGACTGATGATCATGTAATTAACACCAATGACAATCAGAATTACGACGGAACAAATCCCTATGTTGGCGGGGAAAATCTGGCAGAACTTGCTCCATTTAAAACAATCAAGCAGGCAAACGATGTTTTCAATTTAAATGAACTTGATTTCAAGGCTTCGACAGGTGAAAGATTATATTCAGCTGC
Source organism: Bacteriovorax stolpii (assembly GCA_945860895.1). Taxonomy (GTDB): domain Bacteria; phylum Bdellovibrionota; class Bacteriovoracia; order Bacteriovoracales; family Bacteriovoracaceae; genus Peredibacter. The sequence continues at coordinate 3,843 of CAMASK010000061.1, forward strand.
CAACTACGACGCCCTCGATATGATTAATTTAAAAAAAATCTTCTCTGAAAAAGATTTCAGTTGTTGCATCCCAAGCGGACAAGAAATCCCTAGTAATTCAACACATGAACAGTGCTGCACCGGAAATATGGGTAACACCGGTGCCTCCACAACTCTAAGATGCTGCTTACCGGACTATGCTGACTTAACGGTGTATTTAAATCGTTATGTCTCCTCAGAAGGTCGGGGTCTTCCAGATTCAGCTTACGACTCTGATACAGGATACATAAAAGACCCAGCAATGGTTGAACAAATGGCCCTTAAGAAGAACCTTTGCTGCTCTGGCGAAGTTGCACGGGGGATTGCAATTAGAACTCTTCCCATTCCGATTGTAGGTGGTTTATGGGTAAATGATAAGACAGCGTGGACAAAGCGTTTCGTATATCTTTCAAGTTCAGAGGATAATAACCAAACTTTTGGGCCCCTAGGTTCTCTTTTCGATAAGGGAATCAGATGGAATGATCACGTTTACTGCGTATCATCTCAAATTAAGGCACAAATCCCGGCCGAAAAATAATCATTAATTCAGTAACCAGATCATGAATCCGGCGATTAACCAGCGGTAAAAGGTGAAATATTTAAGCTGTATGGTACCTATAAGCTTCATGAAAAAATGAATTGTTAACCAACCCACCACAAATGAAGATAAAACTCCCCAAAATAGAACCAATAATCTCTCATTATCAGCAGTCATGAGATGTGGGACTTCTTTTAAGATACCAGCAAGTATAATTGGTAGCGATAATAAAAAAGAATAAGCACCGGCTTCTTTCCTTCTCATCCCTAAAAGCAAGGCTGCAGAAAGAGTAATTCCAGACCGACTCACCCCTGGAAATATGGCCATCGCTTGTGACATTCCAATTACAAACGCTATACGCCATTGCATGCCACTTTCAAAAGGTGAGTTTAATAAATTTTCTTTTTTCTTGCTGTAAATGTCTGCTACCCAAAGCAAAGCTCCAAAAAAAACTAAATTAAACACAATAATAAATGGATCTCTTGCAAGCTTTGAAATCGGAATTAACGCCACGATAAAAAGTACGCTAATAAAAGTTGAGAAGAGAAAGTTCCTGACAAACCATAATGAAGGCGACGCTACTTTTAAATCCACAAGTGCGGGAGTGAGGGTCTTTGCGTATTCAAAAATTTCTTTTCTAAAATATGTAATCACGGCTAGGGCCGTTCCTAAATGCATTACCAAATCAAAAATCAATCCTGGATCCTGGATTTTCATCACAAATGGCAATAAAGCAAGATGACCAGAACTACTTATTGGAAGAAACTCAGACAATCCTTGGATAATTCCATAAATAATTGCTTCAAATGAATTCATGAAAAATCCTTATATACTTACACTTTCTTGAATACCGAAATAGTCTTTATTTTTATTTTCAACAGCATCTTTTAAATCTTGAAAATTGTTGAACAACTTCACTCTTGAATCCTCTATTGCTGGCACCTCGACTGGGATTTGTGCCGGTCTTTCAATTGTAGATTCTGTTGTTGGTTCTACGGCAAAAATCGTTGCCTCTTTGGGAACAACAGCAAGCATTTTTTCCATAATAATGAAAATTGATTCTACCGATTTTTTCCAAAGGTCATATTCAATCGAATCGTCTTTCTTGAAGATTTCAGAGGATTTTTCGAAATAATAGCCGTACAACGACTGAGCTTTTTCTGAACTAATTTTTTGATCTATGAAGTTAAATTTTGAAAAAACATCTAATACTTGCAACGCATTCAATACGTCTTCAGTTTTTAAAGCAGCCTTGGTTGGCGCCCAGTTTGAATCATTTAAACTAAATTTATAAAACTTATTTGATAAAACTCCGAGATTTTCTTTTTTATCAAATTCTATTTTAATCACACGACCATCTCCTTTTAAAAGAGGAATGATGAGATCAAAAGGCTTTTGTCGCTGATAAGAAATACGAAGGAAATAAGTATTTCCGATTTTTAAAAAATCAATCTGATCAAATTCTTTATATTCAATTAAAGCCAGGAATGAAGACCTGTAATCCATTAGGCTCTTAATTAAAGGTGTGTAAGTTTGCATTTGTTCAAATGCATTTCCAGCATTTAATTCAAATGCAATCTTAGTGAATGAAACAACCTGATCTGCAAAATGACGATTTGCCAGTTCTGTATCTTTGCCTTTGAAGGATTCATTTATTGCATCTGAAGAATAAACAAAATTATAAATATCTGCAAATTTTTCATATAAGAAGAAATTACCTTTGATGCCTATGCCAAGCAATTCCTTGAAATCGAAAGTTTTAAATACCTCCAAAGAAACGGTTCTTTGTAAATCCTTGTGGTAAACGACAAGAGATGGTTTGTAATTAAGTTTTTGCCCCTGGCCAGAAAATTTGAACATAGGCACAAGAGAAATATTTTTTGGTTCATAGTCCAATTCCAAGTTTAAGAAATTTGATTTTTCTTTAACTTTCTTCTCCGTAACTTCTTCCGGCTGAATGACTTTTAATCTTTTATCAAGTCTCTCATTGACAGCAATGGGCTCAGGCAATTCCAGCCCTTGCAATAGTGGAGATAGGAGAACTAACACGAAAAGAAGAGGCAAATATAAAATACAACCAAGAATGAGAAAGAATTTTGAAGAAAGGTATGTGTGTGTAAACGTCATGAACTCTTTAAAAGTTCTTCTGGATACTAGTGCCGGAACATCAAAAATAAGAAGTGGTCCGGTAAAAATGCCAATAAGAACTCTTATGACCCCGCCAATTCTTTTCCATGCCCCATTTCCATGTGATCTCACCCCAAGTATTGCTTCTGAAATGGAAACACCAAACAATAAAGTTGTGATTAATCGAACAATTATAAAAAGCAAAAAGAATGGACCAATCTGGAATGTCACAGAGAAAAAAGTATAAAGATCTTTGAGTAATTCTCCTAAAAAAGCATACTCGTCACTCAGAACCGACCACAGCCCAGGCCAATCAACACCCAATAAATCAGTCAAAAAAATGGGGACATCGCTCATAAAATGTCTAAATTCATCAAAGGGAAAAAAGATTATATAAAGTGAATAGGCAATTAACACATCACCAATGACAGCCGTAAGTCTGACAATACTATTTGTGGCATAAGAATTTCTGGAGATTGAAATTCTTTTTTTCTTATTCTCTTTCTTTTGATTTAAGTCATATTTCTTAACTTCGAATTTGGACTTTTCTTTCTTTTTAAAAAAACGAGCAAAAAGAGAGGGGCTTCTCTCTTCTGGAACTTCAGACTCATCATCCTCTTGCACTAATGCTTCATCTTCAATTAGTTCTTCCTGATGTGATTCTTCTTCCAAGGCTTTGTCACTTTCAGGCACATTTTCAGTAAAGATTTTAACTTCTAAATCCCCAACCATAATCACATCAGTCTCTTCCAAAATGATGTACTTACCCGGATTAATTTTTTTACCATTTATAGAAGTGCCAGCAATACTTCCATGATCTATGACTGAGACAATTTGATCTCGCAGAATAAAGGTACAATGCTTTGGTGATACAGATGGATCGGAGATGACAATGTTACCAAGTTCGCTGCCAATAGAAAGCTGATGAATTAGTCCATAGGTGGGACTGCCTTCCATATTAGTAAGCTCTAAAGTGAACTTCTTAATCCAGCGACCCCGACTCACTTCAATAGATGGCAAAGTGCCTTCTTTAGTTGGCGTGCCATTACGTCCAAAGAGCTTTTTGAACAAATTAACCATCCCTAGTCAAAACATTGAAATTACATAGTTTAGTTTCACTTTTTTTCCCTGAATTGCCAAGCAGAACGCTTTAAGTGTCTTTTACTAGGCCCTCGTTTTATTAAGTCATAAAATAATAATAAGTTGAGCATTTTAGTATCGTGAATAAGTTTAAAATTTTGCGAAAAAAAGCCGAAAAAACAAGAAGATACGGATTATTACAAGGGTTACTTTATGAAAAACAAAAAGCTTCCATCTATCATTGCTCTTTCCATTTGCCTGGAACTTGTGATGGCACCAGTACCGGCGTTAGCACAAAACACCAACAGCGGACAAAGTAAGACTCAAGTAATTATGAATGCCGTAAATTTTGGAACTGACTTTTACAATAATATTCGAGGTGCTCAAGCTCCTCAAGCCATGCCAGCCTATGTAGCAACAGATATGGCAGCTTTTAAAAATCAAATCACTCCTGCTGCAGATAAGTATTTTACGTTACAAAATATGCAAAGAATTCCAGGACTAATGGAATACATCGCTAAAAAGAATCAGGATGCAGCTCTCACTGGAGGCAAACAGATCAATCCTTTAGCTTTAAACTGTCAAACCCTTCCAACAACGCTTCATGAATCTGATACAGAAGTTTGTCGTAACAGAAAAGTAAATGGTCTTGCTGGTGATCCTAGAATGCAAGCTGATGAAGCCTTCGCTTATTACAATCAATATGAGCAAATTGATAAAGCCTATCAAAACTATTCGGTGAAAAGTAACGTTGGCGGCCAGGTATATGGTGTCGGTTGTATGGAAGACGCAATGGACGTGTTGAACGGATTTTTTGCCTATCGTTTGGAACAAATGGACACGATGGTAGCCGAAATGGAAAAAGCTACGGCTAACTTTGTTGAACAAAGTGAAATGGACTTAAAAGCTATTCGAGAATCAACTGCAATTTTAAATGGTGAAGGATCAAGATTTGCCACTGAATTTAAAGGCACAGATATATTTAATTACGGAAAACGATTTAATAATCCAGCTTGTAACTCTATTATTGCCAATAACGACATGGACAAATTTGGAAAAGAGAACGGCGGCTTAAGTGCAATTGAGAAAAAGCTGAAAGGTGATTTCTCCGCAACTGCTGCCGGTTCCAAATATTCACCAGAATCTTACATAAAGAATCATGCTGATGTCGTAAATGATATTAAAAAAATGGCAGATAAAGTTTCTGAACAAGTTAATCTGAACTTTTCTTCTATTGCCAATGATAATGCAGCCTATGGACAATTTCTTGATGGTCTTAATGGATCAGTAAGTTCTGAGTCAGGTGCACATTCAGGTCTTAACAGATCATTTTTTGGCGACATTCAGACTAAGTTTGGTAAGTCTCGTAAAAAATTGGATGATCAGACAAGAATGCTAGACTCGGAACTTGGTGGAAAAGGTAACAAGGTTCTTAACTTACTTTCCAATGTTGATAGTGATGAAGCATTCGACGCTGAAATTGGAAGTTTACAAAATGACATTAAAAATGAATGTATAAACAAATCCGGAATTGATACTGCTCTAGCCAGACTCTACGATCCTACTCTTTCAAAGCAAGCAAACAAGCATACATCTAGTCAAATGAGTAAACGCATCCGCGCGATAATGGAAGATCCAAAAATAAGCCCGGAGAAAAAACTAGTGGAACTTCAGGCACTCGAAAATTCAAGTGGTGGCCGTTTTGAAATGAAAATGGATGCTGACTATGAAGTTCAAATTCTTGATCAGGACAACAAGTTAGTTAAGAAAACAGTAAATGCTGCGGGCAAAGTAACACCAGGTGGATTCTTTTCAGATGTAATTAAAAATTGTGAATCCCAGTTCCAGGTTAACAAACTAAATAATAAATACTCTGCCAAAGAAGCCATTAAAATACTTCGTTCAATCAAAAAAGATTACCAAAAAGTTGCAGAACAGCACTCGAAAGACATCAAAGATGAAATTGTCAAAAAGATGGTTGAATGTAATGGAAACGCTGCCGCCCAGAGCAGTACTGTAGAAGCCTCTTGTTCACCTGAAAAATTAAATATGGCCAATCCAGGCTTCTGCGCCAAAGCTGCCTTCTCGTGCTCTAAAAACATGCAACAATGTACTGAGAAAGCATCAAAATTCGTCAAAGAAATTAAGGACGATCGTCTTAAGCGAACAACAAATTACAATAATAACGTTGAAGCGAACCGTAAGCAATTAGTGGGAATGTTTGACAGAACTCTTGTGAAATATATGAAGGAAGCTGAAAGTCTACGTGGGATGTTTGGTGCTGGTTTCGAGGCTCCAAATCGTATCGTTAGGGACATAAAAGATGGCACTCAATTTGACACTGCTTTTTCAAATGAAAAAGGCGATCCTCTCGAAATAAAGGATCCTAAGCAATATCTAGAAATGGTTAAGGCCAACATGATGAACTTAAGAGGGAAAGTGCTGGAGCAACAAAAAGGCATTGTTGGTTCTGATAGTATTCTTCAAAAGCATATTGCTCAAACCAAAGAAAATTATCAGCAACAAATTCTTTCTAAAACAAAAAAAATGGCAAACGACTGTTTAGAAGCTTACAATTCATATGGCAAAATGGTTCAAGATCAAACAATGGCAAGTGACAAAACCCAAGGAGAAATGGGCGAAAAGAATGGGGAGCTCTGCTCTATTTATACCAGTGTCATGAGTAAAAATCCTGATTCGGCATGTGATACATTTGAGAATGTCGGTAAAGATGCCTTAAAAGCTTCTAGGAAGGCTGGTGGAAATGCTGCAGAAATCGAAATGGCGATTGAACAAATGAGTGAGAAATGTGCTGGTCGTATTAAAGATGGCGACTCCGCTCTAAAAATTTGTACTTCTGGACCTCCTACTGAATTTAAGAATTACTTCAATATAAAGTTTAAAGAACTGAATCAAAAAAAAGTTGACGTTGATTATTGGACCATGGCATGTGCTGTTGCTACGTCTGGCGATGATCCAAATCTTATTTGTAAACAAGAAGTGACAGAAGTTACGGAGACTGTGGCGAAAGTGAACGCGAACGATACAAAGGCAAAGGAAGAAGCGGAAACGGAGAAGGAAGGAAAGGACGGTAAATCGGGTTGTAAAGCGACTGTTAGCAAAAAAGTAGAAGCCTCAAAAAATGGAACTATAACGGAATATAATTTTGACTTTTTAGTAAAATGCAAACAAACCAAATCAAAATGCGATAAGATTGAAGATCAAATCAAGCTAATCTATGCACAAGGTATGCTCGATGGAAAATTAGCCTCCAATTCCCAAGCAAACTCTATGCCTTCCATCTGTCCAAGCAGTAACAACACAGGCCAATTCAACCCTAAAGATATGCTGGATGTATTTAAGAAAAAAGATAAGCCTGCAGAAACTGCTGGCACAAAAAAAGAATAAGCTAGTTGTCCAAATCAGTCGGTTGAGAATGAATTCTCTCAACCGATAAGGTCAATATGAGAGTTGTACGTCAGTGGATGACAAAATTTTTCAAAAATTTAAATACCCGTTTGGGATGTACTCCTCTTTTATTTTTAATGACTCTCACTGCCTGTAATCCCACAGAACTTCCGTCTAGTGGAAGGCAGGCCGGTCTCTCCTATTCAAATGGAAGTATGGCCAACAAGGCTTACATTTATAGGGACAGTCCTGCCATTACTGAAGGGCCGAATTATGGGCCTGGTGCCAACATGGCTTCTTCAGTAGATAAGTACAATCCTGAAATGATTACTGTTAAGAGCCAGCTCAAAGGAGATTGCGAAATCTCTTTATACATCGGCTCTTCAACAATAACTGATTGTATTCAAACTTTTTCAAAAAAGAGTGCATCTCAGCAGTTGCTTAATAGAAAGCCTGATGGAAGCTGGGTCTTTCCGATAAATAGTCCTGAATTTTATCAAGTGAATGGACACTATCTTGTAAAAAATGGCGTAGATACTTTCCATTCAAAATTAAAATTTGCTTTTGACACAATTTATACTGATCCAACTCTTTCCTATAAAACAAAACAGATTCCTAAGTATCTTCCAGACTCGGGCATGTACTGGTTTCAAGCAATTTCAAATGATAATTATTTCAAAAATAGTTTTTTAAGCACTTATTCACTCTGTGATCTTGAACTGAATGCTCTATTCAATCCAGCCGGTCCAGAACTTTGCTTTGGTAAGTGGTCAGCAGTTCCATCATTTTTCATGGTTCAAGACCCTTCTGTTGTTTATCATGAACTAGGTCATGCACTGGTGGCAGTGATGATGAACTTTCGTAATGGAATCCCAGGGTTTCCTTCACCTATTCATCACTCTTTGAGATCAAATCTTGGTGGTGGTGGTTATGATGAAGCAGGCTCCCTCGGAGAAGGTATTGCTGATTATTACAGTTTCATAATGACGAAGAGAACTCACATTGGTGAGTGGGCCTTAAAAAGATCATTGAATGCTGGACGTCCAATGAGTGAAGACGATGAAATTCATATTACTGGAATTGATACTAGCGCAGAAGGCAGATTATCTTATCCACTCTATTTACATTACGATCCCAATCAGCCAAATGTTCCCTATGAAGATGTTCATTATGCTGGTCAAATTGTCAGTCACTACCTGGTTGCCTTAACCAAAAAATTGCAAAATGAATGCAGCATTCCGACAGCCGATCTGCATGACAAATCAACTTCATATATATTGCTTTTGCTGGCCGACACTTTAAGTGAGCTTGGAGATTTAAGGGCAGTTGGACTGGATACATCAACAGGTAATCCTCTCTCAACTAGTTACCGTTTTACGAACTTAGATGAATTTTCATCTTATATGTGGTCACATGTTGTTAATCCTCCGACCTATCGAAGATTTTTTCAGGTCTTTGGTAAAAATATTGTGAAATATATTTCTGAAGGTTTTTGTCCAGGGTTCACTCAATCGGAATCTGAAAAACTTCTTGATGATTATGGTCTTCTCCTATTCAAGACTTATAATGATGATGGAACAAGTACAAAGTATTCCAATGTTGAATTTAATTCAACAGGTGGAATAACTATAAATGGCGTACCTTCAAAAACGATTGCTGGCCTTGTAAATGCAAGAAGTGTTCAGGAAAGTAACCGACGTAAATCTGTTTTAGTTTCAAAATCACTGCTCGAATGGGCTACCCCAGATACAGAAAAAGAAATTGTTAAATATTATGTTATTGATGATCAAACGAATATGTCCAACATCCTGGCCAACCTTCTCTTTAAAGGTTATCCCATAAATCCTTCTACCGGGATTTCCAGCATCGAATATAATAATTCAAATGTGCGTATTTCTCCAGGTGAAATAGTAGCAATCATCCCTAATCTCTACAACGCTTCAAACAGTACAATAGCGGGGGTACATTTACTTGCTACTGACTGGGATCATGTGGACATAACTGATACCACTGGAATTAATGGTAACTTCAAGCCTTGTGTTGTTGATGATGTCACCACCCTAGCACAGGGAGCCGAAAATGGCGGTAGCTGTACTACGAATATGTCCAACTATAAACGCCATGTAAAAGGTGTTAACGATCTATTTGGAACTGAAGCTGCAGCACCAGTCTGCTTGGTTCAATTAGAAGATGGAGAAGTAACCCGATGGGTTTCACAAAATGAATTCAGAAAATCTCAAGGCCTTTCTCTTCAGGATAAGGACTGCCTTGGGTATGCTGGAACTGCTGCAACAGAAGATTTCACTTTTAATCCACATGAATGTTTAGTTCGTATTCTTCCGGGTGCTCAGGATGCCTTCTTTTCTAAGATTGAAGCTCAAAAATCCTATGCCGAATCTGTAAGAACGGGAAACCCTGATTTCGAATTTAATCCTGGTAATGCAATTATTTTCGAGGTCAATAAATGGATTCCGCCTGGAACCAAATTTCGTTGCCGCATGAGAGCAACATTTAGTAACTGCTCAGATTGCTTCGTTAATCCTGTTACAAACGATGAATACATAGATTCAGAATTAAATGGTGCTAATCCTTACAAGATTATTAACTTTGAGTTTGATGTAAATGACTAATAAAAAAAAACTTGGTTTATTTATCTTTATTCTTGCCTGTTTTTTCGGAATCTCGAAAGACTCGAAATTCATTTCAGAAATTAAACCCATCAATAATCAGAAAGTTGAAAAATTACAAGACAGGCAAATCATTGATCAAAAAAGAGTTTCAGTATCAAGAACTCCGGCAAGTGTAAGCTTTATCAATACCCCTTCTCCTGCATGGGAAAATAAACTCAAGAATTCTTTGCAAGAGCAAGCTGGTGGTCTGATAAAAGAAATTCAAATAAAAAAAGAAAGATCCCTTGTCTGGCAAAGAGATGATAATTCCCTTTTTGTGGAATCTGTCGTAATAACAGTTAAAAATGAGATGGATGTGAAATCATCATTTAGGGCCTTAGTGGATTCTCAGACAGGAAAAGTCCTTGAAAGTTGGGACAGAACTATTTTTGACCCAGTCAATGTTCGTGCAGGATTGCGCATAAAATTAGACCCACGCTATAGCAAGTAATTGATAAATTTCTCAAAAAAGCCCCTGTAAACAACTAAAACCTTTTTTATTCTAAAAAAATGGTGTTTAGCGTCCTTTTTCCAAGAGAAATGACCCAAAGTAAGAGCTTTTATGTCTTTAGATTTTGACACTTGCCGAGGTCTTTTTTAATCTGTCCGAAATGATTTCACTCAATGGACTTAATCCTGAACAACGTACAGCTGCAGAGACAGTGACTGGGCCAGTATTGATTCTGGCAGGTGCTGGTTCTGGTAAAACCAGAACCGTAACCTATCGAATAGCCCACATGCTTGAGAATTTAAAAATATCTGGGAAAGAAATATTAGCGGTAAGCTTTACCAATAAAGCCGCAGCGGAAATGAAGGAGCGAGTTTCTCACTTAGTGCCCGCAAAAGTTCGTAAGGGAATTACTCTTTCAACCTTCCATTCCCTCGGGATCAGAATTCTGCGCGAAGATATTCATCATTTGGGATACAACAATTTATTTACCATCTACGATCAAGCCGATCAGATGAGCATTGTTCGCGAAGGACTAAAAAGTTATCGAACGAATAAGACATTTGAAAAATCGACTATCATGTCTAAAATTGGGCTGCTTAAGAACAAAGGAATATCGCCTACAGACTTTCCCAAAAGTTCTGAATATGATCCTGAAAATAATTATGATGGCGCGACTGAATATGTTTATCACTACTATCAGGAAAAGCTTCAATTCTATAATGCTCTTGATTTTGATGACATCCTTTTTTTAGTTGTTAGGCTCTTTGATAATTTTCCCGCCGTCGCAAAAAAATATTCGGAACGCTTCAAATACATCATGATTGATGAATATCAAGATACAAATCAGCTTCAATTCAGCATGATTAAATCTCTTACCAGTACTCACCAGAATATTTGTGTTGTTGGTGATGATGATCAGGCCATTTACTCATTTAGAGGTGCTGACATTTCGAATATTCTAAACTTTGAAAAGCAATATGCTGACGTAAAAGTCTTTAAGTTAGAAGAAAATTATCGTTCGACATTTCCGATTCTCGATCTCGCCAACCAAGTCATTAAAGAGAACGTTAATCGCAAAGAAAAAACGATGCGGACTTCACTCATGGAAGGAAGTATTCCCCTCTTATGGGCGACTGGTGACTCCGATCA
>CAMASK010000062.1 GCA_945860895.1 Bacteriovorax stolpii
TGGAAGCGAGTTTGATATTCTTTTTGAAGGATTGTTTGTTGAATTAAAGCTTTTTCTGTTTCTATTTTCCCAGTGGCATCAGAACCGATCGCAAAGACTTGATTATCTTTTGCAATACCTTTCCAAGTCACCCAAAGATATCCACCATTTTTCCTCAAACAACGAATATCAATTTCAATCACTTCGGATTCATTCTTAACTAGTCGATTCAGTTGATTTATCGCCTCAGTTCTATCGGTTGAAAAAATTAGTTCTTCTATGTTCATGCCTAAGATTTCTTTGGCATCCCATCCCAGCAACCGCGTTGCCGTTGCATTAGTTTTGAGAAGTTTACCTTCTGCAGAAATAATGATCACAAGATTACTAGGGAGATTGAAAATCTCTTCGTAGTCAACGCGATTAAGTTCTAGCTTTGAATTTGTTGTGGTCATATGTCATGAGCATGACAAAAACAACTCGCGAAATCAAGATTTTCAACCTAGCTTTATCCTTAAGAGCTCGTTCCATGATGTTGTAAATTTTGCTGATCGATAATCAGCGATCGTTTTCCAGTTCTGATTTATCCCACAAGCTGCACTATGAATGGTGTGACTGCCATAGCGCTTGTTAATGAGATCGACTACTTGGCTGAGTTCTTCATTATCATTTGGAGTTCCCTGAAAGAGATCTAATTGATTCTGACTTTTAGGCACCAGGTGATTTAGGAGAACTCCTGCTTTTTTATATTCAAATCCAGGTCTGAATATTTTATCCAGAATAAGATGTGAACCTTTAATTAACCTTAAGGTGTCAGATGTGCCTGACAAAAATGTGGTGCTGTCAGTTCCATAATATTGTGGCAATTGTTCTTTAAACGAATTGGTATGAATAAAGACGGTGAGGCTATAACAAACACTTTTTTGACGACGTAACTTCTCTGCTGCGACGGTTGAAAATTCGGCCAGGGCCTCTTTTAATTCTTTTTTAGTGTACACACTAACGCCAAAACTTCTTGATGTTCCAGTATTTTTTTTCTCCTCAATATTCTCCATGGCAAGGCAACTCACTCCCCGTAATTCTTCCTGTATTTCTCTACCTGTTTTAGTGAGTAATTTTTGAATAAGCTTATCATCTTTGTACATCTTAAAATCATAAGCGGTCTTAATTCCGAGCATATTTAATTTGGCGGCACTAGCATGTCCTATTCCCCAAATATCTCTGACGGGAAAATGCTTTAAAGATTGATCAATGAGTTGATCAGTCATAAAAAAGACACCATTCTGTTTTTTGGCTATTTTATTGGCGACTTTTGAAAGAACTTTTGTCGTTGAAATCCCAACCCCCACTGGTAGCCCGGTAAAACGTAAAACATCCTGACGGATTTTTTTTCCGTAAGATTCAAGATCATAATGATCAAATCCATTGAACTCCAAAAAAGCCTCATCCACAGAATAGATTTCTAGACGTGGAGTAAAATCTCTTAAAACCTCCATCACTCGACGTGACATGTTATCGTATAAAGAATAATTGGAAGAAAAAACGGCTACATTATATTTCTTGATTCGTTCTTTCATTTTAAAATATGGCTCACACATTTCGCCAAAACCAATCGCCTTGGCTTCTTTGGTAAAGGCAATGGCGCATCCGTCATTGTTAGAAAGAACAATGACTGGTCGTCCACGTGTTTCAGGATTAAAAACCCGTTCACAAGAACAATAAAATGAATTGCAATCCACAAGGCCGATATAGTTCATTTCAATTCCCGCAATAAAGTAGTCACCACTCCCCAGACAAAATCCCCTGTCTCAGGATCTTGATCTTTTAATTGAGCCGTAGAAAATGCCCCCAGTTTAAATTCATTTTTAATGACTAATAAAACGAGCTGATCCTCATGGGGAATAAGTGATCTATTTAGGATCAACTTATCACCCGACTTAAGACCAAGCTTATGCGAGTCACCTTTTATCTCAACAATAAATGTCTGGGGTCGATCAATCTGATAACGCTCATCTAAGGACAAATTCTTTTCCCGAAATTCGGTGCAAGGAGACTCAAAGCCTGTAATGTCATAGTCAGAATTACGCATTTATTCATTATACGTACATTTTCCGTATTTGTCCATTTTATTGATTGAAAGTGGACTAAAAAACATGTCATTTTTTCATTCAGTCTGCCATTTATGCCTACTATAAGCATAATCCGGCCATGAGAAAAAACATCTTATTGATCCTTCTTTTAAGTTGGGGAACGGCCTTAGCTAGAGCTTTACCTTCAAAATATGTGGCGCTAATTCCCTATGTCCAGCCAGCACCTGATCAAGGTGAGACTAATACCTGTTGGTTTGTAGCTTCAACAGGTGCTATGGAATTACTTTTAAATAAAAGAGATCGCATCAATCATCCCAGGGTAAACGGGAAAAATGATCTATCAGAGTCATTTCTAATTTGGCAGAAAGATTATAGGGATAAAGAAGTTGAAACTGACCATTTCATCCAGGAGATGGTAGTTCGCTTTAATTATGGTGAAGCTGTTCATAACAAATACTGGCCTTTCAAAGCCTATTATCCTGATAAGACAGACAGTATGGAAGTTTGGAATAAACATCCTGACTTCGATACTCTCCCGAGGATGAAAGTTCCACAACTTAAATCAAGTTTACTATTTGCCCGTGGACGAAAATATGCAATGAATGTTTTAAAACTAGAAGACATTACGACAGTTAAAGAAGCTTTAGTGACAAAGCAAGCCCCTGTCATAATCAACTATAATGAAGACGGTTATTGGCATGTCATTTTAATCGTGGGCTATGATGATCGCAAGCCCGGTACATGTTATGAAATTGAAAAAGAAGATTGTAATAAACGCGGATCATTTTATGTTCGTGATTCCAATGGAAAAAAATACGAAACTCGCGCGTATAATTGGTTTTTACTAAACGCTAATGCAGCTGCTGTAGTGGAATTAAAATGATTGTCTCTGTAAACCAATAAGACTTAAAAACTCACTACGAAGTTTTGAATCTACTTTAAACTTACCATCAAGTGCGGATGTGATCATAGTGGCAGATGCTTTTTTAGCGCTCCGGCATGTCAGACAACCGTGGCTGCCTTCGATGACTACCATAACACCCGCTGGTTTTAATTCATCCCGGATTGAGGTCATAATACTATGACATAAACGCTCTTGCAGTTGGGGTCTCTGCGCATGGCAATCCACAATGTGAGCTAGTTTTGATAATCCAACAACTCTCGATTCTTCACCCTTGCTGGTATCAGGCAAATAACCAACATGGGCCTTACCTTTAAATGGGAAGAAATGGTGACTACAAAGAGAAGTATAATCAATATCTTTCAAGATAATGACATCATCATATTTTTCAGCTGGAAATGTTGTAGAAAATATTTCTTTTTCATCAGTACCAAGACCAGAGCAGACTTCAAGTAAAGCACGTGCCATGCGATTCGGAGTTCCAGCTAGATTTTTATCATCCATATCTAAACCAGGATAGGCCATTTTAAGCCCTTCCAGAACTTTTTGATAGCCTTCGGCCATGGTTTGACGGGCAAGGTTCAAAGTCAATGCTTGTTTTTTGAAGCGAATTAATTCAGCATCAAGAAATTCTTCAGGGTTTTTGGCACGTGCTAAGTTGCGGGCAAAGTCTTTGTTGAATGATGATTCAAAAGCCATAGGGTTACCTCAAATTGGATAACCCCAGCTATATCACAGACAAAATTGTTTTCAAACCTTTAAGTCGCGCCTATTTAACGACTTCTTTGACTATTTTTCGGGCATCCTTTGCCACATCTTTATAGGCATCATTTAAAGCTCTCTTAGAACTGTTAAAGCGTCTTTTCCAGAGGGAGATCTCTTTTAAAATAGTCTTTCTTGCTGTAGTCATATGTCCTCCTTGGACAGTTAATTTTTCTGTTTTTTTATGACGGAAATTTTGCCATTGGCCTCCAGGAAGGCCAATTGGATATCATGAAGGTGAAGTATTCCTTGCTCATGAATGGCTTCAAGCAATTCTGGTAAAGATATCCTTTCTTTTTTAAGAACTCTCTCCATTATTCTACCTTCCCGAATGATCACTTTAGCCGATCCCTCTAAAAGCCTTTCAGCCTTGCGGGAATGAAAGGCAATAATATTCATCAATGAAACTAGAATCATAAAAGTGGCGATCACAATTAAGCCGCCTGGAATACTTTTATCTCCATCCACTAAAGCGTTTTGAACTGCTTCACTCATGATAAGAAGAATAACAAAATCAAAAGCTGTTAATTCACCAAGGTGCTTCTTGCCCCAGATTTTGAACATGATAAAAAGGAGGATGAATATAGTGGATGCTCGGATCACTAACTCATGCCACGGAGTGCTTAAGTTCCACATAAAAACCTCCTGCGAATCACCATAGCAGGAATTCACAAGTGAGGAATTACATGTCACACAAAATTATTGTAACTGTTATGGGTCTCTATTATTTGATAACGGGCTTATGGCCAGTTGTACATTTGGCAAGTTTTGAAAA
Source organism: Bacteriovorax stolpii (assembly GCA_945860895.1). Lineage (GTDB taxonomy): Bacteria > Bdellovibrionota > Bacteriovoracia > Bacteriovoracales > Bacteriovoracaceae > Peredibacter. The sequence goes on from CAMASK010000062.1 coordinate 4,505, forward strand.
ATTTACTGGTCCTAAGCAAAATCACTGGTTGGTAAAAACAGTCAGTCTCATGCTTATTAGTTCAAGTGTGCTTTTTCTTAATCCAATGATGATGCAGCATGAGCCATCTCAAGACATTATCCTGCTCGCAAAGCTTAATGCCATCAGTCTGTTTTTCTAAAATTTATCTTGTGGATGCTAGGATAATGATGTGACCTTGGATTTTTGGGCGAGAAGAATTAAGTTATCGCCTCACGGGAAGCAACCACAAAACCATTTAACATTAACAGATTATAAAAGTCCTTATCAGGAACATGATGCTTATGTTTATTTTGATAACGATGCCAAAGTCAGGGCCCCAAAGGACGCTCAAAGTTTAATACATAAATTACAATCTGGCCCATGACTTGCTTTAAAACCTCATAGGCTCCTAAAATGCAAAAGCATTAAAGGTGCAATAAATTCAGGAGTACAATATGTGGTTAATAACAATAGCCTTACTGATTAATCTAGTTTGCAATGCAGATGAACAGGTAGGACCTTATCCAACCCCTGCTCCAGAGGAAGATGAAGAGGAAATGTTGGCCATGATCTGAGCAAGCTACTGCGAAATGCAATCAACAAGGGCAAGTGATAAAAGTTTAATACCTTAGGAGGTCAATATGCAAATTTCAGAAATAATGCATGAAGGAGTTCTATCTGTGAAAATCAACGATTCAGTTCGAAGAGTAGCTTCTCTGATGAAAGAAGAAGACATTGGGGCAGTACCAGTATTCGAAGACGGTAAAGCTGTAGGATTTGTAACGGATAGAGATATTGTTATTTCATGTGTCGCTGAAGGACACTCACTTGATGAGCCTATTTCCAATTCAATGATTGAGGATGTAATTTGCATAGAGAAAGATAAAGATATCTTGGAGGCCAGTCAGTTAATGAAAAAAAATAAGGTTTCTCGTCTTTTAGTGGTAGAGAATGACAAACCAGTTGGAATGGTAAGCTTAAGAGATCTTGCAGAAACAGAAGAAGAAATAATCTCTGGTGAAACTTAAAGCGAAATCAAAGACGTTTAAAATCGTTTTGGGGCCATGGCATTATATGTGGCCTCATTTAATTAACTCAACAAACTTTTAAAATCAATAACTTCAAAACAATTCTTTTTAAAGCAAATTAGTTTTTATTCTTTATTTCAGCTTAGGGTTGACTCTTGCTTTTTTAATATGACAGCATACATTCATACACTTTAAGTTTTACTAATGGTTAGCAGGAAGCTGACTTAATAAAAACCAGGAAGGTTACAGAATGTTAAAGTCATATTTATTTTTATTCTTTTCATTAATACTTGTTTCATGTGGAAATTCTGGCGGTGGCAACTCATCCAAGGCACAGACTCAGGATAACAATGAGTCAGAAGTGATTAGATCAGGATCCAGCTCGGTCCCTAATTCAGCTTTTACCTGGGAAACAAATGTCCAGTTAATCGATTTTAGCCGCGACCAGGAAGATAAAGTGCAAGATGCTTTGGAATTAATTAAAAAAGTTGTTGCTTCAGAAGAATTCAAAAAACAAATACTAAACCACAAATACAATGGTAAAAAGACTTTTGTTGATAATGGTGGGCTGACCAATGCTCAAATTTATCAGCGAATATTAAATTCATCTGAAAAACTAATTCCTGGTAAAAATAATGCCATGGATGTAACTCTTGTTACTTATTATGATTCTTCTAATGTCATCGGTTACACTCTTCCTACTGCTAATAAAATTTGGATAAACCGGAAATATTTTAACAACTTCTCCCCGGTAGAAGTTTCCTCTAATCTTTTCCACGAATGGCTTCATAAACTGGGTTTCACGCATGCGTTCAATAGAACACCATCACGCCCATATTCTGTTCCTTATGCCATTGGATATCTGATTAAATCTTTGGCCAGAAAGTTTGATCAATCTTAGTAGTAGAGAAACGTTTACTACATATTCTTGATTTTTAGGATGGTTTATCAAGGCATGGGAATGAAATGAAAAAACAATGGATCTTTTTTTTCATCGGCTCTTTATTAGCTTTTAATCTGCAAGCTTCACTTTTTGAGGCTAATGTTCAAATGGTGAATTTCCCTAAGGAACAAGAAAAGAAGATTGTCGTAGCGATTCAGCTCATAAAAAAAGTTGTTACTTCAGATGAATTCAAAGAAAGAATTATTTCCCATGTAATTAATGGAAAAAAAACCTTCATGGACAACAATGGATTTACGAATGAAGAAATATATCAAAAGATAATTGAGGGTGCAGAGGTTTTGAAACCGGATAAAAATAAAAGCATGGATGTGGTGCTTGAATTATATAACCAGGCCAACAATACCATAGGTTACACTTATCCTCACACCAGTCGAATCTGGATAAATTCTAAATTCTTTAATACTTATTCTCCTGTGCAAGTGGCCGACAATCTTTTTCACGAATGGATGCATAAGCTTGGTTTTGATCATGAAATAAAGTATTCAAAAAATCGAAATTATTCGGTTCCTTATGCCATTGGCTATTTAGTTGAGGAATTGGCAAGAAAGCATTATCTGACTGACTAGAGCAATCTTATCTTAAACTTATCAATAATTTAAATTTTCAATCAACTAACAGAATGAAAGCATGATTCAAGAACCAAGGGGAGGTCATTATGCAAGTTTCTGAAGTTATGCATGAAGGTGTTACTACGGCACAAATTGATTATTCAATTAAAAGAGTAGCATCACTAATGAAAAAAGAAGATATTGGCTCGATACCCATTTACAAAAATCAAAGACCAGTGGGCTTTGTTACAGACCGTGATATTGTTTTAACTTGTGTAGCAAATGGGCATGATGCGAATGAATCAATCTCATTGGCGATGTCTCGTGATGTGATCTTTGTGTTTGAAGATCAAGAAATATCAGAAGCGATAAAGCTTATGGAGACAAATCAAATTTCACGTCTTTTAGTAGTGGATAAAGGGCAGCGTCCTGTAGGTATGCTTACATTTAGAGATCTTGCATTAAGAGTGAGTGATGAACATATAAAAGCAGAAGTATTGAATGGGGTGAAACGAGGTTAAAATGAAAACCTTTTTCACGTTAGTGTTCGCTACTTATTTGATGAATAAGAGCTTTCATGGGGGTTCAGAAGAAAAATTGGAAGATGCTGAAACGAACAGCATCTTCCGTGGATATGACTTAAATTGACTTTTTCTTGCCTACAAAATAAAGAACAACCGCAGCAGCAATAAAGACTGAAAGACTAAAGAGATCAGACTTACCTAAAACACCCATCGCCCTAGAAAAATCCAGTTTATCAGAGAAGCCTTCCATAATTTGAGTGAGTGCCAAAAGAATACCAGCAATCGCCCCACCAGCAATTAAACCTGAAGAAAAAAGAACTCCTGAACCAGTTTCGGCTTCTGCTTGCGAGATTGGAGACTTATGTTTGCGGTCAACCAAATAGCGAACTACTCCCCCAATAAAAATGGGTGCAGATGCAGAGATAGGGAGATAAACACCAACTGCAAATGGTAGGGCGGAAATGCCACAGAGTTCAAGAACCAACGCCAAGGCAACTCCTAAAAGAACAAGACCCCATGGAAGCTTTTGAGTCAGAATGCCGTCAATGATTAAAGACATAAGACGAGCTTTGGGTGCTTCGTATTTCGTAACACTGCTTCCATCATCACGCTTATTTAGAGATCCATTAATTCCTGGATCAACCAAATAGATAACTTTTCCAAAATCATCCACTAAATATTTACCGGGCGAAAGTGATTGCAACATTTCGGGAGCGGACTGCTCAGTAACTTGCAACACATGATACTCTTTTGAATCCTGCGCTTTCTCAGGACCTTTAATAAATTGCTTTTCTTTTAGACTGCTCATATTCATTACTTGGTAGTCAGGAACTTTTTTTGAGTAAACGGTAGAAGCATCATTAAGAAGTTGCAATGAGTAGCCAATGACAATAGCACTGGTTAAGGCCCCAATTAAGAGGCCAATTTGTTGATACTTAGGAGTAGCACCAACAATAAAGCCAGTTTTTAAGTCCTGGGAAGTCGTTCCACCATTTGAAGCGGCAATACAAACAACTGCTGCAATACTTAGGGCCCCAACGCGATATTCAGGGCCTATCCAGCCAACTGCTAAAAAGACTAAACAGGTTAGGAGTAATGTTGCCACAGTCATACCTGAAATTGGATTTGATGAAGATCCAATTTCTCCAGTGAGTCTTGAGCTGACAGTTACGAATAAAAATCCAAAAAGAATAATTAAAATAGCAGAAAATAAATTAATGTGAAGAGCTGGAGCGAACCAAAGTCCAAGCACCATTAATAATGTTCCAATGATGACGTATGAAAAGGGTAAATCATCCTGAGTCCTGTCTTTGATCACAGTACCAATTTTATTTCCCAAGAGACTTGCTAGCCCGGAGCGGGCACCGTTGAAGATAGTTGGCAAACTTTGAAAGAGAGAAATGATTCCACCGGCTGCCACAGCTCCGGCGCCGATATAGAGAACGTAGTTTCTCCAAATATCATGGATTGCCATGTCCTTGATGAGGACTTTCGCAGGAAACAAAGGTTCCGTTAGATTAGCGCCAAATAAAGCAATCATCGGTATTAAAACAAAGCTTGAGAGCACTCCCCCACCCATCATGATCGCAGAAGTTCTGAGTCCGATGATGTAACCAACACCAAGTAGCTCGGGAGAAACCTCTGCTGAAATTGCGGATCCTTTGAAAAATCCAAAAACTTTTTCTGGAACATCTTTCCAAAGGCGCATACCAACATTGAAAAACTTGTAAAACAAACCAAGGAAGAAGCCACCAAAAACAATTTTCCCAGAAGAACCACCTTTTTCACCGGCAATCAGTACTTGCGCACAAGCAGTGCCTTCTGGATAAATCAATTTCCCATGTTCTTTAACAATAAGCGCTTGGCGTAAAGGAATCATCATTAGTACGCCAAGTAGACCACCCAGCACTGAAACCGTCATGATGCGATTGAGATCAAGATCATAACCCAGAATCAACAATGCTGGCATCGTCACGGCCACCCCGAAAGCAATTGATTCGCCGGCCGAGCCAGTGGTTTGAACCATGTTATTTTCTAAAATTGTCGCCTTTCTAAAACCGAAAACCTTGGAGAGACCTTTAAATAACGTAATGGATAAAACGGCTACGGGAATGGAAGCCGAAACAGTCATACCTATTTTTAGCGCCAGATAGAGTGAGGAAGCCCCAAATAAAACACCCAGAAAAACTCCCATTAAAATGGGACCGAGGCTGAATTCCTTCATTTTTTCAGATGCAGAAACGAATGGCTTAAATTCTTTGATCATTATTAACCCCAACTACAATTTAATCTTAATTTAATCTTAATTGTCCTTTTTCAACTTGGGTAGTCTTTTCAAATGAGCCACGACTCACTATGTTTTGCCTTTCTCAAAAAGGAGCCCCATGCAAGTGATGACCTGGTTTTTTCTTTTGCTTTCAACTCATTCTTTAGTGCAGGCGAATGAAACATTTATTACTCGAATTCATTCAATTGATTTAGCGAAAAAATATGAACAACTGCATCTCATGCACTTTAAAAATGCCAGAGTTGGCCTCGCTCATAATCTTATTTTTTTTAAGAATTCCCATGCAGGGGATTTGGTAAAGGTCAAAATAGATAAAAAACAAAAAATCTTTTTTCTGAAGAAGCTAAAAGACAATGAGGAAGTGGTTTCAATCAATACCCCATTCGTAACCAATATCAACTATTATTCAACTTTAATACAGGGATCAAAGGAGACTCTGCAAATTTTAAAAGAACTAAGAATTCCAAAAAAAAATTCGCAAAGTTATAATCGTGCCCACATCTGGGCATTTGAACAGTATCAAAGAATTTTTGACTCAACTATCTATAAAAAAAGCATCTTAATCAGTAATGCCATTGAATTGCAATTCAGTAGCTTTTAAAAATACTTTTACGTGCCAAATACGCTCTCACGGCATCCACATCCGGACCAACTTTTTTTACAATTTCTCTAAGCTCTTCTGATCTTAAATTAAAAACCTCACACCAATGGTTAAGTTCCCAACTTACGCGTAGATTTATTTTATTTTTTCGTTTGGTCTGTTCGCTTTGCATAAGTGACTCCCTCCTTTTCTATGCACAATTTCACTCTTTGGCATAAAAGGAAATAAAATTTAATCTTCATCCAAATTTTCCAGTCAGACTTTGCGCATTCATCATCCAGAGCTTGAGATAAATTAAATAGAAATGAAATTATGCACAGAACTACTATTCTCATTGTGAACAAAGGAAAAACTTCCTTTAAAAAAAGTAACAAGGAGTGACTATGAAAAAGCTTTTAATTGCCTCTCTGGTTCTAGCGGTCAGTGTCCCAGCAGTGGCTCAAACCTCTTCAGATGCCGCAGGGACATCAACGAATACTACCCCCTCTTCAACGACGATGAGATCTGGTTCTACGATGGACTCAGGATCTGCATCCACAACCACCCCCCCTAGTTCAACAGGGAGCTCCTCTCGTCAACGCATGCAAGATTCCTCAACAGTCTCCCCATCAAGTGGATCTTCAACAAATGATACTTCCCTAGGCTCTGGCTCAAGTTCGCAGCAAAATATGGAAGACACGAGCTCTACTGCTCCTTCAACTGACTCATCAATGGGCCCAGCCACCGATTCAACTCGCAGTCAAAATATGGAACGCTCAGATGATACTTCAGGAGCTTCATCGACTGGTGCAAACATGAATGATGTTGAAGAAGATACAGAAGAGGAAGAATAAAAAAAAATTAAGGCCAAGATTTATTCTTGGCCTTCTTTTAAGATGCCTAAAAGTTCTACCTTAATGGATGATTCATCTTTTTGGATCCAACCTCCATGTCCTGGCAAAATCCAAGAAAATTGATAATTCATAAACTTTAACAATGATTTTTTCTGCTCAGTCCATGAGTACCAATTCACACTCTTAGAAGCATAAATGCTGCCCCTTGCAGGTGAATAAAATAAATGATCGCCTGAGAAAAGATATTTATTTTTGTATAAAAGGCATAAGTGTCCCTGAGTATGTCCTGGAGTAAATAAAATCTTCAAATCCGAAGAAAAAATCCCAATCATCGACTCCATTAAGAATTATTTCGAAGGCATGAGTTCCAACCTCAACCTCTAATTCATGAATGATACGTTTGGCCTTAAAATGCTTCGCGAATGATTGATGATCGGCCACATCGTCACGGTGAGTGAGAAAAAAAATATGTGAAACACCCCCTAACTCTTCTAGCTTACTGACAATAAACGGATGAAAGCGTGGAGAATCAATAAGAATGTTACCTTCAGGGCGAAGTATAAGGTAAGAGCTCGCCCCAAATGAAGAGCGAGCGCTAAATCCACAGTAGTAAACATTATCAGCAATCAACAAAGGAATTATTTGCGGAGCATTCTTAAATTCCTCAGGTCCATTATGGACTCCAATGGAATTAGTGGGACAAGACAAAATCGCTGCTCTACTTCTAGTCCATTCATCTAAATTTTCAGGCTGGAGAGAAACGACCGACGCGTCTTCTTTTCTTTTAAAATATCTGGGGCGAGATGAAAACAAGTGCCACAATCAATGCAAGTGGAATCCACAAAAAGCGGACCAGGTACGTTTAAAGAATTTGAAAGCTGCCATTTTGCCATAACTAATTATAAACCAATTATTCTAAAAAGCTTCCCAGTAGGCATGGTCTACTTCAGATGAAATGAAAGACGACTTCTGATACCCTGTCCTTTCGAGCCGTTCGATATCGCGAGGCTGCCAAAAAAACATGGTGGTAGGAATCAAATAACACCACTGATCGTTCTGATGATTTCGATAATCCGAATAGTTATATACTACAGGACAAAGAGCATTATTGTTCATGAATATGTTGGTCCAAGTTTTAGTCAATAGGGGTTCGATAGTATATCTTCGATCTAAAGTTCTCCAATTTGATTGATCAGTTCCGCCCATAAATACCATCGGAGTGACATGAAACCACCAATGATACCGGTAGGCCCGAATATATTTTGTCGTAAAAAAGAGAAAAAGTTTATTGGAATAGACCGATTTACGATTATATTCTTCGTAAGTCCAGATATGAGCACGATTATAACATTGAGACTCATCCTGATAGTCTCGTCGCATATTTTTGAATGCTGAACTCGCCTCTGTTATGGTTAAAATGGATGGTTCGTATGAAAATAAAATATTATCGGACGTTGGAAAGATCGAATTAGGTGTATATAAGAGCCTGTTTAAGATTTTATATGAAACGAGATTTAACTTTTCATCAAGTGTAACTTCAATCCACTCTTCATTTTCAAGACTCTTGAGTAGTTCGTCTAAAAGTGAGTTTGAAGATTTCTCAAGAAAAGCAACATGACCATCCATCAAGAGAATTAGATGAGGCTCACCCTTGTGCCCTCTTTCGATGGAGTGTATTTGTGTTTCATAAGTGGCACCAAAAAGTGCAAAAGAAAAAAACAACAAAAAAGTTAGAAAGTAACATTTCATCTGAACCTCCCAAGATAAAAGCATTAGAAGGTAAATGCACCTATTCATACCAGAAAATAATGCAAATTAATTAATGGATTGTTTTTTTAATAGGTGTAAGGTGAAATTCTGACTTGCCCCTATTATGTGGAGTATCCAGCTCCATTTCAGGCCCTTGGGGTATAATCCCATTTGGATTCAACCAGTCATGACTTTTATAATAATGCTCTTTAATTTGATCGAAGAAGCAAGTACTTTTAAATTCGGGAATTTGATAGAGTGATCGCAAATAATTAGATAGATGAGGATAATCTCTTATCAGTCGCCAATTGCACTTAAAGTGAACATAATAAACAATATCAAAGCGAATGAGGGTCGTGAAAAGTCTAATGTCAGCCTCTGTTATCTTTTTACCAACTAAAAAAGGCTGATTACCTAAAAGAAGTTCAATCTCATTTAATGCATCAAAAAGGTTCTTAAAGGCATGTTCATAGGCAATTTGACTTGAAGCAAAACCAGCTTTATAAACTCCATTATTAATTTTGTCATAAACTTTACTATTCGTTTCATCAATTTCTTTTCGTAAAAATTCTGGATACAAATCTATTTCGGAATCAGTGAATGAATTAAATGAACTATTAAGAATACGAATGATATCCGAAGACTCATTATTCACAATCGTCTCCTTCCGATTGTCCCATAAAACAGGAACGGTTATTTTTCCGGAATAATATTGATCGGCTCCTCTATAAACATTCGCCAAATATTCAAGTTCGTGCCCGCTTCCAAAAGTCCAACCCCTCGGGCCCATGATCGCATTAGTCACGGAAAAACTAATAATATTCTCGAGTTTTTTAAGTTTTTGAACAATCAAAGTTCGATGCGCCCAAGCACAGGCATATGAAACGTATAAGTGGTAGCGATCTGGAAAGGCCTCATGGGGGGAAATTATATTCCTGAAGTGACTTTCTGTTCTGATAAATTCACCCTCTGAAGAAACAGAGGCAGTAGGCTTTTCGGACCATTTACCTGATATCAATTCCGCCATGCATGCACTCCTGAAAAAAAAGATCTAACTCAGGATAAATGAAAAGGTGGAACTCATCAGCTTTAGTTTTGTAAAAGAAATACCCAAAATGTCGGTTTTACAAATCTTAAGGATAATAAAAATTCATTTTTATTCAAGAAAATGAAAAAATAAATCACTAAGGAGTTATATGAAGCTCTTTTATTTCGTTGTTTTTTTTAATCTTAATTGTTTTTCTATGGGTGATCCGAATTTTGTACCGGCCAACCCCGTCGAAAAGAAGCCAATCGTTAAAGACTTGCCAAAAAATATTGATAAACCAAATCAAATTGAATCAAAACAAAACAGACAGGCGCAAGAGTACATAAAAAATAATCGTCATAAAAAGAACAAAGATAAAATTCCATGATTGATACTATACTAAAGCTTTTAAGGGAGGAGCATCGGGTTATTAAAAATCTTATTCATCAAATTGAAACTAGTCGCGAAATTTCTCAGAAGAAAGAATTCTATTTGGTCCTACGAGAAACCTTCGCTCAGTGCGCAAAAACCAAAAGGAACTGCTCGCTTACAATGGTGTTGGTATAGCTTTTTCATTAATGGAATCAAACTTTTCTTAAGAGCGATAAAACAAGGTTCTTAACATTTTATGAGAGATTTTTTAGGGCTAGCGATTTTCAACTTAACTAAGTCACAGAATTCA
>CAMASK010000063.1 GCA_945860895.1 Bacteriovorax stolpii
GTAAATCTTGTGCTAGGCTTTGATTAGGCATGGGAACTCCTTTATAAAATTTGATGTGGTAATCTAATTTTACTTGAGAATTTTCTATGCCTGCTTCTTGATTAAATCAGTCCTGATTCAGTGCCACCCACTGCTAACCGTGAAGACCGTGCAACTAATGGGTAGGAATTGTCATTCATTTACGAATAATCCCATAGGTGGAAGACAACTTCAATTCTGTGATTACTTCAAAATAAATTCTTCGATTGCAAAATTATCAGTTTGAAAATCAGCCATTATGCATGGGGACACGAGCTTATAATTCTCTCTTTCTGATCAGATGAAACTAAATATTTAAGTGTAAAAAGCTAAGACTCTTCATAATTATCAAGCTTTATCATTTTTTCTTTTTTCATGACGGAGTCTTCCTTCACAAAAGCGACCGGTCAGGAGTTGAATAAGGCAAGAACAAGGAGATTCTATGAGAATTCATCATCTGAACTGCTCCACTATGTGTCCATTTGGAGGACATTTCATGGACCGACAAACCAAAGGGATTGGTGAATCTCATTTGGTTTGCCATTGCCTATTGGTTGAAACTCGTGAAGGCTTAGTTTTAATTGATACCGGACTCGGGTTGAGGGATGTCTTCAAACCTCAGGAAAGAATTGATGGACTATTTCGCAATTTTCTTAGACCAAAGCTAAGGGCCGAAGAAACAGCTATTAGACAAATTCGGAGTTTAGGATTCCGGCCATCAGAGGTTAGACATATTATACTAACCCACTTGGACTTTGATCATGCAGGAGGAATCGATGATTTTCCCCACGCTCAAGTCCACGTAATGGAAACTGAACTCAAGGCAGCGACTCATCCTAAAGGTTTCATTTCAAATAGAAGATATAGTCCTTCACAACTGACTGGTTCTAAAACCTGGAATACTTATTACCAGGAAGGAGAAAAGTGGTTTGGTTTCGATGCTGTTAGGCAACTCAAAGGGCTTCCACCAGAAATCTTAATGATTCCTCTTTTTGGCCACACAGAAGGACATATAGGAGTAGCTGTTGAAACTGACCAAGGTTGGCTTTTACATGCTGGTGACGCTTATTTTTTTCAAGGGGAACTGAACAAAGATTATAGTTGTCCACCTGGACTTAGGGCTTATCAAACAATAATGGAAGTAAGTCGTCATCAGAGATTATTCAATCAAAAGAGATTGAAAGATCTGGCCCATACACACCATAAAGATGTCAGGGTCTTTTGTGCCCATGACAAAGTCGAATTTCAGGATCTAAAAACCGAAAAATTAAGACTTCTTGCCGGAACTTCAGAAAATTTCGAAAACGTGTTCTGGATGAGAAGAGATCAAGGAAAAGAGAGACCACTTCAGTAAGGTTTTTATTAACTATTTAATAATTCAAAAATGCTGCCGATAAAAATATATGGGCCGATTTTTTGGAAAAGCACTGATTATTGACAACGACGTAAGATTCGTTGAAGGGATAAAAACTGAATTCAAACTTCTAGAAGATTATCCATGCTTTGTGACCAAAACATTTCAAGAAGCTACTAAAATTTTAAAACAACCCAAGCACAATATTCGCGTAGTTTTTTTGTCAAGCAGCATTAGTATGTCGGGCGGACTAAGTGAATTAAAAGAAATAAGAACTAGTAGACCATTTTTACCTATTTTCCTTATTCTACATCATCCAGAAAGAGAGCCTAAAGCAATTCTAAATAACGAAGATGGTTTTAATAAAATCATCATAGCTCCCAAAAATTTTTCCTTTCTTACAAAAGAAATAGATACTCTTTTTATTTCCAAAGAAACCTGGGCTGACATCCAAGCCTCAGAAGAAAAAAAGAATATTGAAATCAATTTAGTAAAAGATCGATTTATAGCTGTACCTCTTTCAGATTATGTTCTTACTCCTAAATCTTTTTTTAATATCTTCATACAATTAGGAGAAACAAAATTTGTTAAAATACTAAATGCAGGAGATGCCTTTGATAAAGATCTTTTTGAAACCTACGCAAGAAAAGGAATTACTCATTTCTACCTTGCTGATGAAGAACATAAAAAGTACATTCGACTTTGTGAGAAATTAAGCAAAAAAGTAATTAACGATCAAGAAATAAAGTCATCTAAAAAAATTCATAATCTATTAAATTTTGGTAATAATATTGCTCAGAGCCTGATCCACACCGGAATATCAGAGGAGAAACTGGACATCGCAAATACTTTTCTTAATCAAAGTGTCCATTTGATCAAGAATATGAAAATGAAAAATGAATCTTTAAAAAAATTCATCGAGACCGTTGGACTTAAAGAGCATAATGCTACCGTTTCCTTCCTTGCTAGCATGATTGCCAATCAAGTAGGTCTTGAGTCAATAAAGTCAGTTAAAATAGCAGGCATTGCAGCTCTTCTTCATGATATCGGACTTTATTACTTAAACCCCGATTTCAACGAAAGTGAATTAGAAAATCTCGATCATAAGCAACAAGATATCTTTGATCAACATGAAAAGCATGGTGGGCAAATTTTGAGAAAATCCGGAAATTTTGACGAAGTTATTTATCAAGCAGTAGAGAATCATCACATGAGACGTCGAGGAAGTGATCACACTCGTCGCACTAATAATATAAACATGGTGACAGAAATCATTGGTGCAGCAGATGAACTACACAATATTGTTATCACCAAAAAAATTAATGACACTGTCATGAATGAGTTCTTAACGACGAATTTAAAAAGATTTTCGCCCCAAATTGAAAAAGCGATTCTTGAACTTTTGAATAAAGCTAAATCAACTTAATGCAATTCATCCTTTAGTTTTCTTCAGTGTCCATTTCATTTTCATTGAGCTACATCCTTCAGCGAGACAGCCTCGTTTAGTAACCCCTTAAGGAGTATTTTCATGGGTAAAAAGATTTATGTTGGTAACTTGCCTTTCAGCACAACTGGCGAATCCTTGACTGAGATTTTCTCTCACTTTGGACAAGTTCATTCTTCCAAGATTGTCACAGATCGAGAGACGGGCAGAAGTAAAGGATTTGGTTTTGTAGAAATGTCGTCCGGTGAAGAGGCCGATGTGGCGATTGAAAAACTACATGGTTCAGATTTCGGAGGACGAGCCCTTACTGTGAATGAAGCTCGCCCAATGGAGAAAAGAGATCCCTCTAAAATGGGTGGGTTTCAAAATGATCGCCAAAGTTTTAGAGGCAATCGTGGCCCATCGGATCGAGCTTACTGAAATTAAAACCTTAAAGTTGATTAAAAGAGCCTTCTTTTTGAGGGCTCTTTTGTCCATAAAATCATGTATTTAGCGACATTTTAGAGGCTATAGGTTAAATTATGTCGCTTTCTCTGAGTAAAGGTGTTACACATTGATTTCAACGTCGTTTCAGAGAGTCCCGAGTAAAGTTACTCCATGTCCTCTAGACGCTACTCAAGCCTCGGAGGTTTTATGGGTAAGAAGATTTATGTCGGTAATTTGCCTTTCACAGCAACTAACGAAACTCTTTCAGAGATGTTCGCATCTTTCGGAAATGTTTCTTCATCAAAAATCGTAACTGACAGAGATACTGGTCGTTCAAAAGGCTTCGGCTTTGTTGAGATGGCTGATTCTTCAGAAGCTGATGCTGCTATTGAAAAGCTTAATGGTTCTGATTACGGTGGTCGTTCACTTACTGTGAATGAAGCTCGTCCTATGGAGCCACGTACTGGTGGTTTCGGTGGCGGTCGCGGTGGAGACCGTGGCGGTCGTTCTGGCGGCGGCTTCGGCGGCGGCCGTGGTGGCGATCGCGGTGGAGACCGTGGTGGAAACCGTTGGTAGTCCCTGCTTAAATAAAGATTTAAGGAAGCCCTCTTCGGAGGGCTTTTTTTTGGATAAATGTTAAGTTTTTGATTTTTCGATAATTAACACGAGGCATAATGGTTTTGCAATTAGCGCCTTACTTATCAAACCTTTGCTCAATCTCAAAATTCTGTAAGTTATCCAAAATATGCTATCCTAGTTTAGAGAAGATATTGTAAATATTTTCGCAATAATTTTTGTCGCTCAGTAGTGTTCTAGTGCTCTGGCCCTAACCTCTGAAAGCGCATCCCTGGCCTTAAGGAGGTTTTTATGGGTAGCAAGATTTACGTGGGTAACTTACCGTTCAGTGCAACCAATGATTCTTTGAATGAACTCTTTGCAAAATTTGGCAAAGTTGATTCAGCAAAAATTGTTATGGATAGAGACACTGGCCGTTCTAAAGGCTTCGGCTTTGTTGAAATGTCTACAAACGACGAAGCTCAAGCAGCTATTGAAAAATTAAATGGTGCAGATATGGGCGGTCGTAACTTAGTTGTTAACGAAGCTCGTCCAATGGAACCTCGTACTGGTGGTTTCGGCGGAGGCCGTGGCGGCGATCGCGGTGGAGACCGCGGTGGACGCGGTGGTTTTGGTGGAGGCCGTGGTGGTGATCGTGGTGGAGATCGTTGGTAATCTCAACTTAAATTAAATTTAAATGAGAAGGCCTTCGTAAGAGGGCCTTCTTTATTTCTTTTACCCTGATTAAATTTGATGTTCTAATGAATGCATGATCACAGAAAAATTACTGACGAAAAAAAATTTTACTTGGGTAGATGTTCAAGAGCCTCAACCAGAAGACTTTGAAAGACTAAATAGTGAATTTTCTCTGCCCTATCTCCTTGCTCAAGACTGTTTAAGACCAGAGCATCTTCCAAAATATGAAGAAAGTGAAGCTGGACATTTTTTAATGATGAGAAGTTACGACTCAGAGTCATCCCACAATGATCCTTCGATCCAGGAACTGACTCGAAAAATAGCTCTATTCATTACACCAGATCGACTGATTACCATTCATAGAGTTGATCTTGCGTGTTTGGAAGCGGTTGCCGAAAAAAATAAAAAATCAGATCTGCCCAAAACACTACATAGCTTAATTCATCAGGTTATCATTTCTGTCATCAGAACTTATGAACGTCCCATTGTGAATTTGCAGGAACTTTATGACGAATTTGAACATGAAATATTAGTAAAGAAAAATGAACACCTTTCTACGATTAGAATTTACCATTTCAGAAGACAAATTTTCTTACTAAAAAGAATCTTAAAACAAACAAATGATGCGCTTTATCGTTTTAAAGATTTTTGGGAAGAGTACCCATCAATGCTTCAGGATTTACGCGAGAATGTGGATCAGCTGTATTTTCAAATCGATGAAGTATCAGATAATTTCGAACATTTATTTCAACTCCATATTTCTCTAAATGATCAGCGTGCAAATGATGTCATGAAAATTTTAACAGTGTTTTCCTCAATCCTGCTACCGTTGAATTTTATAGCTTCTTTTTATGGCATGAACTTTCATTTTTTGCCTGGGCTACAATCAAAAAATGCACTTATGATTCTTTCCATCGTCATGTTGATCGTTACCCTTACAGCTGTTTGGTTCTTTAGACGTAGAGGTTGGTTTAATACCGCCAGAGAATAATTATTCGGAGAAAATATGAAATTTTATTTTTTGTTTCTGATTAGTTTGGCTTCAACCCTTACCTACGGGCAAGCAATGAAAGATTTAAACCATAAAGATAAAATTAAATTTTTCTTCGATCATTTATCAAAAGATCATCTCTCTTTAGTGGATGATTTTTATCATCCACGGGTTAAATTTATAGATCCAATTGGAACCATAGATAGCTCTGAGGGCATAAAAAAATATTATGAAAATATGTATAAAAATGTAAAATTCATTAAATTTAATTTTTCTGAATTTCACGAAGCAGGCAATAATATTGTAGCTGTCTGGAAGATGACTCTACAAGCCGACAAGTTAAATGGCGGTGAGCCGATCACCGTAGATGGAAACTCAGTCATCACTTTTGATGAATCAGGCAAAGCAACGTATCATCGCGATTACTTTGATATGGGTCAGTTTATTTATGAACATATACCGGTAGTGGGCTATGTTATAAAAAAAATAAAAAATAGATTAAAAGCAGAATAAATGAAAAGAATCGAAGCGCTCATCCCTTTAGTAAAGCCTTTGTATACTGCAGAAGATCCGGCCCATGATTGGCCTCACATCATAAGAGTAATTGCTATGGTTAGGAAACTGGCCGAAGGTGAATCAGTGAATTTACCTTGTCTCTTGGCGGCGGCTTACTGTCATGACATCGTTAATCTTCCAAAGAATCATCCACTCAGATCACATGCATCGAGCATGGCGGCCGAAAAGGCAGCCGAACTAATGAAGCAAGTCGGCTTCACAGAGAATGAAATTATTAATACAAAACAATTTATTACTGAACATAGTTTCTCAAAAGGACTTCGGCCATCGAGTCTTGAAGCTGCCATCATTCAGGATGCTGATCGCTTGGATACACTGGGTGCAATTGGAATTCTAAGATGTGCCTCCGTTAACACGCAAATGAAATCAGGTTTTTATGAACTGAATGATCCATTGGCCAAAGAACGCGAGCTCGATGACAAAAAATACATGCTAGATCATTATTTCGTAAAAATTTTCAAATTACCCGAAATGATGAATACACCCAATGCCAAGATTGAAGCCAATAAACGAGTCGAATATATGAAAGGATTTCTCGAAACTTTAATGGGCGAGATTAGAAATTAACATGTGGCTCATCCAGTCCAAATACAACTCCCCAGAATTTTATACTTGTCTTGAAAAGAACTATTCTCACTCATTGATGGTGAAAAAAATCTCACGGCGAATCTGGCGAATATTTCATCATGGATCTATCACGCGATGCCTGATCTAAACTGGGCTGGATTTTATCTTTGGGATGAGGCAGACCAGGAACTAGTACTCGGACCCTTTCAAGGTATGCCTGCCTGCATCCGTATTAAAGCACACAGAGGGATTTGTGGTAAAGCCTTCACGACTGCAATCACTCAAAATGTTGACGACGTTGAAGCATTCCCTGAACATATTGCATGTGATTCTGCTTCTAAATCAGAACTGGTGGTTCCCTTAAAAAAGAATGGCAAGGTAGTTGGTGTATTAGATCTCGATTCACCCAAGATCGCTCGTTTCTCAGATCATGACTCAACTGAATTAACTAACATGATGGCAAAATTGGTTGTAAAAATCTTTTAAGCTGCATCAATGAATGACTGTTCATTTCTGGTTATTAATTCATCCTCTCGTTTAAAAAATCGATAATATAAAACAATAGCCATGGCATAAAAAAAAGATGCTGTAAAAAAAGTTGGACCAAAAGAATAAGTCTCAATCATATAGCCACCTAGGCGAGTGCTACTGGTATAAACTATATGATAGAAAAATAGAATCACTGCAGAAGCAAACACACATTCCTGCTCTCTTACGTGCTCCATCTCAAACATTGAGGTGATTGGACTCGACATATTCATCAACATTCCACGCATAAAAAAACAACCTAAAACCAGACCAATGTTAGCCGCTAGACCCATCGTAAGCATAAAGGGAATCGAGAGCATGGCAGTTATAATAATAAAGCGCAGATGGGTTGTTTTCTTAATGAGAATAGGAGTAATGAAAATACCTGCAAAAATAAATAATTGTAAAATAGCATAAGAAATACCAATCATTTTAGTAGAAAAGCTGAAGCGTTCTTTAAGATAAAGATTCATGAAGGGAACAATGAGGCCTCCTCCAAAAGCGAAAAATAGCTTAGGTAGGATTAGTTTACTCAATACATTCCATTCTTTTTCTTTAAGTCCATCAAAAATTTTTTTCTTGCTATGAGGAATTGATACTCGCTTAATACGAATGAACATTAAATTGGAAAGAAACACCATTGATAATGCTGCGATAATAGAAGTGCGGTAAATAGAAATTTGACCCATTTCTGGATTAAAGTGGCGAACTATTTCTGGTAAATATCCACCAATCAAATAACCCACCAGATGGGCCGCCATATTCAAAGCCGAATTCAGGGTAAAAAGGTACATTCTCACTTGAGGAGTAGAATTTCTAAGATAAAAAGGTGAAACAGAAATATTGAACAGTGCCTGAAACATGCTGGCGAGAAGTCCAAAGGCAAAAAGAGATGACTCTGCAGTTGTGAGTATCTGAAAAAAATAAAAGAGAGAAGAGCAAACCATACCGGTCAACACCAGATGCTTAACGTGAAATTTATCAATAATGAAGGCGGCTGGAATCGCCATCATAGAAATTCCAAGACTTGTGGTTGAAATCAATCCGCCAATGGAAGATTCCCCGTAACCCAGTTCTTTTAAATAAAGATTAAAAAGAAGCCCATAAATCGAAAGCCCAAGCCCTTGAATAGCATTGCCCGCCAGGAAGATTTTGACGTTACTTGAAAGTTTTTTAAAATGATTATGATAGGCAGAAACCATGGGAACATTTTAGCGATATTTTTGATGCTGGGATATTGGGAAAGAGATGAAATATAAATTGACTAAAAAGAACAGGAATAAGAAACAATTTATTCTGGGAGTAATTTTTTCACAACTATGGTTTGTACCAGCAATATGAAGTATTTAAAGGCATCGGAGATGTAATGCCTAAACCCCTCATTCTTGGACTTTTTAGTTTGCTCATTTCATTTCAGTTACTGGCGCAACCTGAAGCAGAAGTTATCGCGTCTCAAATCCAAGAAGCTCAGGCAATAACTAAACAGTGGATGCACAGAAAATCTGAAGGTCTTAAAAAGAAAGACCTTTTCGAAGGACAAGCCGAACGGGCCGATTACATCATTTCAGGAATTCCAAATCATGTAGTTGAGATGAATCCAAATAATGTCGTTTTCAGACATTATATTGGTAAAGCAATGCCAACCGTTCTTGAAACGGCGAATTGAAAACTGGGATAACTCCTTATGTAATCATGAATTATGGATTTTCTAGAGAAGTCTATGAGGATCTAGTGGGCATATTTTTAACTACCCCTATGACTGCACCTGAAAAAGTGGGACTTAAAGCTGATCCAAAGTCTGATTATATTGATTTTACTCTCCATGATGGAACACCAGTCGTTAAAATTGAAAATGAAGTTTTTGTTATCCCTGGACGACCTGATTCACCTGAATGGATTAAAAGTCTTTATAAAGATTATAAAGCGAATGATCGCTATGATGTTCATTACCTGGAAATTTTCAAAAAGATTGATGCCCGAGGTGGGATTAATCCTAGTTTTATGAAGGTTAAAATTCAAAGTTATCGTTTCGGTGGAAAAGTTTTTAAGATTTAGTATTTCAGCTGACTTAGTTTTTTATAACCCACAGGCATCTTTGATTTTAATAAACTTTTCATCTTCTAGATCGACGATGGTCTGTCGTTTGTACCATTTACTTTGATAGCAAATGGATTCATCACCTTCACAATTAGCATAGTATTTATCAGTATATTCACTATGACATGACACTTCCTTGATTTTTTCACAAAGTGGTTTCCCAGCATTCATAACTTCATCAAGAGTTTTAATTACGTTTTCTATAGTTCCGACTTTAATTTGTTCTTTAGGAATATAGACACCATTTTTAATAACTGGTTTAGGGTATTTAAGTAATTCATCTGCTGAAATAAAGCTTAGTCCTGCGTACTTGCCAATATCAGCAATAATAGGAATTGCTTTTGTGTTCATTTCTTTAATGTCATGAAAGAGAGCGACTTGTGGAGAAATGCTTGAAGCACAGAGAATTTTTAAGTTGCTTACAATGTAACTTTTTTAAACACTACTCGCCGACATTTTTACTCCAAAGGAAGAATCCTTAGAATCATGATTCCAGCCCAAATGAGAGTGATTATTTCCGGCGAGAGTTTGAAGAGCTGGTGAGATTTTTCTGTACTCCTTCAATTGTTCTGCATAACTCCCGTCTTGAAGCTTTATTTCTCCAGAGCGCATCATTTCTTCTAGCTCTGTTTGAGAAGGCATTGCACCTCGCCCAAAAGGAAAGCGGAACAGTAAATGTTTCTGCTTAGCGTACTCTTGCATCAAATGTCAGATGAATCTTATTTGGCCTGCAATTTACTTTTTCTGAGTTTAATTGAGCAAGAACTTCTAGCGCCATAGGGTATTTTAGTACGGAACATTCAATTGCTTGGGCGAAGTGACAGAAAAATGCACTTAAAAAAATAAGTAATAAAAAGTTCAAGGTTTAAAAATTTTTTCTTTTTTGTTCATGCCCACCTTAAGTTGATTCCACTCAAAGGTATCTCCTAAAAGTTCAGCTTTAATATTTTCTTTCTCAACTTTCATCACGGGAAAGGTGACTTCTCCAGAGTTGGTGAATTTAATTCCAGTCAGAGTAACTTTTTTAGGAACTTCTATCTCACTACCTTTCTCTGTAGTTTCCAAGCAAGTAATAGTTACGGAAGAGGTTTCAACCTTCATCTTAGAAAAAGAGGCACAATCTCCCTGAGCAACTTTTTTCCAAGTTTTATTTTCAGGATCAAAAAGATGAAATTGTGGCTTATCACCTTGTTCAACAGTTCTTTGACTCATAACTAGTAATTTATTTCCTTCTACAGGCAAGAGACCAACAACTTCACGATGAATAATTTCGTCTGGTAGTTTGATCTTATTAGAAGTTAGTTTGTCCGCAGACACCTGCAACATATATGTGTCTGGTTCCATGCCCTGCTTTAGCAATTTAACCCCGGCAAATACATTTTTGCCACTTGACGAGAGAGTGGTAAAAATTGGAGCCTGAGCGAGGGCAAGAGAACTAATAAAAACTGAAAGTACTGAAAATATATTTAACTTTTTCATAAATTATTCCTGATTAATTTTTTTAATAACTTTTTTTACATCTTTTTCAAGATCATTAATTAAAACTGGTTTCCCACCAGAATCTAAATCACAGTTCTCTGGAGGGAATGGTCCTTTAACTTCTGGAATAAAATTTTCCATTCCTACTAATTCATGCCCTTCAGCTTTAATTGCTTGAATCCAGCTTTTAAGGTTAGTCACAGTATTAGCTTGAATATCATGAAAAAGAACAATTCCACCTTTATTTTGGCAAATTTGTTTTAACATCCGAGGTACTAGAGTGGAGCGTGCTGAAACTTTCCAGTCTTCAGTATCAATATGCCATCCCACATGTTTGAAGCCAGCTTCTTTCACTGTCGACATCACCATGTCATTTCTTGCCTGTGTAGTAGGATTCGAAGAGCGAAATGAACCAGCACCATAAGGAAGTCTTAAAATAGGACTTAGATAGTCCTCAATCAGTGCACTGGATTTCATAATATTTTCCTGAACAGCTTCTTTGGATAAGGCACTTGAATTATGTTCAATGTGATTATAGGTATGAGAACCAATATAATGTCCTTCAGCCTTCATGCGATCTAAAATTTCAAATTTCTTTTTATTGGCCGGATTAGATTTTCCACCAGCCAAGTTACTGCCCAAAACAAAAAAAGTTCCAGGAACATTTTCCTCTTTCAAAGTATCTAAGACTTTTGGTGTCAGCGCCATATGTGGACCATCATCAAAGGTTAAAGAAACTTTATAGGTTTTCCCATCAGGGCAAGCTGCTTGGATGAGAGGAATGAATAAAAGAGAACCAAGTGTTAGGGGAACTAGTTTTTTAATCATAAGATGCTTTTCGGGTACACTGTTTAAATACTTGAAGTAATTGATAGTTTTGAGAGTTTTTAAGGACTTGCGAGTTAAAAACAGGCTTAGTGCATGGCGATAAACTGAATTTAGTTTGATGAATAAAACTGTCTTGGTTAGGATGTCTCAGTTATTTAAAAAAGGGGTATTTATGAAATTGCTAATCCTCATGGGGCTTCTTCTGTCAAACGCGGTTTTGGCCGAAATAGTATATATGCAAGAAGATGCAAACGGTAAATCCATCATTCTTCAACCCTTCAATCAACCTGCACGAATATTGAATGATCAAGCTTCTAAAAATTGGGCTATTTATCCGGATATTACGCCTGACGGTCAGGAAGTAGTTTATGTGGAAGGTCCTTCCCAAAATGATCTTCACATAACTTATCAGCATCTTGGAAAAAATATCATTCAAAGATTTCATGCCACCAATAAGGGTATGATCCTTCATCCAAAATTCACTAAGAATGGACGATATATTTTCTATTCTGCTCCTGGTGAAAAAGGAAAAAATACGGTTTATTTCTTTGATCGCGAGGCTGAAGTGGCCCGTCAGGGACAAACACTTTTAGACTTTTCCCTGGATGCGGCAAAAACTTTAGATGAATCTGAAGAATCTTATTTTCCTAGACCTTCTTCCGATGGAAATTTTGTAGTCTACCAGAGAAATACTAATGAAAAAAAAGAAATCATTCTTTATGATCGTCTAGAGAATTCTAAAAAAATTATTGCTGAAGGAATGTCTCCCGCCCTTTCATTTGATGAAAGATGGATTGCTTATACTTCGAAAGTAGAAGGCAACTGGAATATTTACGTCACTGACAGGACTAGCGGTGCTACCATTCAAGTAACTTCCGATGAGAAAGATGAACAAGCCCCTACTTTTTTGCCGGATAATACAATTGCTTTTGCTTCAAACAAACTTGGTCATTATCGCTTATTCAAACTGATTAAGGGTGAGTGGGTTGGACTGAATCAGATTGCGGATGATCAGGAAGTAGATTTCTATTCTCCACAATTTTCAGGAAATACCCAAATTAGCCAATCAGTTAAAGCTAATTTTATTGGCAATGCTCGATCTTCATTTGGAACGATTACTCATTTAGGTAAACTCTATATGGCCGGAGGCCATCAAGGTCAGGAGCATACTTATCCACCAGAATCATTCTCAGATATGTTCATTGTGTACAATCAGGAATCGAATACTTGGAAAGAACTAGCGCCACGTCCGGCTAAAGCTCATGGTTATCAGTTAGCAGCTTCTGGAAATTATATTTATGCTTTCGGTGGATTTGCTTACTCCGAAGAACATAAGCCAAAATGGAAGTCTTTAGATCAAATCGATCGTTATGATATTCAAAATAACAAATGGGAAACAATCGGAAAATTATTGGTCCCTCGTTCATCTAACGTCGCTGTGACAATTGATGAAAAAGTTTATATCGCCGGTGGATGGGATTCAACGCCTAAATTTGCAAATGATTTGGATGGAACATTTCATAGCTCCATTGAATTATTCGACATGAAGTCGGAAAAAATTGAGATGGCTTCATTTTCTTTACCAATGCCGCTGCGTCGTGCTCTGACTGGTATTGCTCATGAAGGAAAAATGATTTTAGTTGGTGGACTAGGTCAAGGAGCGACCCATTTTGAACTGCTAAACAATGTAACTTCAATTAATCCAGTAGATGGATATGTACAAGAACTAAGTCCGATGCCATTCCCTACTTTTGCACCTGCCGCAGAAATACTTAACAATCATCTTTACGTTTTTGGCGGTATGTTTAAGACAGGAGACATGAATTATGAATATGTTTCTCATATTTACGATT
>CAMASK010000064.1 GCA_945860895.1 Bacteriovorax stolpii
CAGCAATTGCTCAGAATGAGACAGACCTCAAAGCTATTCAAGAGCTTGAAAAAGAACTTCCAGAAACATCCATTCAATCGGAACATGATCTTCAGTACAGAAATCAGCCTGCCAGATATATACATCCCTATAAAATAACCAGTATGAAAGCTATTCTGAAAAGTGGAACTGAATATGGTTATGTGAAAGAAGGAAACTATCTCGTTGGCCTGAAAGATAATAAGCGAATTGAAATAGCTGAACCTTTCTATGGCAAATTTTTTCGGCTGCAAGATGATCAAGGTTTCAAATATGTTCAAAGTAAGGATGGAAGCTGTATCTATAAAATAAGATCAGAATCCTTCAATAGTATTCAGGAAGAAATGGCTTTGTATGAGCCACCCTTAAAATACACACCGGCACCTTTAAATATTATAAAATCCGATTACGACAAAAAACTTCACATGATTCCTGAGTTTGTTTTTTATCTTGGCATAGTTCAGGGTTCTTTTATGAGAGATTTATTTAATGACGATACCGCCAATCAAGGGATGACAAATCAGTATGGATTTAACTACACCACGAAATGGAAATTGCCAGTGAAGGCCGGTGGAGTAATTAATTACGAAAAGACTTCATATAAGTTAAGAAAGGGCGGACACATTTATTATTCTTCCCTCTCATTTGGTCCAATGTTTAAAACCAAAGATTTTGATTTTAATGGATTCGCTTTAAGATTTCAGGCGCAAATTCGAGTCAGTCCATTTGCCAAGGCATATGGGAAAACATCAAATGGGAATGTCTCATTCAAATTTAATTCAACTGATCTTTTGCTGGCCACAGAACACCCTATTGAGAATAAACTTGGTGAATTTGTCATTGGTGCTTTTATGGCAAACCAGTGGCTTAATATTAAAGATCAGCCTGAAGTAGTTAGCCTTAGGGCTTCAAATGAAACCAATAAAACTTTTGGATTATATCTTTCACAGGCATTCCAATGAAATTTCTTTGCTTATTTATTTTAACAGGAATTTCTAAAGTCATGGCCCTTGATGCAGTTGTAACTGTACTTGAAACACCCATGTTAAAAACAAATAGTTATGACGCTCCAGTCGTTCAATACTTAAGAAAAGGTGATGTCATTAAGGTTCATCCTTCTCTCAACAACACAGAGGAGTATGATCATCTGGCACCTGCCCCAGAAAAACTGGCCAAATTAAAAAAAGAAATGGATGAGTCTCAGGAATGGAATCAAGATCCTCTTTTTCGTGGGAGAGAAACGAAAAGTAAAATTGATGATGAATTTCTTCCCACCCTGGATCGTCAGGGTAATGTCGTCTATGTCATTCGCGATCATCTCTATGTTTATTTCACCAACCAAAAAGAACTTAATCAAACAGTTTTGAAAAAAGATCCAACAGATTATCGTCTGGAAGAGCCTCTGGAAAAAACTTATCCTCTCTATTCAAATACAGGTTATCGAGGTCAATTCTTAATTGGTTTGACTCAGCCTTATTATGAAAGTTATCCATATCTCTCAAATGTTAAGACGAAGGGTTATACCAGCCCCATCGATATCAACATGACGCTGCTCCGTAAAGCATACGATCACTCCAGCGATCGTTTCTTTTTTGGAGGAACTGCCAACGTCAGAACTTTTTCAAACACCTATACACTTTTTAATGGAAACAA
Organism: Bacteriovorax stolpii; assembly: GCA_945860895.1. Classification (GTDB taxonomy): domain Bacteria; phylum Bdellovibrionota; class Bacteriovoracia; order Bacteriovoracales; family Bacteriovoracaceae; genus Peredibacter. The sequence goes on from CAMASK010000064.1 coordinate 1,672, forward strand.
TGCCAAAGAGCAGGGTTTGAAATTCGGTCTTGGTCCCTACATTACTTATGATGCTTATAAAGGAACACAGAATCGCATCAATTTATATGGCAGCATAAATGTATATCTTTTTAATCAATTAAATGTTTCTCAACAAAATGGAGCAATTGAAGAACAAAGAAACTATCGGACCATTAGCTTTGCTCCCCGAATTGGTGTTCAATATCATCGCAAAGCTATCCTGCCAGAGATCGATTTCATCCTTGGTACCTCTATGGAAATGGAACCGGCAACAACTTACCGAACTAAATCTGCCGCTAATCGAGATGATTGGTGGGTTAGTAGGGGCAATGATAAATTTATGACAAGAACGACATTTACCTTGAGTGGATATTTAGGCCTTCAATCCGCCTACTGATTTAGTCAAGAATGCTGTAAATTTTTTTTTCAGTATTTTAAAAAAGTGACTAAAGTTCCTACATCAGGGTCCGATGAGTCATTCAAATGAACTTACAGGATGTGAGTTTATGCAGACAAAACTATGGAGGGTACCCAATGACAATTTCGAACAACACAAACTCTAACAACAACTCTAAAAAATCAAAAGATCAGCTTAAAGATGTTCTTTTTCAGAAGATCGGCAATACTTGGTTTATTTTTTCAGAAATTAATAACGAAGTTGTGTACTCTGTGATGCCCCAAGGCATGAATCCAAAAGAAACGAAATTAGAGCTTTTCGAGATTATCGAAGAACATATGACTAAAGTAGCGGGTTACAAACGTCGCGCTTCTGAAGCTTCTGTTGCCTAATTATGGGTGAACCGAAGATCAAACTATCGGAATTAGGTAAACTTTTTACCGATGGTAAAGATAAAAACCTCCAGGATAAAAAGCTCATTGAGGCACTACGTAAGCGCCTCAATGAGAAACTCCAGGATCCCAAGATGGCAAAAAAAGCTGCTCTCATTCTAGAATCCTGGATTCACAAAAAGTCTAAGTAAAATCTTTTTCAGAACATTCTTTCAGTGCTAGACTCTCTTAAAATTTATAACCAGAGAGTCATTATGAAAGTCCCTTTTATTGATATTCTTCGTTACGAAAAAAATTTCCTTGAAACAGTTACTGAAAGAACTGCTGCTCTTTTAAAGAATGGTCATTTTGTCGGTGGCCCGGTGATTGCTGAATTTGAAACCAGTTTGAAAAATTATACTAAAACAGAATTCGCTCTTGGCTGCGCCAACGGTACTGATGCTATTCAAGTTGCATTACGAGCTGCTGGAGTTGAAAAAAATGACCGTGTTCTAATTCCAGATATGACTTTTTGGGCAACATTCGAAGCTGTGGTAAATGTGGGTGCAGTTCCCTACACTGTTGATGTTTCAAAAGAGCATCTCCACCTCACAGCGGCTGCTATGAAAGAAGCGATTGAGAAATTCAATCCTAAAGCAGCGATCATTGTTCATCTTTATGGTTGGGCCGCTCCTGAGACACTTGAGATCAGAAAACTTTGTCAGGAAAAAGGCGTTATTCTGATTGAAGATTGTGCTCAAGCCATTGGTGTAAAAATCAATGATCAAAGTCTATTAACCGGGGCTTTTGTTGCGACAACAAGTTTTTATCCAGCAAAAGTGTTGGGTGCCAGTGGCGATGCGGGTGGGATTTTCACAACTAGCTCGCAAGTGTCACAAGTCGCAAATAAATTATTAAATCACGGCCGTACAAGCCACTATGAACATGGCTTTATTGGATGGAACTCTCGCCTTGGTGCCTATGAAGCAACCTTCTTAGTTGAATCACTAAAACATCTAGAAGCCCGTCTGGATAGTCGTCGTGAAGTTTGCGCTCAATATCGTATGCACATTAAAAATTCTGCTCTTAAATTCATTGGCCCATCTGCCAATGTTACTGAGAATGGATACCTTTCGGTTGCTCTAATGACTCCGGAGTCGAGACCAGCCTTTATCGAGTATTTGAAGAAACATGACATTGGATATGGAACAGTCTATCCAGGTGCTATGAGTGAGCAGCCAGGAGCTGCAGGACATATTGGTGGAAAGATCTCTCATGGAAATGCAGATTGGATTGCAAAATCTGTGATTAATCTTCCGTGTTTTGCCTATATGACCAAAGCTGAAGTTGATTTTGTAATCGAAACTGTTAATCAATATAAATAAATTTTTGATGGGAGAATGACCAAAAGGTCGATCTCCCATCTACTCTCAAGTATTTAATTCTTACCTATAAAATTTATCCGCTTTTTAGCTAAAAAATTCCTAATGTAAAAACCAATCCATACCGATGCGCTAGGTCAACAACGGTATGTCATAGTGATGTGCCAATAATTAACAAAGGGCATGGTTGCCCGATGATGGGATTTTGAACACCCCATTACTAGCAAGGAGGATTTATGGTTTTTAACGGAGGATAGGTCTATGGGTTTCAGAATTAACACAAACGTGGCATCGATTCAGGCACAAAATTCTTTGAGCAAAGTGAACAAAGAATCACAAGAAAGTTTTTCGAAACTTTCTTCAGGCTCAAGAATCACAAAAGCTGCAGATGATGCCGCAGGTTTAGCGATTTCGGAAAAACTAAAGGGTGAGATTAGATCAGCTCAACAAGCTAACCGAAATGCAAATGATGGTGTCTCTATGGTACAGGTTGCTGAAGGTGGTTTAAATGAAACGTCTAGTATTCTAGTACGTATGCGCGAGTTGGCCATTCAAGCTTCATCTGATACTGTGGGAGAAGTTGAACGAGGAATGTCGAATTTGGAATATCAACAGTTGAAGCAAGAGATGGAACGTATTTCTCAGGTGACTGAGTATAACGGAACAAAACTTTTGAATGGCAGTGGTGATAAAAAAGAATTCCAAATTGGTACAGGTGGTGATGAATTTAAAGATCGCATCAGCTTCGAACCAGTGATGCTTAATTCGTCTATTGAAGAAATGGGTGTTGAAGGCTTGGATATTTCAAGTAAGGATGGAGCACAAGATAGCTTAGCTACAATAGATGCTGCAAGCTCAAAAGTTTCAAGTCAACGAGCGCTCTTAGGATCGCTTCAAAACCGACTTGTCTCTACATCGAATAACTTGCAGGTTTATACTGAGAATATCAGTGCAGCCCACAGCCGAATTCGTGATGTGGATTATGCAGAGGAAACTGCCAAACAGGCACGCAACCAGATCCTAACAGCTGCCGGTACTTCGGTACTAGCTCAAGCTAACGTATCAGGTCAAAATGCTCTTAAACTGATTGGTTAATCATTTCGACTAATTAACTCAAGGCTCCCTTCATAAGAGGGAGCCTTTTTTGTTTTGCCTAGCTTTACTGCTCCGTGTTTTTTTGCTAATCATTCCCCACTTATGACAATTCCAAACGCTAAGAAGAACATGGACGATAATTTTTGTTATCGCACAGACTTCAAATACACTCACGATAATCCTTACCACGACAAACTCGCTGGCTTTGAAACTTTTGTTTTAAGAGATGAGCAAGCAGAGTCCAACATTGGAAAATGGAATGAGCGGATTTTCCAAAATGATAAACCCTTGGAAATTGAAATTGGGACAGGTTATGGCGAGTTCATGATTGAATACTGCCAAAAAAATCCTGACATCAATTTCATTGGGTGCGATCACCGTTTTAAGCGAAGCTTCAGTCTTGCAAAAAAATTAGATAAAATGGAACATAAAAATTTTCGTTATCTAAGGGCGCGAGGTGAAAGATTAGAATTCATGTTTCAGGAAAATGAAGTACAAAGTATTTTTTATTTCTTTCCTGATCCCTGGCCAAAAAATCGTCATAATAAAAAACGCCTGTTTCAGACGCCCTTTTTAAATGCTTGTCATAAAGTATTAAAACCCGGTGGAACTCTTTTTGTAAAAACCGATCATGACGGCTACTTTGACTGGATGCTTAATCATCTGAAAGATGAAAAAAGATTTGAGGTGCTCTTGCAATCTCGTGACCTTAGGAATGAGTACCCGGAACATTTCCTCTCGCAATTTACCACCAAATTTGAAAAGATATTTCTATCCCAAGCTACATTGATAAAATCCATCGTATTGAGAAAAATATAAGGTTCAAATGGCCTTCGAGCAGTTAAAAGACCGAATCAGAGAAACTCCAATTTCGACCATCATTAGTCATTACATGACTCTGAATAAAAAGGGCGCCAGCTTAGTTGGCCTGTGCCCTTTTCATGCCGATTCTAAACCGTCCATGAATGTCAGCGATGCGAAAGGTATGTTCAAATGTTTTGCCTGTGGGGCCGGTGGCGATGCCATTACCTTCGTTAAAGATTTCACCAAAGTTGAATTCGTTGATGCTCTCAAAGATATTGCCGGGAAATTAGGTCTTCCATTTGAAGAATATCAAAAAGAAAAAAAGAAAAATCCGAAAATGGACATGGCCTTCAGGGTACTCAATGCTTCGGTTCGCATTTATAAAAAAGTCGCCACCCAAAATCCTGAACCCTACACATCGTTCATTGAAAAAAGAAAACTCAATGTAGAATCTATTGAGAAATTTCAGATTGGTTATGCTCCAGGAAATAATACACTTAAACACTATCTGGAAAGTGTACCAGAAGCGGAAAGAGACTTTGCACAGCAAACTGCCCTGGACATAGGTATCGTTCGCTACAACGAAGGGCGCGACAGCTTCTATGACTTTTATCGGGATCGGGTGATGTTTCCCATTCTCGATCAATCAGGACAAATTCGCGGCTACAGTTCCCGCGCTGTCCTCCCCGATCAGATTCCAAAATATTTAAATTCTGGTGAGTCTTTTGCCTTCGAAAAAAATACCATCCTTTATGGTCTCAATTTTGCTCGAATTCCAATTCGTCAGATGGATCAAGTCATCATCGTCGAAGGAAATATGGATGTGATCATGATGCATCAGTTTGGTTTCCATCAAACTGTAGGCACCATGGGTATCGCTCTCTCTGACCATTCAATACGTCACCTCTCTCATATGACTAAGAATGTTTTTCTAGGAATGGATTCAGACGCTGCCGGAAAAAAAGCCATGCATAAGATTAATTCTGACTTTATGAGTGTAGGTATTCTTCCCAAATACCTTAATTTTGAGCCGGCCAAGGATCCGGATGAGTTTCTTCTGACTGAAGGTCGTCTCGCTCTTTTAGAACGAATGGAGAAGGCTCCAGTGCTTTTGGATGTTATGATCCAAGAGCTGATTCCGAACTCGGGTCTGGATAATATTGATGTGAAACTTGCTACCTTGCGTCGCGTTTTCGAAATTGTCTCTCCTTTGCGAGAGCATTTGAGCGGGACAGAGAGGATTATTGCCGCAGCACAACTCTTAAAAATGAATTCGGATTCCGCTACAATTCTCGAGGATTACAAAAATTTCTTATCTAAACTGAGAGATAAGGCACCAATCTTGAATGAGAAATTTAAGGTGGAGGAAAAGGAACTGGAAATTCAGGAACAAGAATTGGAGCGAAAAAAAGAGCAAACAACTTCACTGCAAGAATCAGGCCCAATCACTAAGCCTGAGAAGGTTTTTCTCAGGGAAATTGTCTGTCATCCTGAGTTTTTAACGCAGCCGAACAGGGATGAATTCCTTGCCTATATCAGCCATCCTGAGGTAAAAAGACTGTTTCAATGGCTCGTTAAAATTTATTTTGAAATCGATGAAGCAGAATATGTTTCGATTGTGCAGGATGAATTATCGACCGGTGATTACTCAAAAGAGACAAGAGATATCGTAACTGAAGCTCTTTTCAATTACGGTAATCCCTATAATGAAAAAGTAATACAGCGAATGCTGAAAGATTACAAGCTGATGCTGAAGATGGATCAACTAAAAGTAAAACGCAAAGACTTAGTTGACCGTCAGAAATCGTCGCTTACAAAAAATGAAGTTGATCACCTTTTGATTGAAATCTCCAAGTTGGACAAAGAGATTCTCAATCTACGAAATACGGTGCCCTAGATCTAGGAGATACTATGTCAGTCGTTGTTGCATTTTTAAACTCGCGGGAATTCTCTCGCCTCGTTATGAAAGGAAAAGATCAACAGTATCTTTCGCCTGAAGAAATTAACGATGCTATTCCTGCTAACATTGTCGACACCGCTTCGATCGACCAGATAATGGACAAGATTGAAGAGGCCCGCATTCAGGTTAAAAATCCTGAAGTCGATGAAGAAGAAGCTGAGAAGGCCAGCACTGAAGTTGCAGAAGATCCGCTTACTCACGACGAGGAAGCTGAATTAAGAGCAAGTTCAAGTGACCCGGTTAAATTATACTTAAAGAAAATGGGATCGGTTGCCCTTCTTACTCGTGAAGGTGAAGTTAAAATCGCCAAAGAGATTGAAGAAGGTGAAAAAGAAATCGTTCTTTCATGTCTTAAGTCTAAGCACGCTCTCGAAGAAATCGTGAAATTAAAAAACCGTGTGATTCAAGCAGAAGAACAGAATGAATTCGTAAAAGATCTCGTTCGTGGTCTTGATGATGAATCGCAGGAAAAAGAAATCCACGAAACTCGTGACCGTATCTACGCTGTTGTTGAGCACGTAAAAGATCTTTTGAACCTCATCGTAAATGAAGATGGAACTCTTAAGAAAATGGAAGCGGCTGAACAAAAAGTGATGGATAAAGTGGGATCTGAACTGGTTGACCTTACCTTCAACCGTAAGATCATTAACTCATTCACTGAACCGGTGAAGAGCTACTACCTTCAATTCCGTGAACTTTATGAGCAACAAGAACGTATTTATAAGTTTCTTGAAGTTGGAAATGATGACGAATACAAAGTTCTTTATGACCGTTTGATGGAAGATGACGGCTACAAGCGTGAGCTTGCCCGTCTCCTTTTCACAACAGACGCAAAAATTGAACAAATGGTTCGTACTCAGGAAGATATCCTTCGTAAGCTTCGTCGTCTTGCAATTGATGCAGGTATGGCGTTCGAAGATATCCAGTCTGTTTATAACATCATCATTACTGGTGAAGAAAAAGCCGATAAAGCTAAATCTCAACTCGTGGAAGCTAACTTACGTCTCGTGGTTTCAATCTCTAAAAAATACACTAACCGTGGTCTTCAGTTCTTGGATTTGATTCAGGAAGGAAACATCGGTTTGATGAAAGCAGTGGATAAGTTTGAATACCGTCGTGGTTATAAGTTCTCTACTTATGCTACTTGGTGGATTCGTCAGGCGATCACACGTGCTATCGCGGATCAGGGTCGCACGATCCGTATCCCGGTTCATATGATCGAGACAATCAACAAACTTGCCAGAACGAGTCGCCAACTTATCCAGGAACTTGGTCGCGAACCAACTCCGGAAGAGATTGCAGTGAAGATGGAACTCTCTGTTGATAAAGTGAAGAAAGTTTTCAAAATCTCTAAAGAGCCAATCTCTCTTGAAACACCTATCGGTGAAGAAGAAGATTCATCTTTGGGTGACTTTATTGAAGATAAGAAGATCATCTCTCCGGCCGATGCTGTAATGAGTGTGACTCTTTCTGAACAGACTCGTTCTGTTCTTTCAACTCTGACTCCAAGAGAAGAAAAAGTTCTTCGTATGCGTTTTGGTATTGGAGAAAAATCGGATCACACTTTGGAAGAAGTGGGTCAGGATTTCTTCGTAACTCGTGAACGTATTCGTCAGATCGAGGCGAAAGCTCTCCGCAAGCTTCGTCATCCTTCAAGAGCAAAACTTCTCAAGTCTTACTTAGACAACTAAAATAAAAAGGGCCGTGCAAAGCGGCCTTTTTTTTTGCTTATTTTTTTGAATTAAAAGCTTTCTTTTAACTATGTGCGTTTTAACTGCCAATTCGGCGAAAATCCCCTATACTGATCTTTTAATTTGGAACCTCGGTTGCTATGGAATATACGAATAATAAGTCTCCGCTTGATAGTCTCGTTCATGATAAATTCGATCATGCGATTATTTTTCAAGCTCAGAAGCTAATTGAGTTAGGTCGAGTCTCCCTTTCATTCATGAAAGGAACTTACGAAACATATATTGTTGTCTCTGGAATCATTGCTGAAAACAATACTAATTACGAATCTAAAATAAGCTACAAAAAGGGTAATTTAGTTACACAATGTACCTGCAAATTATGGAGCGCTGAAAAGCCATGCCATCATGCTGCCAGTTTAATTTTAAAATGGATTGAACTTCAGGGCAAAGATGATTCTCCTCGCCTCAACTCGATGGGCATGCCTTTTATTTCTCACGAAGGTGTTCATGTAGAAAGATATGGAACTCTAATTAAGGCCGCTCCACAATTACCGAGTGCCAAAATGAATTCCACTTTCAGCTCCCTTCAGTACACTCTATTAAATCGTAAGGTCGTAAACTTTCCTGCACCTACTCGCTGGAAGGGTAAACTGAACATCAATTTAGTCCCCGCCACAGAATTAGAAGAATATAAAGACGTTCTTTATATTGAAGATAAATATACTTATCGCTTCAGCTGGACTGATGGAGAGATTGAGGCCAAGGAGATTTCAATCTTCGATGTGCTGTATCTCTTCAACTGGAAAACAGGTGAAGCCCTGGATCTGCCGAATGATTTCAGAGAACTAGTTAGTAAGTTAAAACTAACTGATGTGATTGGAGATATTCAGGACTACCTTAGAATTTTTTTACCACTTAAAGAGCGTGGTCTGACCACTTTGACAGTGAGTGGGGAATCTTGGGATTCATTTCCAGTGGAGGATATGGAATATCGCTTTTCCATTAATCCTTCTCCAAGAAAGAGCTTTCTTAATTTAGAACTAGAATTGTTTACTGCGGATCAGAAGCTTGTTCCGATGCCGTCTCCCTTTTTACTCTTTATCAGTGAACAAGGTTGGGCCAGTAGCTTCAGAACTAAAAATGATGCTCTTCTTTTTTTTAAAACTCTAATTGAAGACTTTGACCGCGAAACAAATTTTCATAAAAAATATCTACACTCGGCTTCAAGAAAAGCCATCATGTCAGAATGGATCGCTCTCATCATGAAAGACGATGAGATCCCGTTCTTTGATCCGACCTTTAAAAAGATTTTCATGCTTAATACCAAAATCTTTAGAAAAGTCTTTTTGGCATTTCTGGATAGCTTTGGTGAATTAGGCTTCAAGACGTCTTTTTATTTTAAAGAAGAACGTAAAATTGTATTTCAGCTTCCTAAAAACAATTTACTGGAAGGCGTGGCGGCTTTTTATCAGCTCCTCACTCCCCTTAAAATTCCTATTTTCTATGATCAACAGCAAATCAGAAACTGGAAGAGTACCATCCGATTCGAAAGAAACCGCGATAAGCTTGATTGGTTCCAGTTAGATTTAGTGGTGAGCGACGAAGATCTCGACGTCATTAGAAATGCGGAAATCACTGATAATTTTCTTCTCTCAGAAAAAGGCTTAGTTCTATTATCTGATGAGCAAAAAGATATTTTGCGCTTCATGAAGCGTTATACGAAATTTGAAGGTGAAAAGAAAACTGGCGAGGCCAAAGGGCTTTCGAAATTCGGTCTTTCTCTACAGAGATCTCGTATTTTTGAATTGTTTGAACTGAAGCGCCTGGGAATTGAAGGAGCGCTGACGCCTGAAGAAGAAGAATTCTGCCACAAGATCATGACCATGGAAGACATGCCGGTTTATGAGGTAGATAAACGTTATCAAGATATTGCCCGTCCTTATCAATTGGGCGGATACAATTGGCTGCGCTTTCTTTATGAACATCAGTTCGGTGCGTGTCTCGCGGATGATATGGGTCTTGGTAAAACGCTTCAAACTATTATGCTGCTTCAGACCCTTAAAGATAAACTTAAAAAAGTTTTGATCATTTGTCCGGTTTCCATCCTCTATAACTGGAAGAATGAGATTGAAAAATTTTCAGATCTCACCTGGTCTATCTATTATGGTGATGAGCGAGAGTTTAAAACTGATGCCCAGGTTATTTTGACTTCTTATGGATTAATGAAAAAAGAATCTTTCTCCACTTTTGCAGAAGAGCATTTCGATATTTTAATCTTTGATGAAGTTCAACACTTAAAAAATATCCGTTCTCTTGGTGCCAATGCTGCCCGCCAGTTAAAAGCGAAGTTCCGTATTTGTTTAACAGGTACGCCAGTTGAGAATGATCTTTCTGAGTTCTATAATATTATGGATCTTTGTGTGCCGGGCGTTTGGGGTGATTTAGGCTTAGTTCGATCTACTTCTAAAAATAAGAACCGCTTGCTGGCACGAAGAACTGTGAAACCTTTTATTTTACGTCGAACCAAAGATCAGGTTTTAAAAGAATTACCAGAGAAAGTGGAAAATCATGTGTACCTGGATTTTTCTCCTGAGGAAAGGGAAACCTATCAGCAGAAACTCAATGCTGTTCGCTCTAATATGTTAACGAGTGGTTCAAAGCGCTACGGCGAAGTTCTCAAATCCCTTTTAGAAATGCGCCAACTTTGCTTATGGCAGAAGCAGCCTCAGTTTCAATCAACTAAGATTGATTTCTTGATGGAAAATCTTGAGCAGTTAGTGAATGAAGGTCATAAAACGCTGGTTTTCTCTCAGTTCACAACATATCTCGATATGATTCAGAATAAAATTCAAGTGGCCGGTTGGAAAATCGCCCGAATTGATGGGTCTCAGACAATTAAAAAACGAACTGAGAACGTTGAACTCTTTCAAAATGGTGATGCCCAAATTTTCCTGATCTCCCTGAAAGCGGGTGGTTTCGGATTAAACTTAACGGCTGCCAGTTATATTTTTCTGATGGATCCATGGTGGAACCCGGCCGTTGAACGTCAGGCCATCGATCGAGCTCACCGTATTGGACAAGAAAATAAATTAACGGTTTATCGACCAATCATAAAAGACTCAGTGGAAGAAAAAGTTCTGATTCTCCAGCAAAGTAAGCGGGAACTTTTCCGTGATCTGATGGCCGAGGATGATGATGAATACTTCAGTGGAAAATTAAACATGGAAGATTTTCAACATCTACTTAGCTAGAAGGTTTTACATGGCCGACTCTATTTTCACGAAAATTCCTGACATCGATCATACTGAGACTTTACTACCTATTTCGCCCGAAAATTTTGATTCGGTCATTCGGAACCGTCGTTCAGTCAGAGTTTATACAGATGAAAAGATTCCCTCAGAAGTTGTAGATAAGGTTCTGAATTGGGCCCTTCTTGCACCCAACTCTTCAAACCTTCAGCCATGGGAATTCTATTGGGTGAGGCATCCCGTAAAAAAAGCACAATTAATTGAAGCTCTCTTCAGCCAGCCTGCGGCCCGCACAGCTCAGGAACTTATTGTAGCGGTTGCAAAGCTTCATACCTGGAAGTCCAACAGCAAACAGATGCTCAAATACTTTGATGAAAGTGGCGAGAAAATTCCTGATTC
>CAMASK010000065.1 GCA_945860895.1 Bacteriovorax stolpii
CATGCCTCATAAAGATCAGAGGGAAACAAAGATTTTTAAAAAGCCAGAATTGTTTCTTCAGGCCAAATGCAGTGTTCATCCATGGATGGGAGCGTATGTCGCAATCATGGATCATCCTTATTTTTCTGTCACAAATTCAAAGGGCGAATTTAGCATCAAAGATCTTCCGCTGGGTCAGTATACCATCGAGGCCTGGCATGAAGTCTTTGGCAGCATCCAGCAGCATGTTACAGTTACTGAAAAGGGCATGAGTCCTTTAAAGTTCATTTTCAAATAGGAGCTCCCAAATGATCAGTACCCATATTCTAGATACAACCAAAGGCATGGCAGCTCAGGGAGTGAGTGTCATCTTAGAAAAAAAGGCTGGAAATAGCTGGAAAGAAATCGGCTCTGACAAAACAAATCAAGATGGAAGAATCGTTTTTGATTGTCCTAAAGAAGCTGGAATTTATCGCCTGACTTTTAACATTGAGGAATATTTTAAAAATGAAGAGCATTTCTTCATGAATACTCCAGTGATCTTTAACATTAAAAACACTGAGAGAAAGTACCATGTTCCACTTCTTCTCAATCCTTACGGCTTTTCTACTTACCGAGGTACTTAATTTCCATGAAATCTTCTATCCCCTACTATGAAGACTATATATCCCCATCCTTTAAAGATTACCTTTTAAAAGAAGCTAGGCCAGTTGCAGGTGTTGATCACTTAATGCAGGTAGGTGCCTCTGGTGGATTAGAAAATAAAGCCTCATTTAATTTTTTATGTGAATTATACGAAGCTGTGGAAAGTGAGCTTAATCTAGTGCTCAATCGCCGGAACAAAGATCGAAAATTTATTGATGAAAGAACCAAGGCGATGGCCCAGTTTAACCAAACTTGGCAACGAGATTATTTAAGCGAAGATTATAAAACGGTTTTAGGATTTGAAGATGGTGATGGGAGAATTGTAATCGGCCCAAAAAAAGCTGATTATCACTCTCGTGGTGGAAATCCCGTGGCGCCAGTCCCTGATTACTTGCAGGGAAATCATGTAACTCTTTTTGGTCCTCCGGATAATGCCAAGCTTTCAATCAATGCGATGAACGCTTATCATCGTAAATTAAAAGACGAACCCAAGATAGTTGAAGAGTTACTCGCCACTTTTGCATACCTTCCAAAATGGGGGGCAGATGATGAAGACTCTAAAACTCCCATGCGTGAAGATCTTATTTCAGCGGGGGAGAATTTAACCCAGTGCCTCGATGGCACACTTTCCTTTGTAGATGAACAGACTGGTAAGACGTATGAATTAGAAAAAGTGAAAAGGTCTCTTCCGATAAAACGTTTCCCGGGTCTCGCCTTACCTGCTTTCTTTTTATTTTATAAAAACAATCCCATCCCACTTCATTTATATGATTTTGCTCTTCATGCATTTAAGAATTGGCACAATCCTAAGGCGATGGTTTTTTATGTACCTAAATTAGAAAACGAAGAAGAGGCACGCTATATTCGCATTATGCTTGAGACGGCAGAGAAAATGCTTAAAGAGCTACATCCAGAATACAAAATGGGAACAATTCGTTTAATGATTGTTTTGGAAAATCCTAGAGCGGTTTTTAGAACTCACGAAATCATGGACGAATTATATCCTTATTTCGTTGGGGCTTCTTTAGGCTGGCATGATTATCTGGCCTCCACTGCTCGTCTTTTCAAAGAAGACTCAAATTATAGAATTCCGGTCAAAGCAGACCCCAACATCGTCATCAAGTACATTAAAGCTTCTCACGATCTTCTGGCCAGTGTCGTGGGCTCTCGAGGTGGAATTAAAGTTGGTGGAATGTATGGAATACTACCAGTGACAAATGAACTCACCAGTCCTTCATTTCAAGTCACCATCAAAGGTTACTTGAGAGATGTTATCACTCAGCTCAAAAGAGAGCTTACTGGTTTCTGGGTGGCCCATCCGGATTTTGTTCGATTAGGAATGGCCTTAGTAGAGGCATGGAAATTTCATCTCCTTGGAGATTCAAGTAAACTCAACACTTTGGTTACTGCTCTTCTTGAGGAAAAATATCACAAAGAGATGCTGGATTTTATTCATGGATCAGATATTGAGGGGCTGGATAAAAATCATCCTCTTTATGCCCGCTCACTTATCGTAGCTGATATGAAGGAATCAAATTTCATTGCTAATAATCATCCAGATGAAATTCGCTACAATGTTTTTCAATCACTTCAGTACATTACCGACTGGCTCAGTGGCAATGGCTGTGTTGCCTTACCAGCTCAAATAGCTGGTGTTCCGGTCAGAGTGATGGATGATCTGGCCACTGCCGAAAGATCCCGTTGGGAAGTTTGGCACGAAATAAAACATGGGCGCTTCTCAGTTAGTGACTTTTTAAAAATTGCCCATGAAGAACTGCATTTCATAAGAAAAGATAAATCCAACGAACAAAAAATTGTTCAGGTAAAGTGGAATGAGAGAACTGAGAAATGGTACCCTGTGGCGCTGAAGCTCATGATCAAGCTCATGACTGATCCAGGGCCGGTAGAATTTGCCACACAACTTTTTTTACCCTTCACCATTGAAAGCGTTAGAAACTCTCAGGATCCATGGCTTGAAGTCTCAAAAATTGACCAAAAAAAATTCACCATTCAAAAAAGTATTGAACAATTCAATTACTACTTTGAAATGTGTGGCAGTCAAAAATTTGCTCAGACTCTTTCTCTCAACACGATGCTGGACTTAACTCAAGCGGAACAACTTGTTCAAAGTTTTAGCAAATTAGATATCCTTGAAGCTGCTTCTTTTCATGGAGACATTGGAGAAAGCAAAAAAACGCTGGACAAGATGGCAAGTGCCGAACAGGCGCAGGTTTTTGAAGAAGATGAAAAGGTTAAAGTTGAACTCAAAGAAAGGGGAAAACAATACCTGGCAAAATTCGGAATGAAGTTTTTAATTTCTGCACAAGGCAAGTCCGGTAAAGAAATCTTAGTACAGTTACAAAAAAGACTAGAGAACACAGAAAATCAAGAACTCCAGAATGCGCGAGATGCTTTGTGGGAAATTACTAAAAAACGAATGTCCCTTCATCCTTTGGATAAAATTAAGTCTGAATTAGAAGATAGTCTAAAAAAACATAAAATTGAAAGTGCTCAAGTGGCAATCCTTAATCACGGAAAGATTCAATCCTTATCTTTCGGTAAAGCTAGCTCTAGTGACTACTTTGAACTGGCTTCTTTGAGTAAAACTATCGCAAGTGCTTTTGCCATTGATTACTTTAATAATAAGGGTATTTCTTTAACCACTTCTGTGGATGAGCTTTTAAAAAATACAGAATCTCCCTTCCGTTTAGGTGATGAGCGAGTGAATATCACTCACCTGATGGGCCACTCGGCACTCAATATGCATTATGTGAATGGTGTTCCCGCCAATAAAAAAATGCCACCCATAAAGGATTTCCTTAACGGGAATGCTGAATTTGGCTACGTTCCAGTGAAGGTCATCAATACTCCCGGGGAAGTTTTTCAATACTCAGGAGCGGGTTTTATCGTCTTGGAACATTTAATTGAGGCGATGGAAAATAAATCTATTGTTAACTTGACCCGTCCCTACCTTGATCAGTTGGGAATGAAGGAATTTAGTTTTGAGCAACAAGATCAAAAAAATATTACTTACGTTCATGGGCTCAATGACAAGGGTCAAGAAGTCGAGGGAACTCGTAAAATGTTTCCCGCTTTTGCTGCAGGAGCAATGGGAACGGCCAGTTCCATGGCAGAATTCTTAAAGCATCTTGAAGAAGCCTATCATAATCTCACTGGATCAGGTTCTATCTCTCACGATACAGCAGTTCAAATGCTTCTGGGTTCAGATAAGGGTTGCCAGCGTTTTATGGGATGCAAAATGGGGCTGGGTATCTTCATCGCTGAAGCTGGCCTGAATAAAATGGCCATCCATCAAGGGGCCAATGATGGATTTAGATGTATTTATCTCCATTGTTTTGCCGGTCCGGATCGCGGAAAAGGTTTAGTGGCCCTCTGCAATTCAGATTTAAGCGGAGTTCTTTTCAACGCTGAAGTGACTCAAATAATATTAAAGGCTTTTCAAATGCAGGGAGTAGACCTCTGTCAATTTAAAGCTAACTTTAAAACTGAGCATCTTTCACAGGAAGAAATTGTCAATATTGGCTACAAGAGTTTGGTTTTCAATGCCTTTATTCCCACCAGACCAGAGCCCATTATCGACAAGGGTCCCATTGATCCTTTAGCTTTTTTTAATAAGCTTGTAGGAAGCAAGGTTTTGGAAGTAACTGATGAATTATTTGCTCAAGCAGATAATTTAATTAGTGACCACTTGCCCAAGTTTGATCCGGAACTATTCGGCAAACAGGGTAAAGTCATGGATAGCTGGGAAACTGTCAGGCACAATCAAAAAGGTGAAGACTACCTCATATTGGAGATGAAAGCTTCTGCCCGCTTGAATTATATTTTACTCTCAACTAAATATCATTCTGGAAATTATTCACCCGTTGTAAAGTTTGAGGGACAATCTTCAGTTAGTCAAAATTGGATTGAGTTTCTTCCAAAGACTAATTTGGCAGGACACTCTGAAAAGCGCATTAAGCTTACAAAAGCGACTGAAGCATTTGCTCGAATTAAAGTCACCATGTATCCAGATGGAGGTTTTACAAGACTTGGTCTTTATGAAAACTTACCAGAAGAAGTCGCAAAAACTTTTCAAATGATTGAAGAGGCGAAAAACATCCCTTATGAAGAGAAAATTCCACAAACCAACAAGCCCCTAAGCATAAAATATAATCCCGATGAAAATGAAATTAAAAAAAATTTCCATTCAATCGTTGCAGGCTCTGAATTCAATAATGCCAGCTTGGCACTTGGAGCGAGAATCATTAAGGCCACTGACGAGCATTACAGTCCGGCAGTGCTGGTACTCTCACCTTTTGCTCCTATTAATATGTTTGATGGGATGGAATCTGCAAGAAGCCGTATCCCGGGGCATTTTGAGGAAATTATAGTGGCATTGGCAAATAAGACTAAAATTCATCGAATTGAAATGGAGTTTACTTTCTTTGTTAATAACAATCCTCTGGAAGTTGATGTGGAGGGCTTAAGCATGGGTGAATGGATTGTCCTTATAAAGAAAACAAACGTGAAGGCCTATGCTGGAAATCAAATTGCTTTTCAAATCAAGGATGAAAAAATCTATGAACAGCTGCGAGTCAGGACCTTCCCTGATGGTGGAATGAATCGCTTTAGAGCATTTAGTTTTAAAAATTAGGCAGACCGTGTGAATCTCGGGATATTTGCCATCAATTGCGCAACGCAAAGGACTTTTGCAAGAAACATAACTCCATTTTATGTTTTCTTACAAATATGCTATCTAGATTAAATGCAAAATTGTCTTCAATATCTTCTTTGGTTATTTGCTCGCACTCTGATTTCAACTTATAAGATTGAAGTTCGCAATATTGAACATCGTGAGAAAGCTCGCAGTCTTGGGCCACACAAATCATTTATTTTTGCTCTTTGGCATGAGCAAGTTATTTCTGTTATGACTGGTCACGCTTGGACTGAGCCCTTTCTTACTTTGGCTTCCCGAAGTAAAGATGGAGATTATGCCGCCTTTATTTCACAGAAGATGGGATTCGTGTCAGTCAGAGGATCGTCACGAAGAAAGAGTATTGATAAAGGCGGTAAAGAAGCCCTTCAAGAATATATTAGCGGAGTGAGTAAAGGAATTTCTGGGGGAATGACCGTGGATGGTCCACGAGGTCCAAGACAAAAATGTAAACCAGGAGTTGTATTGGTGGCACGAGATACGGGCTCACCTATTTTACCGGTCGTAGCTGTTGCAAATCGCTATTGGGAATTTAATTCCTGGGATCGTTTCAAAATTCCAAAGCCCTTTACTAAAATTGTTATGCTATATGGAGAACCTATTTCAATTGAAGCTGGAGCAAGTAACCAGCGAGTGGATGAGATATGTGAAAAGGTAACTGATAGTCTTAAATTACTTGAAAAAAGTTTTACTCATCCATGAATCAAAAAGAACCATGTTAAGACTTCTAAAATCCACCACTATTAATGGACAAGTTTATCTATTCCCAATTCCTGTTATTAAAGAGCGCAAGTATCTCATCCTGTGCCATTCCATTCAAGAAGCAGAAGCAATAGCCTTGGCCGTGAGTGAGGAAAGATTGACTCACCCAGATTTAGTTAGTCAAGACTTCATCTACATAGCTCATCATTCTGATAAAGAGACAAAGATTTTTACTCTTAATCCCAAAACGATCAAAATAAAAAACTAGCTTAATTTACAATCCATTCTCTTTTAACCAAATCAAGCCCAAGAGTCTGGGCCTTTTTTGCACGCTTGGGACTTCTTTCGATACCTACAGCATTAAGTCCATAAGCGTTCGCAGCTGCCAGCATACCACCTTCGCCGCAAAAGGGATGAACCACAGTTTGGGACTTGGTTTGTTCAGAAATAAACTTCGCTGCTAATAAACAAGCCTCAAGCCCCATCCCTCTTTCCCATGTTTTTTCTCCCAAGTCAGGAACGACATCGGCCGAAGATTTAGAAAGATCAGGTTTTAATGTCTTGGAAAAACACAGCAGATGGGAATAAGCAGGTCTACCAAAAGTAATTGTTCCAGGAGCGAATCGACAAATAATTTTATGGAATACTAATTGGTGTCCCAACTTCTCGGCGGCTTTTTGACAAAGAAATCCTTTGTCGACCCACAGGCTATCCACCTTGATGTCTGATTGATAAAAAATAGTCACCCCATCATCAGGGGCCCGTGACAAGATGAGCTCAGCTGTTTGAGAGAACCAATCCTTCCATTCTTTAAGTGAATATCCGGAAAATTCCGAAATATCGGGCATAGAGGCCACAAGAGAGCAGCCGGTTAAAATTTGTTGGGATTCAAGCCAGGCGATAGCATCATCACAGATGATCTTTCTCTCACTCATACCACTTTAACTTTTTGTCCCTTATATTCAACAACCTGACCAGAACGGATCTTACAACGCTTCCTGAGTTCAACAGCGCCATCAACTTTTACTTCGCCGGCCGCAATGATGTGCTTGGCAGCTCCACCGCTATCACAGAGGTCAGTTACTTTCATTAAATCGCAAAGATCAATGTGGGGCTTATCGCCTAAAGCTAATTCTTTCATTTCTACTTCTTTTGTTTGTTCAAAAAACTTACAGCCAATATTCCATTATTAAAGTTTAATAAAAAGAATTTTATTCTGAAGCATTTGCGGCACGAGCAGTAATCCAAGTTCTCTGGCCACTGATATATCTGCTGTTCCCTGGCCAAGATTAAACATTTTACTCACTTTTCCCTGTTTTGTCATAGTGAAGACATTTCCAGTGATCCAGTCAGAAATCCAAAGAGTGCCTTTCCCATCTACTGCAATTCCATCCAACTGCCCTTGCAGATCCTTTACCACTGTAATTTCATTTTGGTTTTTTAAAGAAATGACGGCAATATCACCCAGACCTTTTGCTACTAAGGTTTTAGGATCAACATCGGCACCCCATTTTGTGGCAATGATATGCTCTTTCCCATCAGTGTAGAGACCGTGACTTCCAGCAACCCGGTCATCTTTGAGCCATTGATCAATTTTATTATCTTTAATTCGATAAATAATGTCAGACAATGTGTCTGAGATATAAATATTTCCCTCATTATCGGCCGTAACATCATTTAAAAATTTAGCATTTTTCACAGGAAAAACTTTAGCAATTTTAGCCTTCGAGATGCTGACTTTTACAACGCGATTTATATCGGTGACGTAGAGATCATCACCTACAATGGCAATTCCTTTAGGAGCTTTAAATCCCGTGATCCATTTTTCTGTAACAATTTTTCCGTCTTTAGAAATCTTACTTAGATAACCAACAGATTTTGTCTCAAGCGGATTTCCTGAAGAAACGTTGGATACGAAAAATTTTTCGTGTTTAGGTGAATAGATAATTGATTCGGGGTGAAGAATACCTTGCGTGACTTCAAAAACCACTTCAGGTCCAACTTCTGTGGCCACGGCATTTTTCTTCTTAATCGAAGAGCAACTAACAAGAATAAAAGCTAAAATTAAAAATACATATTTCATGTTTTCCTTGATTATTTTTTGTAAGGTAGCTCTCCGAGATAATCTTTTTTACCAATATCCACTCCATTGTGACGAAGAATGGCGTAGGCCGTAGTGACATGGAAGTAAATATTTGGAAGTACATGCTGAACAGCATACTCAAAGCCTGTCAGGTACTTGCCTTCCCAGCGAGGCTGAGTGATATGCCTGGCTTCAGCACCGCTAAAATCTTCTGGCTTGAGTGAATTCAAATATCCAATGGTGCTTTCGATGCGGGCTTTGAGTTCAGGCAAAGTTTTTTCAGTGTCTTCGTTCTTAGGTGCCTCTTTTCCAGCAAGGCGTGCAGCTCCCAATTTGGCAGTGTCACAAGCGATCTGAACCTGACGAATAAAATTGAATTGATCAGGAGCAAGTCTTGAGTTCAAAAGAACTTCCATTTCAAATTTTTTATTTGCAGAGAAAACCGTGGCCTTATCCATGATTAAACTTAAGTTATGAAGCATTTTTATAAATTGAGGAACAGTGATTTCAAAAAGCATATACTCTCCTTCAGATCAATGATTGATGAGGATAATTTACAAGAATTGCAGCGATAATGCCGTTATTTTCTAGTGGCTGGCCGGGTCAAAGACTTGAAAATCTCAAGATAATCCTAACTATCCACTCATTTTGGAACAAAAGATGAGGGTGAAGGCATGAATTTTAGCCACTAGTGATTAAGCTTAAAGGAAGCATCAGTATCAAACTCATTATAGTTACAAGTTAATTCTTCTCCAGCTTTAATATCCAGAGCAGCGATATTGAAAGCATTGCCATCACCGGCCTCAATGAGATTAGGATCTTCAGAATGATTCATATGTCGGGCGTGATCACCACACAAAATAAAAATTTTCTCCGACCCAGTTTCCTGTCCATAAGCATACATCTTTAAAAATTCAGTAATGGCAGGAGGGTAAGAATTAATTTTATTGGCAGGGATGGTAATATCTAAATCTGGATCAAGCTCCCAGACTCTTTCACCCTTTTTAATATCTTCTTGAGTGAAGCAGCCAATGCCATGAATGCCGGAGAATTTGATGAATGATTTTTTTAGTAACATAGTCCTAGGATTATAGACAAATCTTGGGACCAGCAAAGGAAATAGTAGCTGATTATTTCGCCTCAACTGATGTCACTGCAATAAATGCAGCGGGCTGTCGATATTTAAGTAACCATTTTTCCGTTAAGCAAGCATAACCACCTGCGCCCCAACCTTTGCCCCAGCTGTTGGCAACTATGATGCAATAATTTCCTTCCTTGGCATTTAACTTTTCAGGTAGCTCAATCAATCCCACTCCCACAAATGCATGTCCAAGAGAATGAGAATCAAGTTTTTCACCCGTAGCCTTATCAGAATCGGCCAGAGTCACGAATCCCTGATTTCGGTAAAAATTTTCGGAAAGTTTTGCAGCAAGAATCACAGGAATATTTTTCTTTATTTTTTCAATCACATCAGAAAGTGTTCTTACTTCCACGAAGTTTTTAATTTTTGAAACACCTTGATTACAGGTCAAACTTAAAGGCACTTGAGTTTCATTCGCTGCCACCGTCTCTGCATTATAAGTGCAATTCTCTTCGTTCGGTATATCTAGGAGGGCATGCTTCAAAGAATATTTATAAGCACTCACAACCCAGGAGCCTTTTTCAGTGCAAGCTTTCTTATAACAAGCGGGCTTACTCGCCCAGTATAAATACTGCTCAGACAAATCATGTTCTTTTTTATTTTGGGCCAGAATAATTTCAATGACACGAATTCCAGCGAAGGCAGAGCAAGTAGGACGCGCTTGTTGATCACGAATAGGAACAGAGAAGGCAGCATTAACAACGTAGGCTTCAGGTAATGATGATTTCATTACTTTCTTTTCTAAGATGACTTCTTTTTCTATTGGTAGTTTAACCGTATTTTCTTTATAAACTTTTATTCGGCCATAAAAATAATCTTGCTCTTTTTTCCATTTTTTTCTAAAGGTTAAATTTTCTTGCTCAAACTTCAAACGTTCCTGGCGCATTTCTTCTTTCCAGGTTACGGGGCCGGAGGAAATTTCAGTTCTAGACTTAGAGATTTGAGTTTTTTGAGCGGCCAAAATCGCACGGTTTTGCGCCTTGGCTTCTTCCACCATGATTTCCCCTTGAGATTTTGCTTTCACAACTGGGATCTTATCCAGGATTAATTTTTCTTTAAAGTCACCATGAGTTTTTAAAACGACTAAAATCGCCTGGTACTCAGGAGCATTTTTGAAATTATAATCAGCAGGTACAGCTTCAATGGACTCAGCCAAAGCAGAACCTAAGTTTATCAACACCAATAAACTATAAAAAAATATCATACGATTTTATCTCTTTTCTCATCCAATGCTATTGAAACTGTCATATCCCCAAGCACATTCACAACTGAGCGACCACGTCCTAAAATCCAGTCTACGGTTAAAAGCATAGGAAGAATTTCTGTAGGAAGTCCCACCGTTGTTAAGACTAAAGACAATGTAATAAAGCCTGCTTCTGGAATTCCCGCAATCCCAATTGTTCCCATGACACAAATTAAAGCGGCAGTAATTTGCGTTGTCAGATCCATGTTTATCCCAGCGGCTTGAGCAACAAAGAAGACCGCCATGCCTTCATACAAAAGTATTCCATCATTATTTAAATTGGTTCCAACACAAGCCCCAAGTGTTGAAGCTTTTTTTGATACACCAAGCTCATCCAGACTTTTAAGTGTAAGAGGAAGGGTTGCTAGGCTTGAGTTTACTCCCCAAGCATATACTAAAGTGGTTTGAACCTTGCGCCAAAAAACCCGCAAAGGAATGCCTTTATAAATAAGCCACGCCTGATAAACCAAGACGACATGGATAAAGAGTCCAAGAAGACCCACCCCTAAGTAATAGCCTAAGCCCTTGAGCGGTTCAAAACCATAATCACCTACCGTTTTGGCCACCACGACCAAGACAGCAAGTGGAACCAAATGCACCAGCCAAGTTAAAGTGACTTCAAACATTTTAGTCATGAGACTCAAAAAATTCGTAAATTTTTCAATCAGAAGTTTTTCTTCTGGAGTTCCAATATTGCGAACTCTTCTCAATGCAAAACCTAAAATTAAAGCAATGAAAATTAAACTAATAACAGCATTATCCACGAAAGGTTTCATAAAACTTTCAGGGAAATAGGCTTTAAAACTTTCAATAAAATTGATTTTCTGACCAGCATATTTTGCCAACTGCTCAGGTGTGGTCATGGTGCTGTGAATTTGCGAAAGGCTCTCTCCGGCAGTGAAAATTTTCGAAAGCCCAATTCCAATTGTGAGTGCACAAATAGAATTAAAACTGGTGATTCCAATTAACTTTGCTCCAAGCTTGCCTGAGATTTCGGAAGTCAAAATGGAACTTAAAATGACAAAAAATAATAGTGGGGTGGCAGCGGCTTTAATAAGGGTTATGACAATCTTACCAATTTCGCCAATTGGACCCAGGCCTTTGCCATAAAATGATCCAAGAATGGCACCTAAAATCATGGCCATAATAATTTGAGCTGAAAGGTTTTTCATGAATTTGGGCATAATAAATCCTGGATTAAATAAAGAAATGTTATCCAAGAGGATATTGAATGCATAGCCGAATTTTTTTGGAATATTTTGGAAAAAAAAGGCAGCCGAAGCTGCCCTTGTGTAATCTACTGTAAATCTGTGGAGCCTTCGCGCTCACGATTTTTAATTTTTTCTTTCTTGCGGTCTTGCTTTTCTTTGATAGAAAGTTTTTTCTTAACTTTGGTTGGCCCCTTAGACATGATCATTCTCCTTGTAGGTTAATGAAACAAGAAGATCATAACATTGGCTTAACGAAATTTTCATGTGATGATGGGTTATATGAAAACACTTCTCCTTTTGGCTACTCTCATCGTGACTTTAACAACTCATGCTAAAACTAATCTCGAAATCATTAAGATCGGCCATCCCACGCTCAGAGCAACAGCTCAGGAGGTTATTCATGCAGAAATTTCTAACCCAGAGTTTCAATCTCTTATAGATGATATGATCTCGACAATGAGCGAAGCTGGTGGTGTTGGACTTGCTGCTCCACAAGTTAATAAATCCCTCAGAATGTTTGTGATGAAAAGCTGGCCAAGTGTTTCGCTGACAGTTGTCATCAATCCCACAATTGAGTACCTAGAAGATTTTGGAAAAAAAGATTCTGTGGAAGGGTGTCTATCCATTCCTGGAAAAAATTTGAAAGTTCAACGCTTCAAAAAAATTCATCTAAGTTATTTTGACCGCAAGGGGGAATACATTTCCGTTGAACTCAATGGCTTTGGAGCAATTATTGCTCAACACGAGTATGATCATTTGAATGGAATTTTAATTGTGGATTTAGTTGAGCAGATGATAAGTAAAATTAATTATATTGGTTTCTCCAACGCTCCATTAATGTAACTTGAAACCGTTTTAACCGGCGCTGGAAGTGAATTTAAAACTCATCATATTTCTTCGAATTTCCTTTGGCGAACTCAACTGGATACTTCTTAACATTCTTCTTTAGCTTATTCAGCACAACTTGCTCCAAATCAATATTCGTCTTACTTATAAT
>CAMASK010000066.1 GCA_945860895.1 Bacteriovorax stolpii
TGTCCAGCATTGTGACCACCTTGATAACGAACCACGAGATCACTTTTTTCAGCCAAAAGATCTGTGATTTTTCCTTTACCTTCATCACCCCATTGCGCACCAATTATGGCCATTGTTTGCATAAGTAAAACCTTTACTTCACTTAAGAAGTTCTAATTTGTGTGTCGCTTCATCATACGTCTTTTTAAAAGCTTTTTTAAGGGCCAAAGGGGTAAAAATTAAGATGATAGTTATTGAAAGATCGCTTCTTTAATAAAAAAAAGGGAGAGACTGATTTAGTCTCTCCCTCGAAAGGCCTGCATGCAAATTCCTGGGAGAAGACAATGCATTAGGCAATCGATCTGAATTCTAATCTGCTATGAAGTGAGTCCAGTACACTCTGAAACTCGTTTAAAGTTGGTAAATTCCCAAAATGAGTGTTCTCGTGCATGTTCATGGATACAAAATCAAAAATCTCAACCGGAGTGGAGCTTTCGGCTCCCTTCTTAAAGGCTCTCCAGTTGGATTTCCCTGACTTTCTAAAATTCTCAAAGAGACTCTCAACGACTTCTTCTTTTTTCTTGGCACCCACGCCCACAACCTGGCCGCAATCGTCGATCTCAAGATACCAGACGCGGTAGTCATTGTGATTTTTAGGATGCTGTTTTGATTCTACTGCGATGGCTAGAAACATAAGTCCTCCTTGTGTCTCGCTCAAGAACTTCCTGTCGCTTGATCAGTGTGTGTTACAATTAAGTGCATCTCCTAGACTTCATCCTGAAGTTGAGATGCACTTATTCAGCATCCTGCTTAAGACCATCATATCAAACGCGCCCCTATGAATGTAAGTATGAATCTCCTAACATCGACTAGCCTTACTTAGAGAGAAAGTAAGAGACAGCAGTATCAAAAAGTCTCCCATTCAACTGATATTGTCTTTTTGAATACTTGCCCCTATGCGCAGTGGGGGCAAAATAGAACCAATAGCTGAGTAAAAAACTTAGAAAGTAATCTTTAGTTTTCATTTGCAGTTAACTAGCACTGAGTGAAAATGGATGGATGTCAATTATTCGATCAACCATTGTTATGGCTATTGCCACTTTCTTCTCACGTATTCTGGGACTTATAAGAGAGCAAGTAATGGCAGCGTATTTTGGCGCCTCTGGGGTGACGGATGCTTTCCTAGTTGCTTATAGAATACCAAATCTTCTTCGTGATTTATTTGCAGAAGGTGCATTCTCATCTGCCTTCGTTCCTACATTTATGGAAGCGAATCAGGAGTCTCAAGAGAAGAGTAAAGAGTTATTGTGGTCACTCTTTTGGCTTTTAGCCCTAATCACTGGAGTCATTTGTCTTGGAATAATGATTTTTGCACCTGAACTCATTAAACTTTTTGCTCCTGCTTTCTCACAAGATCCAGAGAAGTTTGAACTTACAGTGAATCTCACTCGAATCATGTCGCCATTTTTAATGTTCGTATCCCTTGCTGCCCTTTTCATGGGTGTTTTGAACTCGTTAAAAGTATTTTTTATACCTGCACTCGCTCCCGCCTCCTATAACGTTATGAGTATCCTCTGTATGCTCGGCTTGAGTGGTGTTCTTGCTGCCAATGGACACCATCCGATTTATTCTTTGGGGATTGGCGCTTTGTTAGGTGGGTTCATGCAAGCAGTTGTGCAAATCCCTTTGATCTACAAAAAGGGCTTTAAACCCATCTGGCCAAAAATATTCTGGAATGTAAGATCGAAAAAAGTTTTTAAATCTTTAGGGCCTGGTCTCTTTGGATTTGCAGCGACTCAGATAAATATTTTAATCACCACAATTTTAGCAACAGGAACAGTGGTTGGAGCAACATCTTGGTTAAATTACAGTTTTAGATTATTTCAGCTCCCGGTAGGCATTCTTTCGGTTTCGATTGGAAACTCTAATTTAGTTCATTTTTCAGAAGCATGGAAGAAAGGCGATGAGAAAGGGGCCAAGTCAGCACTTCAGTCTAGCTACTATCTCTCTTTTGTGACCATCATGCCGGCGCTGGTCATCTTGTACTGTTTATCAGATGAAATTGTGAATTTGATCTTTGAAAGAGGACGCTTTGATCATTTGAGTACTATAAACACCGCCGAAGCTCTGAGAATGTATGCATTGGGATTACCATTTTATGGTCTCTATAAAATTTTAGTCCCAACTTTTTATGCCTTGGATCGTCAAAAAGTGCCAGTTATGGCCTCTATTTTCTCCATTGGATTTAATATTTTATTTTGTTTACTCCTAACTCCTGTTTTTGGATTTAAAATTCTAGCCTTGGGTACCACGCTTTCAGTGTGCCTAAATTCCCTGATTCTAAGTTGGGCTCTCAAGAGTAACTTAAGTTTAAGTTTAGGTTTTTTCTTTAACCCTCGAATAGTCAAAGTTCTAGTGGCCAGCTCCTTTTCAGCATTGGTGGTAGAAACCTTGCTAAAAGTGGATTTTTTCAATCAACCTTTTTTAAGTAAATGCATTTACTTAGCAGCTCAAATTTCCTGTGTCGGGGTGCTTTTTCTGTCTGTCTTGATGCTTTTAGGGGAAAGAGCCGCGGTCAACGCACTTCTTTTAAAAGTCACTTCCAAATTCAGACGCAAGTAAAAAAAATCAAAGCTTTATCTTGTTCGGCTAAGAGTTTTTGATTATCCTGTTAGAGTAATACCTTTATTTAAGGACGTGGAATGAAAACTGATTTTGATACGCTAAAGGCGCTATCTACCTACACCATAAATCACTTGAAGCAAGCTGAAATGATTGAATTTCAGGCTGATTCACGCGCTGATTTGATTGAAGCTTTGGCCACCGAGTACGGTGTAAGCTTTGCAACTGATGAAAACATCAAAGAACAGGCGATTGAAGAAGTTGAAGAAAAGTTTGGCGAAGACATTCCTGGTGATATCACGGAAACAGAAATGTTCAACCATGCTCGTAAGGAAATTATTAAATCGTTCAACGGTGAAAATATCGGTGGATTGTATTTGATGGAATCTCTTCACAACATTGCGATTCGAGTGAAAAACTTTCTTCTTTCAAATGAACTTGTTGAAGATGTTTTCTCATCGGATGAAGAGTTGATTGATTTTGTTATTGATAAGATTCGTAGTTTTGCACCTAAGCGGAATTAGGCTCAAGTGCCATAAAGTTTAAAGGAGCTAAGATTCACGGATGAAACTTAGTTCCGATAAACTCTCTTCGAAATAAGGTCCTTCCACTAGTCCATTTAATACCGAGCTTCGACTTTCAAAAATAAAATAACCTGCGTCGTTTAATCTTCTCGTTATGTAGATGTCGTAATAAATCCGATCCACCACTTTCTGGGATCCCTGTCCTTCAACTCTAATTACTTCCTGAAATTGTTCCTGAATAGCACTATCTCTGAATAAAACTCGCGAATCAGTTTCAAAAACTACATCCATATCAAATTCAATTTCTTCCAGATTTAATTTATCCTCCAACAGCTTAGGCATATCTCTATTCTGGTGATCGGGAAAATAATTAAAGAGGGCGTACCAATCATAACGAGTGTCTGTTCTTTCAAATTTTAGCTGAGTGGGCGATTGCTCAGTTAGTGTCCACCAATTGGGGATCATTAAAGATAGAGTTCCGAACTGCACTTCATAGGAATCATCTTTGAAGCTGGACTTTTCTTGTCCAACAATTTTAAGGGTATAAATGGCTCCACCGAGTATGCATAAAAGAGCCAACCATTCAAAAGCATGTGAGGAGAGTATTTCCATAACAAGTTGAGATTACAGTCATATAAAGGCTAAAGTCCAGCCGCCTTTTTACCGATATTGTAATGAAGATCGGGTCTCTTTAATGGGAGTTTTTTGCCCGTACATGACCCAATCTAATCAAGTGTTATGCTTTAAGGTAAGAAATTCTCCTAATCATAAGTGGGAGATATAAATTGGGTAGGACTATGAATAAAAAATTTACTTTTTTCCTCTTTTTGTCGTTGATTTCGAATGTCGCAATGGCAGACGATTTAGCAGACAAGATTTACTCCTTTTGCCAGAATAGCGGAGGTAAAATTGCATATCAACCTACGGCCACAGTGGCTGCAGACGGAAAGGTTTGTGTAACCAGTAGTTGTGCGATTGATAGTCGGGCAAACGGTGTTTCATGTGACGTAAATATTGATTCGCAGGAAATACCGGCCGGGTGTGCTAGAGCAGTTTTAAAAACTTGTGGTGCAGTAGTTGCTACAGGTGGAGCTCAAAGTGGAGCGCAATCGGGAGCTCAAAGTGGAGCGCAATCGGGAGCACAAAGTGGAGCGCAATCGGGAGCACAAAGTGGAGCTCAATCGGGAGCACAAAGTGGAGCTCAATCAGGTTCTGGTGATGGTGCTGATGGCGGAATTAGATGTGAATGGACAACCTCTGGCTGGTTAACCGGTCCGTGTATTAGATACTGTAAAAAGCATTGGCTTACACGTAGAGAAGGTACTGAAAGAAAAAAATGTATTGAGTGTCTTGAGAAATATTCAGTTGAGAACGGTGGAAATATTGAAATCAATTGGTCTACTTTCCCTGGCAAAAAACCTAATAAACATACTATCAGTATTTCTGGTGTATTAGTTCGGACTGGTGAAATCGTTTGTTATGATATTAAAACAGGTAAAGAAGTTTCAAGAGTAAATTCAGGTTATTCGTGTCCATCTGGTTCTTCATCTACTTCAGGAACTGGAATCGGGACTGGAACTCCAGTTACGGGTAATGTTAACATTGGCGGCAATGGCTCAGGAAATGTTGTCATTAATTCGGGTGGCAATGTTGGCGGTGGAGTTCAACTTCCAGAATTTTGTAAATCGAAAAAAGAAAAAGATAAAATTGCATGTGAAAACTGGATGAAAGCGAACGCGCGTTTTGCTTGTTCATCAAGTGGTAATACTGCAGGTTGTATTGGTGATGATTACTACCACACACAAAATCGTTATAACTATGATGGATGTGTTAACTGTCAGGCATCAAGACAGAAAAATAATAGCTGGATCGGTGAAGCTATTACTGGATTGAGTATGGCTGCTGGTGGTGCTGTGAGTGCTTACTTTGGAAGTCAGGCACAAATTAAGAGTAATCAAGCTTGGGCAGGTGCTGCAACTGCAGGATTTGAACAATGTCAGATTCATAACAATAATTACCTTCAATATTTACAGGCCAACGAACTTCCGGCCATATCTCCTGATCAGCAAGCAGCAATGGGATGTAATGGATTCCAGCTTTCTCAGTATGGTGGCTTAGGTGCTGGTGGAATGGGTGGATGGTATGGTGCCGGTTATTCTCCAGGTTACCTTGGTGGAATGATGGGACCTTACGGTGGTTATAATCCATATGGTATGGGTGGTATGGTTGGTGGCGCAATCGGCGGTTACGCTGGTGGCATGGCCGGTGGATACATCCAAGGTGGCGGTATGGCCGGAGGTTACCCAGGCGGATACGCTGGTGGTTATATCCAAGGCGGAATGGCCGGCGGATATATTCAAGGTGGCGGTATGGCCGGCGGATATATTCAAGGTGGCATGGCCGGCGGATATATTCAAGGTGGCGGCATGGCCGGCGGATATATTCAAGGTGGCGGTATGGCCGGTGGATATATTCAAGGTGGCGGTATGGCCGGAGGTTATCCAGGCGGTTACGCCGGTGGATATAATGGTGGAATCGCAGGTGGCGGCGGTTTAGTAAACGGAATTTCTCTCGCTGGTGGATATAACGGTGGTTACGCTGGTGGATTTAATGGCGGATACGGCGGTGGCTATGGCGGTGGTTATGGTCAAGGCGGCTGGGGATCTGGTGTTGGTCAAGGTGGTAACGGCGGCGGCGGATATTACGGCGGCCAAGGTAATTACTGGGGTGCCAGTCAACAAACTTCTAACTACGATCAGATGTTACAAGGCCAGGGCGTTGGATATCAGATGGGAATGGGTAGTGGTCAAGGCGGATATGGAGGCGGAGGCTACGGTGGTGGATTTGGTTCAGCTGGATACAATCCAATGAATGCTGGTCTGACATTTGGTGCGAACTTCGGTGCTGGTGGCGGCGGCTACGGCGGCTGGTAGAATCAATAAATTAAAAAATAAATGAGGGAGATCTTTGGATCTCCCTTTTTTTTTGATTGGGGAGTTTCACCTCAGCGGTCATAAAGTAATCAGAACTTAGGACTGGCATCTCTTATGCTAGTTTACCTTTGGAGGATTTTTATGCTTAATCAAAATGATTTAGTTGAGAAGCTTCAAGGTGTACGAAACAGATTTAGAAGATTATTTAAAAGGGCTAAATCTAAAAAACGTAATCCTGAACGAACTGAGGATTATGAATTTGAACCTGAATCTGATCGTGTGGGGACAGCACCGCGTTTTAAAGGAGCGATCCTTTCTAATGGTACCAGCGATGCTCAGAATTTAGTCTGGGACAATGAAGATGCCTCTATGCAGGATAAGTCATACTCATTTGATGAATCCTCAACCGATGCTAATTACGACAAAGAAGATGATTTAGATTTTAGTGATGATGACGGCAATCAAGACGGCAGATAAATAAAAGGAGACCGAAGTCTCCTTTTATTATTTAAGCTTTATTGTGAACCAGGACTTTTATTTCATGTCGAAAGATGACTTCAATTTTATCATCCACAACCTTCTCAACAATTCCAGGACCAAATTTTCCATGATCAATAATGTCACCTAAAGCAAATTTCACATCCATTGCATAAGGAGTGGATTTCTTTTTAGTGGAGGACATTTTTTCCATCCAAAGATCAGAAACAGAAATAACTTTTGAAGGAACTGATGAAGTCTTCTTCGTTCTCGTTTTATTCTGTTTTGAAGAAACAGACGGATCTTTAAAAGATTGAATTGTGCCACAAGTATTACACTTAACTTTTGCAATATGTTTTGTATCTTTCATTGCAACGATAGTGTGGCCTAGGTTCAGCTTACATTTTGTGCAATAGCTGAGCACATCTTTGCCAACCGTTAACTGGGACATAATTTTCCTTTTAGTTTATAATGAGACTGAAAAGCCCGTGGGCATAATCTATCGATTATACCATAGGAGAGCGTTATCCGTAAAGCTAACTACTATGACTAAAACCGACGAACTACTCGAGAAAGCTAAATCATTACCGCAGGAAGCGGGTTGTTACCTAATGAGGGATAAGAATGGTCGGGTGATCTATGTTGGTAAAGCTAAGAAGCTTAAATCTCGAGTGACTTCTTATTTTAATCAATCCGCCAAGGGCCTCAAAACCGAGTATATGGTGGGGCATGTTGATCATTTTGATTTTATTATTACGCGCTCTGACGCAGAATCCTTCGTCTTAGAAAACAATTTAATTAAAGAGCACACACCTAAATACAATATCAGGCTGCGTGACGATAAAAGTTACCCTTATGTTCAGGTAAATTGGAATGAGCCTTTTCCTCGTTTGGAGTATGTCAGACGTCCCAAAAAAGCCAAAGGAAAAGAGCTCTTTGGGCCATATCCTACAGGGTCAAATATTTCTATGATCATGCGGGTACTGACTAAATCCTTTGGTTTGCGGGACTGCTCTTTAACTGAATTCAAATCTCGCAAAACTCCCTGCTTACTTTATCAAATGAAGCAATGTTCTGCCCCCTGTGTGAAACTAATTGATGCAAAAAAATATGAAGATGATTTGAATATGGCCTTGGGTTTTTTTCAAGGACCCATAAAAGCCAAAAGAACAATTAATCATCTTCAGGAAAAGATGACGAATTATGCTGAACTTGAAGAATTTGAAATGGCCACAATTATTCGTGATCACATTCAACTATTGGATGATTTTTTAGAAAAATCTTTCGATCAAAAAGTGGAGTCTCTTCATACTGATAAAAATATTGATGTCTGGTCTTATTGGAACGGCAATGAAGAAGTTGATATTACTGTTTATATGATCCGCTCTGGACTTCTTTTAGGACAGAAGAATTTCAATTTTATGAAAGGCGAAGTCATTGAAGAGATTGATCAGGAGATTTTATCTAAGATTGTTCAGTACTATGCTGATCCAGAAGAAATGACTCCGCAGATGGTGGTAATGGATTTCGAAGAAGATGAAATTGTGGCTTTCCGTGAGGCTCTTAAGACTTTTGGAGTAGATAAGGTTCAAGGTCTATCTAAAAAGTATTATCCATTAATTAATATGTGCAGAAAACATGCAGAAGAGAGTCAGCGTGTACGAATGATGAATCTTGAAAGTGTATTTATTGGTCTCAATAAATTGAAAGAACTCTTAGGAATGAAAGAGCGCCCTCGTATTCTGGAATGTTATGATGTGGCGATCTGGCAGGGTCAATCGCCAACAGCTTCTCAAATTGTTTTTGAAGAGGGAAAACCTGAAAAGAAAAAATATCGTTATTACCATCTGGCAACTCGTCCAGAAGGCAATAATGATTTTGCTATGATGAGAGAAGTTATATCCAGACGAGCTGACAATGGTGATCTTCCGGACGTTTTAGTTATCGATGGTGGCGTGGCCCAGGTTAATACCGTAGTGGCAGTGATGAATGAATTAAATCTTGAAATCCCAGTGGTAGGAATAGCAAAATCAAAAGATTTAACATCAGGAAATTTATATGCCACGGATTCAGTTCGCTCTGAAGAAAGATTGGTTATTCCAGGGAGAACTAATCCTTATGTACTCACTAAATGTCCTCCGCTTTTTAAAATAATTGTTAGTATGCGGGATGAGGCGCATCGTTTTTCAAGAAAGCTTCATCATAAAGCAGAAACAAAAAGAGTTTTATCCACCTGGCTTGATGAAGTGAAAGGTTTGGGTGAGGATGGTAAGAAAAAAGTTCTATCTCAACTTTCAATGACTCAGGATGAGTTAAAAGATTATTCAGTTAATGATTTGATGAACTATTTTGGAATTAAAAATCCTCAGGCAAAAGCACTTTGGGTGCATTTACATGAGGATGTGGATAAACTGGAAAATTAATTCAGTACATGGATGACTCTGCGATTTCCGCAACCACAATCCATACAACGAGCAGTTTCCTGCAAGAGTAAGTTCTTATAGTCCGGCATATGCGAAAGAAGGAGTTTAGAGCCACAGACTTTACATTCGTCCATGGTTTTCTTCACTTGCTCAGCGCCACCAAAGTACTCTTCAAAATTCTCAAATTTAAAATCAATATCAGACATTGTATTCTCCTCACTTACAGTTACTTTTTCGGTAGACTTGCGGACTTGTTGAGGTTTTTATGACTAGGAAAGTTCGACCTATCCATGCTAAAAAGAAGTCATGAGTGATCCATTTAAGCAAAATTTATTGAGACTGCGTCAACCCGCTGCCCCAACGACATTTGGAGAAGCTCTCTTTGGTCCAGTCGCTTGGATAAAGAAAAATCATCCAGCCCCTGATATTGAAAATAAAACCTCGACCGATTTTTCCGAAAAAAATCAGATCATGGAATCACTTGAGAGATATGCTCAAGAGAAACTTGGTGAAGACCCCAGTGCCGTCATTAAAATTTCGGGTGGAGAAATCGCTAAAAAACCGGAACCCACTTGGGAAGGAATTGATTTGGCACAAAGTTTTGCTGAACTAAAAAGCAAACTTCATCTAGAGTCAGAGGTGATGGATTTGTGTCTATCCTCTAAGGAAAAAGGCAAAATCAGGATCATGTTTGTTGCCGAAAGTTTTAGAGGTTATGAAGAATTCAAGGCCGAGCTAAAAGAGGGATTCATTAATCAATTGCTGCCAGCTTTTAGTTTTAAAACAGCTGAGCTTTTTAGCCGAATGCTTTCGGCCATGAAGTTAGAGGATGAAGAGGTTCTCATTTATCCTACGATGAGTCATGAGAAGGATATTTCTGCTGAAGCCATGCTGGTGGCAGCCTACTTTCACCCTGAAATTATTGTCACCCTAGGGGCAAATGCCACTCATAAGATTTTGAAAGGACAAGAAAGATTGGCCCAGGTTCATGGAGAGTTTTTTAATCGAAAGATAGAAAATATTGGGACTTTTATAGTTGTTCCCCTGTTCCATCCTAGTATCATTGAGAATAATCAGAATATGAAAAAAACTGCCTGGACTGACATGCAGAAAATCATGAAGCATTTAAAAAAAATCTGATAAGATACCTTTGAGTCGTATAGGTAATTTCCAAGGATAAGGGAATTAATGTTGAGAACAGGATGTTTGCTATTTCTTTCGTTGATGACCAGCGCGCATGCGTCTGTCCCATCTGTTAAAGTTCTGATCGCTAAATCACTAAAAAATGTCACTGTTGAAGGAATGGATTTGCATAAAACCATCCACACTCAGCGCAGTAAACAGCAGTACTATGGCCGAAAATCCATTGTCTTTAATTGCCAGAATAATCTTAAGAAAAAACTTTCATTTATTCCACGTCCTCTTCTAGTCGCTTCTTTGAGTTCTCCGACTGGATTAGTTTCCTGGGGCCGCCATAAGTATCAAGGTGAATTGCAATTGGTTTCTCAGGCACATAATGAAAGCTGTGATCTGATCAATGCTATTCCACTTGAAGCCTACATCACGACTTTACTTTCAAAAGAAATGAACGGTTCATGGCCCGTTGAAGCCTTGAAGGCACAGGCGGTAGCTGCCAGAACCTATGCATACGAGAGACTACAGAGGAAAAATAATGGTTTGTATGATCTTGAATCTTCTGAGAAGGATCAAGTTTCAGGAACTTTTTTTGATGCGACTGAAAAAACTCTCAAAGCCTCACGCGAAACTGAGGGGGAGATTCTGGTTGGCCCGTCTGGAAAAGTTTCTCCCGCATTTTTTCATTCAAAGTGTGGAGGCAAAACACTTAGACCAGATCAGGTTTGGGGTGGAGTAGAGGAAGGATACCGTTCAGTAAATTGTACTTTCTGCCAGAAGACCGGAATGAAAGACTGGAACGGAAAGATTCATAATCGTAAGTTAGTTCAAATGGTGGATCAGGTGCTTAAACGTTACTACTCTGATGCCATGGCCGATCAGGAAATTAAACTCATGCCTGACTCATTAGAAAACTCCGAACTTAGACTTTATGCCGGTGACCGTTTACATATCATTAAAAAATCTTATTTAAGAAATCTTGCTGGCAGAGAAGCTTTGCCTTCAAATAATTTCATTATGTCAGTTAAGAATAAAGAATTTCATGTGGAAGGACATGGTTATGGACATGGAGTTGGTATGTGTCAACTTGGTGCTTTGGAGCTAGCTAAACGCGGTTATGACTACCGACAAATTCTTTCATTTTATTTTCCAAGACATAAAATTAAAACAGCCTATCAACAATGAATTTTTTTTTATTTTTCCTATTCATAACTCAAATGGCAACTGCGAAAGTGGTGTTGATTGATCCTGGCCACGGAGGCGAAGAGTCCGGAGCGGTAGGATATCTTGATGCAAAAAGATCACGTAAAATTTTTGAAAAAGATTTATCCCTCAGACTCGCTAAAAAAATCAAAGAAGAATTATCTAAAAGTACAACAGCCTATCTCACAAGAAGTCTTGATAGAGCAGTGAGTTTACAAGAAAGAGCTGATCTGGCGGATCTTGTGAAGGCAGATCTTTTTTTATCGATTCATTTTAATTCCTCTACCAATGCTAAAAGCCATGGCTTTGAGCTTTATTATCTGGATAACAATTCAAACGTTGCTAATCACAAGGTGGAGAGATCAGAAAATCTAAACTTGAAGGGTGAAGAGCTGATTGTGAATCAGATTTTAGTTGATCTGGTAGTCCAACAAACTGTTAGTCATTCAAGAAAATTGGCCGCTCTTGTGCATGAGAAAATTAAGCCGGTGATTAAACTGCATAAAGTAGATGACCGGGGAGTAAAGCCTGGTTTGTTTTATGTCCTGGCACTTTCAAAGCGGCCAGGATTGTTGGTTGAAGTTGGTTTTGTTTCAAATCTTCAGGAACTTAAAAAAGTAAATCAGGATAAGTTCATGGATCAATTGGCGAAGGCGATTTCATCTGGGGTGATGGCGTTCATCAACTCTTCAAAATAAAAAAAGCTCATTGTGGAGCTTTTTTAAAAAAAAACATTATTTTAAATTTTAGTGACAGAACGTGAATGGACGACCAGCAGATGACCCGTATTGTGGAGATCTGAAGTTTGCCTGCGTGCCATCCGGGAAAACCATATTGGCAGCAGTCATTGGTTTTACTTGGCAATTCCCATAAGCACCGATAAGAATTTGCGGCATGAGGGTTCCTTGGCCATTAACAGGTCGAGGACATAAATAAGCTACGAATAAGGGTTGATTAGTTCCGTTACCAACTATAGCAGCAACGTCACCGTAAGATGTAACACCCACA
>CAMASK010000067.1 GCA_945860895.1 Bacteriovorax stolpii
GAATTAAAAGATGTGCCACAAAAAATACTAGATATCTACGAGATTATTAATGAATATTAATCTTAAATCTTATCAAGAAGAAGCAATCACTCGTCTCGTAAGTGAAATAAAAAAATTATTAAGCAAAAATGAGACTAAGAAAGTTTGTGTTTTCCAAGCACCTACAGGCAGTGGAAAAACAATAATGACAGCAAAATTTATTGAAGAAATTATTAAGGAAAACATAGAAAAAGAAATTTGTTTTTTATGGGTAACTATTGGAAAAGGAGATCTTCATATACAGAGTGCAGGTAAATTAAAAAAAATATTTAGAGGCTCTCCTAAAGTTTGTTTAATAGAAGAGGAGTTTAGCGGACAGAGAGAAAAAATTAAAAAAAATGAAGTAGTGGTAGGGTGCAACAAAAAGCTGCTCCCCTTGCTCCAACAGATGCACCATGGGCGCATAGGACAATACCCGAAGCATGTTCACCAGCTGGTTTGGGGTGCTGGATTAAGTAATCCCTGAGCATCGAATTTCTTCTGTCTTTTAGAGATGCCTCGGAAAGGGACGTTTGATTAAATGCATGTGTCATTGGTTGATAAAATAAAAAAATTAACAAGCAGAAACATTTTATAAGATGTGCCCTATCAAATGGAATAGTCATATAAAACCTCTTTTAGTAACAAAATGCATTCTCAATTTATATAAGAATTAAATACATACGAATCATTATATTGATCAATGAGAAAAAAAGATAAATAGTTTGTGATATTTTAAAAAGACCAAAAAAGTCAAGTGTTTACATTCCTGTAGATTGAGGACGCATTCTTCCAAAAATATTCCGTTCTTTTCGCTTTTAAAAGTGAAAGATAAAATTGGCAGGTAGATCTAAAGTGATTGAATAATCAGGTTTGCAGTGGCCCTATTACAGGCCATAGGAATATCGTAAACTGCAGCAATCCTTAATAAAGCTTTAACGTCCACATCATGAGGATGTGGCGCCATTGGGTCCCAAAAGAAAAAGACCGCATGAATAGTGCCTTCAGCTATTCCGGCACCGATCTGTTGATCTCCCCCTAAAGGGCCACTCTTAAACCTTGTGACAGGCAGTTGAGTCTCGGTTTTGATTTTTAGTCCGGTGGTACCAGTTGCAAAAAGGTTATAAGTTGAAAGTTTTGTTTGATTGGCCTTAACCCACTCAACCATGGAAGTTTTAAGATTATCATGAGCTATCAAAGCAATATTTTTAATCAATTAAATACCCATGAATGAAGAAAAGAATTTAGCATGGAGAGAAAGCACTACAATGACTATGCAAATGATTCTGTAAAACCAATCAGTATTAGAAAATTTATCTATTACTTTTTCCATAGTCTCTTTTATAAGATTTTTTTTTAAATATCAACTTATTCAGAGAAGTATGTAGAAAATATGATCTTCCTCAACGCATGATCAAGGGATTAGGAGCGTGTAAGATTTTTACTTTTGATAAATTCAAGGATTTCCTCAGAAGTGCCTTCAAATATGATCTGTCCAGACTGCCGCTTTAAGTCCTTCTCATAAAATGGATCATAGTAAGATTTAAGAAGAGCACTAATCCACTCAGCATGGTTTTCCGGTTTTGACCCCGATTTAAAAGCTTTTTTTATCATGCATTCGAGTTCAGTGTAACGTACACCACCTAAGCGTTTTGAGATTTTTGAAAATGAGTAGAGGATTTTGTCAAACGAAGCCGACACTACATAATCCTCAAAAATATTTTGGATTCGATCTTCATGTGAGCAGCGAAGAATAATTGAGGGTGAGTTCTTCATATGAAAATAAAAACGTTTAGGAATTGTAATCTTCCCAATCATGGCACTTTCATCCTCAACAACTACGGTTTGCGATGCTTTCATCAGGGCGAGGGACAATTCATTTTCAAAGTTGATCTGACTAGGCTGAATTCCAAGCTCTCCAAAAGCTGACCCCCGGTGATTAGCAATTTTTTCCAGGTCAATGGATTGAGTAATTTTTTTTAATGTTTCAGTTTTTCCAGAACCGGTATATCCACTCAGACGAATTACACTTGGCAAGGGTGATTCGTCCAGTTTTGAAAGAAAAAATCTTCTCATCCTTTTGTAGCCACCTTGAATGGGAATTCGGTTTATACCTGCTTCAGCGATCCATTGGCATGCAATTTGGGAGCGAAGTCCTCCACGAAAACAAAAAATTTGAGTCTCTGGATTTGCCTTCAGAGATTTTATCCATTGGTCAGTACGTTCTTGTTTTAAATTTCCGCTTACAAGTTCGTGACCAAGTTTAATTGCAGCCGCTTGACCTAGATTTTTATAACAGGTACCAACCATGGCCCTTTCTTCATTATTTATGATGGGTAAGTTAAAGGCATTTGGTAAACTACCCTCAGTAAATTCCACCGGAGCACGCACGTCAATCAAGGGTGTATCTGCTAAAAATAATTTTAGTAACTCAGGATCATTCCACGCTGACATAGTGTTTATCCAAATTCTTAACAGTGCCAATAATTGAAGTTTTTGGAAAATGTTCTTTCAACTTCATAACGATCGAAGATGCCTGTTTGTAATCAACACTTAGTAGCAAACCACCACTTGTCTGCGGATCAAAGTAAACTAATTTTTGTATTTCATTCAGATTTGAGAAATGGGTAAAGTCTTGAGTATATTCACGATTACTTCCATGGGCCTTGGTGAGATTTTTGGCCTCAAGAGAAGCGTGAGTTAACTCAAAAGTTGGAATATTTTTATTTTCAAGGCAAAGACAAACCTTGGAAGCTTTTGCCATCTGATAGGAGTGCCCGGCCAGACCAAAACCTGTTATATCAGTAGCACCATGAATTGCATCGAGGTCTGATTCAGATAAATAATCCATAATGTTATTTAAACGCTTCATTGAATCTATGGCCTCCGCTGATTGAAGAGAATTGAATGATTCATTTTTTATTCCAGCACAAATTGTGCCTGTTCCAATAGGTTTAGTGAGAATTAAAGCGTCACCTTCTCTGGCACCGTCATTGGCCCAGATTTTTTGAGTGGAAACTAAACCAGTAACTGAGAGTCCAAACTTTAATGTGTCATCATCGATTGAATGGCCTCCAACCAGTGATGCCTGAGCTTCCTTTATGACATCACATGCGCCCTGAAGAACTTGTTGAATTATTTGTGTTTCCAAAATGGCCATTGGAGCTGCCAAGATGGCCATGCAGGTTTTTGGTCGACCACCCATGGCATACACATCACTAAGGGCATTGGCGGCTGCAATGGCACCAAATTCTTTGGGATCATCTACAATAGGTGTAAAGAAATCCAAGGTCTGTACCAATGAGATGTTGTCATCAATTTTAAAAATAGCAGCATCATCAAAATGATCACCATCAATTGTTACGCCGCAAATTTTAGGCGGAAAATCTACTCCCCCTAAAATTTCTCTGAGGACCATGGCGGGAACTTTTGCGGCACAGCCGCCTTTTTTTACAGTTTGAGTAAGTTTAATCATAACTTATTTATACTAAAAGCTTTTTTGAATGGCGAGAGTTGAAGAGAAGTAACCATTTTTGATGTCATATCCAGTACCTATTCCTACCAGCCAACTTTCA
Source organism: Bacteriovorax stolpii (assembly GCA_945860895.1). Lineage (GTDB taxonomy): Bacteria > Bdellovibrionota > Bacteriovoracia > Bacteriovoracales > Bacteriovoracaceae > Peredibacter. The sequence goes on from CAMASK010000067.1 coordinate 3,594, forward strand.
TAAAGCTGATAAAGAACGCCAATTTCCATTTCGTTTTTGGATTTCTTAATTAAAGCATCATAGTCATGATTAAAATCGGCCTGAAGAGAAGTTTTGTGACTTATTTTATGTATATAACCAAAGAGTAATAGATTTGCGATTTTTGCTTCTCCAGATTTGGTTTGATTATTCTCTTGCCAGAGGTAATTCATATTAAACTGCCCTATTGGTTCGGTTATAGTTCCTATCAAAGTATGAGTCATGATCAATTTGATCGAGGGATCTATTCCATCGCTTCTTTTCCCGGTCGGGAAAGTGACTTGTGGTGAAATGGCCAGCGAGGGGACCCAGTCATCCTGATCGTTAAAGTTCCACTGAAATCCCAAATGCGTACTGCCGCTATTCTTTTCTTGCTGAATTTTTGTGGACTGATAATAATCGGAACTTGCTTCAAATTGTAAACGCTTGATGGCACTCCATCTCAAATTGGGTCTAAGGTGGATTTCTTTTTCATCAGGGTTAAAGCGTCCTGATGCTTGAATTTCCCATTTATGCAAGTCTGTTACTGTTGCATCTTCCATGCGAGTAGGCATGAATTCATTCAAATTCATTACATCGGCGTATGAATTTAACTGAAAAAAGGGAAGTACGCTGAAAAGAAATAAGGCTTTAAAAACACACTTAAACATGAAAATCTCCCTGCTTAAGCATGACTACTTAGGTTCTGGATGCAAAGGCAATGTGTTTCATGACAAATTCATTTTTTTAATATAGTTTAATTTTATGGCAAAAAAATTACCTTCAGGACTCAAATTAATGGGGATTTCTCCCAACATTCTTATAAAGAATGTTGAAAATACGGCACCTTTTTTGTTTCAAGGTGAAATTGAAACAAATGGTCCTAAACGCGCTTATCTGGCGAAGCTGGTCTTCTATAAAAAAAATTTAAAAGCACTCAATCATATTGATCTCACTGAATACTTTAATCTTTGCCTGGCCTCTCACTGGACAACAGCTGGGACATTTGTTCCCACTGATGTGGATAATCAAATCAGAGAAGGTTTATGGCGCCATGAAACCGTTGGGTCGCATTTAGCTAAGATGGCAAAACTTACAATCGACTCATGGACATGGGACTACGAACAAGTAACAAATAGAAAATCTTATAATCCTGTGCGTGGACAAGTGATGAGTACCCACGAGGGAACATGGCTATCGGTCGCCATTGGTGCCTACAATGCCTTGATGAAAAATAAACTGCCCGCCCTTGCTCACGAAATTGCAGACGTCATTTTAGCTGAGATTGATAAAGAAGAAAAACTGCTGATTGAGTTGAGAGAGAAGCGAGACCATAAAAACTTTTTTCGCTCAACCGCCCTGATGGCCCATAATTTTGGTGATCTTGATCGCGTGATAGATCAATGGGAAATGAATCCAAGTGATCCTTTTCATGCAAGAATTTATAAACTCGGTCACAAGTTGAATTCTTCATATTCACCTATTCTGGTTTATGCTGGTCAGGTGAATAAATGTTTTTTGTCAACTGAGAATCATCGTCATATGTCCATGCGCCAACCGCGCTCCCTTAGAAAGTCACATAAGTTTCTTATTCCCGTGGGTCCATTTATGGATGAGTGGGGGAAAACCTTGGGAGAATCATTACTTTTAAATTCTGCCGAAAAAGTCGAAATCATCGCTGCCTTCCTTGAAGGCTTTACTCGTCAGGATCAAGCCTATGGTTATGCCAGGGCCTATCATGGCTTACTCAAGGCCCTGCCCGAGGGGCTTGAAAGTTTAGAGAGGGACTTACCCTTTGATGTTTATCAGACGTTGAAAAAATCAAAATTTGCAACTTTAGCTGAGCAGTCTCAAGAAGAGTTTGAAGTAATGTTTAAAGAAAAACTAGAAGAGTTTATTTGTCCTGTTACTTTTTTAAAATTCTAAAACATAATTCAGTAAGTTTTAGATTAAGGAATTTGTTTCTCTTTTGCAGGTTATTAGTCGTTTACCTTGGAGGTAACTATGAAACGCTCAGCAAAAGCAATTTGGACAGGCAATTTGAAACACGGCCGAGGCATGATGGATACTGACAGTGGAAAAAGAGGGTTTGTGCCTGACTCAATTCATACAAAGGCTGAGGTGAATCTTGAAAATGTGGTGGGTGACTGGTCTATTAATTCAGTTCATTTGAAGGTGATTGCCAACATTCCTGAGGCAAGTGAGGAAATAATAAAACAATGTGCAAATTCAGCAAAAGAGAATTGTCCGGTTTCAAAATTATTAAATACAGACATTACCATGGATTTGAAGATCATTTCTCAGGAGTCGAATCTACATATGAATGCTTAAAGCTCAGGTGGCTTAAACCCCATGCTTTTTAGCCACTTCATCAAAATGCATCATCACTCGCTTCGCCCAGTTGCGTTTTTCAATGTAGGCACCAGGGTAAAAGCTTTTCTTAAATCCATAGGCCACAATGTCTTTCAGGTGCTTCATCTGAACATCAAAATTATTTAAAAGAAGCCCAAATTCGCGACTTACAGTTGTATCTGACACTAAACGATTGTCAGTACAAACAGTCACAGACATGCGGTTAGCGAGCATATGTTTCACATTGTGGTTTTTGATGTCCCCAATTTCAGGATTGGTTTGAAGATTTGAAGTCAAACAAACTTCAATGGTCGTGCGTTTGTCAGCAACGAAAGAAACCAGATCTGAAATATATTTTTTAGTGTCATCGATTTTAACATCAACCACTTTATCTTCATCAAATAAATAATAGCCGTGACCAATTCTGTCCGCATAGCATTCAGTGATGGCCTGGAAAATACTTTCAGCACCATAAGCTTCACCAGCGTGAACTGTTTTGTGCATAAAGTTTTTGTGAGCGTAAGCGTAGACATCATGGAATTTCCCACAGGGGTAACCAGCTTCCTGACCAGCAAGATCAATGGAGACGATTGGAATATCTTTTTCATCACGAATGCGAACTGCTGCCTTTACCATTTGGAGAGCAGCGGCCTTAACGACTTCAATGTGTTTTGAGTATTCCATCGTTTTATAAAAACGAGAATAATAAGGAGAATAGCCTTTAGGGCCAAAATTTCTCATGGCACAGCTAATGATGCCATAATGGAACTCTGGACGAGTTCCATTCTTAACTTCCGGTCGATTGTTAAATTCTTTTTTAGCACGCTCAAATCCCTTATAGGCAGCTTCAAAAACTTTTTCCATAGTGAGACCGGTCTCAATGTCCATCATGAGTTGTGGAGCAAAGCGAGGCTCAATGTAGTAAACATTTTCGTTTTGGTTATCTATGGCCAGCTCATAAGCCACGCGTTCGATATTTTCGAGATCACGGAGGGCCGCGCAGGTATATTGAAAACCGTGAAGATATTCACCGAGATTTGAGTATGAAGACTTAAAAACTAACTCTCGCAAACCTTCTTCAGTGTAAGAAGGCATTTTGATGTTATTTTTTTTTGCCATTTCAATTAGAGTAGGGATTCTGAGAGATCCATCTAGATGAAGATGGAGATCAGATTTAGGCATGTCATGGATAAATGCGTCAGAGTATTTTTTCATAAGTGATACAAAATACTCTCACGCATGCTTTTAGGAAATAGTTTTTTGGCCTAGAATTGGGATTTAAGCAGCTTAGATGTATCAAATCCGTCGTTTTTTGCAAAATCCAAGTACTCTTTCACAACTGTTTCCGGCATTTCTACCGGTGAGCGACTCATCAGCCAAAGGGATTTACGATTTCTTGACCCAATCAAAACATATTCATAGTTAGGGTCTAGCTTCATAATGTTATAATCACCTTTCACTTTGAAAAGACGTGTAAAAAATGAATTAAATGTCACTATTAATTCGGCATTGGTGACCTTATTAGTGATGACGGCTTGACCGTTGATGGTTGAATTTGTTTTACCTTTTAGGCAAGTATTCAGGACGCTAATCTTGTGTGAATCTATCACTTCATATTCTGCAGTCTGTCCGAGGCAGTTTCTGGTGAAAAATTGCGGGATTGAATAATGCGCATACCACTTGCCCACATAGCGTGAAACTTCAACATGATTCGCAGTTGAAATCCTCTGTGCAAATGAAGAACATGAAAGACACAAAATAAGGAAAGAAAAAAGCTTTTTCATAATTTTATCCTGTTAGGTTTACTGGCGATTTTTTAGCAGATAAGCTTAGAAGTAGCTATAGACAAAAGCTTAACGTGTAAGGAATGCGATGCTGACACTCTTCATAGATGCCGATGGTTGTCCGGTTAAAGATGAAACCTATAAGGTGGCTGCCCGTTATCAGCTCAAGGTCTTTGTGGTGGCCAATAAGCGCATTAATGTACCGCTACACCACACTGTTGAGATGATCGTAGTCAGTGCCGGGCCAGATGAAGCAGATAATTGGATAGCTGAAAAAATTGAGATTCATGATATCTGCATAACTACGGATATTCCATTGGCGGATCGCTGTTTAAAAAAGGGGGCATCAGTCTTAGGAGCGCGGGGTGATGAGTTCACGCAAGATATGATCGGTGAAGCTTTGGCAAGTCGAGAATTATTCAAAGAGTTAAGAGAGATGGGTCAGATGGGTGGTGGTCCTGCGCCATTTGAGTCTCGTGACCGTTCAAAATTTTTATCAAATCTGGATAGGATAATTCAAAAAATAAAAAATAAAAAAACATAAAAAATGGCCATCTTCCGATGACCATTTTTATCAATTCCGCCTAAACCGTTTTTGCTTTCGCCTAAATTTTCTAGACTTCCTTGACTGAAAATAAGATATCAAAGGTTCAGGCAGTCCACACCCTTTTTATCCTAAATCTTACCTTTAGAATCCTTAGTTTTCCTCTCAGCAAATTTCCTTATCTTCGTTTGTCACTTTTAATACCTTAAATGGAGGCTTACATGAAAAAGTGGACTATCGATATGATCGGATCTTTGCGGGAAAAAAATGCCATTGTTACCGGAGGTACGGATGGGATAGGACTAGAAATTGCCAGAGAACTTGCGCGAAATGGAGCAAGGGTTATTATTTGTGCAGATGACTTTACCAAAGGAGAAAAAGCTTCCGCCAATATTCGCAATAGTATGGAAGGCGCTTTAGTTAGTTATGAGCATTTAGATTTATCTGACCTAGAGAGTGTGAAAGTTTTTTCAGAAAGAATTCTTTCAGAATTCACTCAATTACATCTACTTATTAATAATGGGGGAATTGCGGCCGTGCCAGAACGGATGTCTTCCAAACAAGGACATGAATTAATATTTGCCGTTAATTATCTTTCTCATTTTGCACTGACTGCACGATTATTTGATTTACTGGAAAGAACTCCAGGTTCGCGTATCATTTTTCAAAGTTCAATGGAACACAAACAAGGAATATTAGATTTTTTTGATATGAATGCGACTCACTTTTATGATCCATCAAAGGCCTATGCGCAATCTAAACTTGCTCAGATCGTTTTTGCCCGTGAACTCGCGAGAAGAATTCGTGCCACAAATCTTGATATGAAAAGTATTGCGGTTCATCCTGGAGCAGCAAGAACTCATATTTTTACTAAAGGGCCTGGTCTGTCTGATAAAATGATCCGTCCACATGATTTGTTAAGTAAATTTTTAGTTTTTTCTCTCGGTCAATCTGCGGCCCGAGGGGCTGAACCTGCATTATTCGCAGCTACCTCAAAATTTGCTGACAGTGGTCATTATTATGGACCAAGTGGCTATAGAGAACTACGAGGTGCTCCTGTTGAAAGAGAGAGTGCTTTGCAAACAAAAAATACGCAGGCAGCTCAAAAATTATGGGACCTTTCCGAAGAGTTAACTGAATTAGAGTTTGGGATACGAGACTTTAGTAATGTACTGCCTTTTGAAATGAAGAGCACTAAAACCACTGATGCTTTTTCTTAAAGCATGGTATGGATTACTCTGTTCCTGTTTTTAATATGAAGGTTATTTTCTATGATGCTTACAATGGGCTCTGCCACTTATCATGTTCAATATACTTTTAAAAAAGTGGAGGCTACGAGTACAGAGCTCAAGGGCAAAATTATGTGTCCAACTGAACAGTGTGAATTCCTTTTTGCTGTGCCCGTGAAGAGCTTTCAAAGTAGCGACTCTCATCGAGACCTGAAGATGCAAATGACCACAGAAGCCGATAAATTCCCACAGGCCACTGCCAAAGGACAATTTCACATTGATGAGCTGAAGAAAGATAAAACAATCATTCAAGCTCAGATTGAAATGCATGGAATAACTAAAACTTATCCAGTCATACTGGAAGAGCAAGGCACCAAGGCCAGCTTCACCCTTGACCTGGATGCCCATAAGATAGAGCGTCCTAGTTTATTTGGAATCAAGATTAAGAACGAAGTTCCCATGAATTTTAATCTTAAGTGGAGTAAGTGAACTCATTCTTTTGAGTATATCTAAAAGTTTATCAATTAAATTCATCTTCACTGCACCTTTTGCTTTATTTTTACAGAGAGTAGGCTTGAAAAATGAAAATACAAAAGGAGTATTTATGAAAATGTTTTTAGTTGCTTTTACCTTCCTGGCCCTGAATGCTGCTGCTGAAGATAGTCTGACGGATATGAAAAGAAAGGCTACCGAAAGAATCGACATGAAGATGAGTCATTTAGAGGACTCAAAGGCATGCATTTCAAGCGCTCAAACCAAAGAAGCTTTTAAATCCTGCAATATGAAAATGAACAAACATATGCAGAGCATGGAAGACCATAGCAAGCATAAGATGAGATAACTTTCAGGGGCCAGTTTGGCTGGTCCCTCAAAATACCCTTTTTATAAAAGCGCAGATGGGTTATAATTCCCATATGCCTTATTTTTCCCAATTCCTTAATCGAAATTAGCGAGCTTAGATTTGAAGAATAAAAAGAATTTATTCCTGTCATTTGCTTTAATCCTCTCAACATCTTGCTCACATCACAAGACTTACCGTAGTTCAACCAAAGCTTCTGTTAAATATATGCGCACTGATTGGCAACATTGGTCTGATAAAAATAATAATTGCATCGACACTCGTGGAGAAATTTTAATTCAACGATCATTAAGGCCGGTTGTGATGAATAGAAAAGGCTGTAAAGTAATTAAGGGTGAATGGGCTGATTATTATTATCCTGAAGTTCATACCCTTGCATCAAAAGTCGATATGGATCACTTGATTCCTCTTAAATACGCCCATGATCATGGTGGAGAGTATTGGAGTGCCTTGGCCAAAGAAAAATTTGCAAATGATCCAGATAATTTGGTTATTACCAATAAACGCTACAATCGCCAGAAAGGTGCCAAAGGCATAGATCAGTGGCTACCTGTTCACAAAGAATATGCCTGTAAGTATATCCAGCGTTGGTTTCACATTAAGAAAAAATATCAGCTTGAACTTACTCAAGCCGAGCTCGAAACGAAGAAACTAGCGGCTTGTCCTTCACATTAAGCAGCGTCTAATTCTATAGTTACACTTTCAAGGTCTGAGTCTAATTTATTGAAGACGTCATCAAATTTAATTTGAAGTTCTTTTTGTTCAACTTCTTCTCCATTTAAGAAAAGAACCACTGGCTCATAAGGCATCCCCGAGAGGGCCTGTTCAGCTACCTGATCAACAGAAATTGTGCTGCGACCAAGATATAGAGTGGTGTTAAATTTAAGATCGACGTAAGTCCGATAATGTAGTTCTGAACATACAATTGTATCTCCAGTTTCAACATCAAAGCTGAAATCATATTTTTTTCCAACGTGAGACAGGGCACGAAGAATATGTTCAGCAAGTTTCTGGTCATTCATTGGTTCTTTTGAGCGTAATAAAGCAAAATCATCAATATCTGAAAAGTGATTCAAGGTATTCATTTGAACCTTGTCCCGTAAAGCTTCAACAATAAATTTACCTTTGCTTATTTCGGTAGCATATTTTTGAACTAATTTATTATCCCAAATTCCCAGTCTTTCCAGATCTTCTTGAGTGCCAATGTAGATGGCAGCGTGACCCCAAAAGCCTGGAATAAATTTGTCAGTCAAACGGAATGGAGTTTTTTCAAGTAGCATGTCCATCGGCTTCATTTCCCCAAATACGCGAGAAAGAAAAGCAGGGTTTTGGTAAAGGATTCCTCGACGCTTCTGAAAACTGCCGGCAATGTTTCCAAAAAGCCTGCTGCCTGCATATAATATAGAATTGGCCATATAGGTCACTAAATCAATCTTAAATTTAGATTCAATTTTTAATTTAGCACCAATGAGATAAAAGAAATCATTAATAGATAATCCAACATTATGTTCATTAAATTTATTGTATAGGTAACTTTGTTGAATGATTAAAGCTGTCGTTAGAAGTTCCTGATCTTGATTTAATTTTTCTTTCTTGAGATATTCTTCCTTAAAGATTTTGAGGCCTCTTTGTAAACGTATGCTGTTGCGGAATGAGAAGAGTTCTTGTATTGATTCTTCAAAAGTATTCCATTCCCGGTGATATGAAGAATCTTTTTCGTTCAGCATTCTTCTGATTTTAGGATTGTTGTGAAATTTTACGTAGGTATACAGAGTGGTATCGTAAAGAGTTACTGCAACACTAAGACTCTTCATCAATTCTGCAAGTTCACCCTCAGAAATTTGAAAGTCTTTTTTTATACGCTTGTTTACAAGGTAAACTTGTTTACTAAAAAAAGCATAGGCTTCGTCT
>CAMASK010000068.1 GCA_945860895.1 Bacteriovorax stolpii
TATTTCATCTCTGGAATTAGCGATATGCCTATGTCTTTCAAGTAACTCGTAAGAAATAAATCCTCAACTTCTTTATCATGAAACAAATGGATCGATTGTAAAAAAGAAACAAGCAGCAATGAAGACATCATTGGTTGAGACATTGTGAAATGAAAATTTTCTTTAACAAATGAGTGAAAAAAATGCGATTGAAATTTTTTATTATCCAGAAGAAATTTACTCAAATTTTGTGAACTCTGGAATTGCAACATCAAGAGCTCATCACAGTGAGGATTATGATAAAGGTTACTAAGATTCAATGAAAGTAGCTTAATTTGTTTTGCTCCATTTTCAATTGGATCACCAACAGAAAGGGATCTGGTCATTTTTACTAAAGCAGATTCAAGATTGCTCTTAATTTGTGTAAGATCTTCTCGAGAAACAAAAACTTCACGATGTGCATTTTTTATAAGTGTATTTATCTGCTCTCTTGTTGGGATGTTACCTTTATTAATGACTGCTATGAAAATTCCGTCTTTATGTAAATAAACTGGATGGAGAAGTTTTTTTGATAAATATAATTCACCCACTAGGACAGGTCTCAGTTTCAGAGCTAAGCGTTGATGATCGATATATGAATTGATTTCGATGACTTCCATTCCCTGTCCTTTATGAGTATTGTAACCCAAAACCAGGTCAGGGAATGGAAATTTTAAAAGTGCAAATAGATACAAAAACTTAGTGGAATACTCGGATCAAACTTCGCGCAGAGCCTCAGGTGTTTTTTCCAGTTCTAAAGTACTGAAGATTTGCACAAGATTGATTTGTGACATAACTTCGGACTTCATTTCTCCATACTTGCGCACGGCAACTGTTTGAGCTTCAATTTCCTGATCACCCAATACTAGCATAAATGGAATTTTCCCTGTTTGGGCCTGCCGAGTTTTTAGTCCCATGGATTCGTTGCGATCATCAACTCTGACTCTGAAGCCTTTAGCCTTAAGTTCTTTTTCAAACTTTTTAGCTGCTTCAAGATGAAGTTCATTTTTAATTGGGATAATAACCGCTTGCTCTGGAGAAAGCCAAAAGGGAAAGGCGCCAGCTACGTGCTCAAGATAAACTCCGATGAATCTCTCAAGAGAACCCAGTAGTGCACGATGAATAACCACTGGTCTTTCCATCGCGCCATTTTGATTTGTAAATTTAAGATCAAAGCGTTCTGGAAGTTGAAAATCCAGCTGGATAGTACCAAGCTGATGGAATCTTCCAAGAGCATCTGAAACTTGAATATCAATTTTAGGACCATAGAAAGCACCATCGCCTTCATTAATAAAATAATCTTTTCCAGAAGCATCTAGAGCAGCTTTTAAGGCTGCCTCAGCTTTATCCCAGGTCTCATCTGATCCAACTCTCATTTCTGGACGAGTAGAGAAGCCAATTTTAATTTTCTTAAATCCAAAATGCTCATAGCCAATAAAGAACATTTCCATCAGGGTTTTGATTTCCTGCTGAATTCCATCGAATTGAATAAAAATGTGAGCATCGTCCTGACAGAAAGTACGAACACGAGTCAATCCTGCCACCACACCTGATTTTTCATAACGGTGAAGTCTTCCAAAATCCGCAAAGCGAAGAGGTAGATCACGGTATGAATATCTAAAATGAGAGAACATGAGCATATGACATGGGCAATTCATTGGTTTAAGCGCGAACTCTCTTTCATCAATTTGAGTGAAGTACATATTCTCATGATATTTTTCGTAGTGACCTGAAGTGTGCCACAAATCCACATCAAGAACTTGGGGAGTTATAACTTCCTGGTAGTCAAATTTATTATAAATACGTCGCATGAAATCCACTAGCCCATTATAAACTAGTGCACCTTTAGGCATAAAAAAAGGCGAAGCTGGAGCGACTGGATCAAAGATAAAAAGTTCTAACTCTTTACCTAATTTTCTGTGATCACGTTTTTTAGCCTCCTCAATCTGAGTAAGATAATCTCTCAACTCTTCTTTAGAACTAAAGCAAGCAGCGTAAATACGTTGAAGCATCGGACGAGTTTGATCCCCTCGCCAGTAGGCACCAGCAGTATGGAGAAGCTTAAACCAGAAAGTGAGCTCTGATGTTTTCTCAACATGCGGCCCAGTACAGAGATCAAAAAAATAGTCCCCTTGAGTGTAGTAACTAATGATCTCGCCTTCGGGAATATCACGGATCAACTCACATTTAAGTGTCTGACCCTTTTCTGAAAATAATTTCATTGCTTCGGCTCGTGAAACCTCATGACGTAAAACTGGTAAATTACGTTTAATAATTTCCTTCATTTTCTCTTCGATTTGCTTCAGCTGCTCATCCGTCAACTTGGTTTTCATCTCGATATCGTAATAAAATCCATTTTCAATAACTGGACCGATACCTAGCTGAACCTCATCTTTTGGAAAGAGTTCCATGATTGCTTGGGCCATCAAATGGGCTGTTGAATGTCTTAAAGTGTCGAGATCGTACTTGGCCATGGGTCTCCTTACAAAGAACCTGAATGTGAGAGGTGGTCTGCTCCAAGATACTCTATCAATGGGACCCCGTTTTATCAATGAGTTAGAATCAATTGCGTTTGACAAAGGTTACTGTAAGAAAAAACCTTGATGGAGCTCTTACTTTCGATCTTTACATTTAGGGTCAAAAGGCTTCCATGGCATTAGTCTTACACTGTTTAAAGCATTAAATTTATTAAAGATAAAGCTAATTCCATAGTAACTGAAACAACAAACTTGCTTTTTTAATAACGATGAGGTTTAACACCCTGACTTTGAAACTGTAAGGATGATTTCTTACGTCATTTTAGGAGGCCGTAATATGGACACCATTCAAACCCCATCAGTGGAAACAATGATGATTAGAGCTGTGGTGGATCTAAGCAAGGACGATAAGTTTTTAGCCCATCTCCCTGCTGATTCGAAGCGAATTGAAGGTCAAGGCCACTACAGATTAGCAAAAATCTTTTATGATAAAGCAGATTTTGAAAAAGCTGAAGAGTACTTTATTAACGCTCTTAAATCGACGGAACTTCCTCAAGATGCCTTCGCGATTTTTAAGATCTATGGTTTTTTGATTCGAATTTATTCAGAATCTCTAAATGAAAAAGCGGCTAATAAGTTTATCCAGCTTTCAAGTGAACTTCTCGATAATATCGTTACAACTCTTCCATCTTTGACGGCAGAATATTTTTATAACTCCGCTGTAGTAAATACTTATAAAGGTGAGTTTGCTGAAGCCAATAAAAACTTTCATCAGGCATATCGTAAAGCCCAGACTGAGAATGAACCAGAATTGATGGCCAAATCTCTTTACGCTATGGCGACGAATGCTTGCCAGATGAAGAACTACCAGGACGCTATCATTCATCTGAATCAATTAAATGAGCTTTTGAATATCCTTAAGAAAGGTTATCTGAAAGGTTCTATGCATCTTCTGTGGGGTAATGCATTGAGAGAGCTTGGCCACTACGCTGAAGCTCTTCCACAGTATGATCTTGCAATGAAACTTCTTCATTCAAAACGTTGTTGGAACATGCATCACTATGTTCTTCTTAATAAAGGGATCGCCCTGAAGAAAATGGGAGAGTTTTCAAAAGCTCTTATTCTTTTCGGAATTGCGGAAAATTCTTTAGATGAAGAATTTTTTAAACGTCTTCAGCAACTTCTTCTAATGGAAGTTGAGGATGTGAATGATTCAAGCGTTGACCTTTATCTTGATCGCCACAATCGTGTGATTCATGAGAAAAGTTTGGGCGTAATTGATTTCAAGCACAGATTTGTGCTTCTCGAGATCCTTTTCCTCTTGGCGCAAACCCCTGGAACTTACTATAATAAAGAAGATCTAGCTAAAATGATCTGGAAAGATGAGTACAATCCTCTAATCCACGATAAGCTGATCTATACAAGTATCAGCCGACTAAGGAAGCTAATTGAGCCTAAAGGTATCAAACGCCAATATATTCTTCGCGGAAAAGATGGATATACCTTCAATCCACGGGTCAATGCTCGTTTCCACAAAGAAAACGAAGTTGTTAAACAAAAAAATATTGGGAATATTGAAATTTCTTCTCCTGTTTAATCTTTTAATCGGAGGTTTTCAGTCTAGAGCGTTTGCTCAAAAGCTGGTGTCCTCCGATCGTTTTTTATTAAAAATCGTCGACCGTGCTATTTCCTTTCAAGACATCAGCTTTCAACTTCGGAATTTAAAGGCTCTTAATTGTATTTATTCTGATGCCCTGGTGGTGACTTATTTTGAGCGCAGTTTTATTTCAGAACTTGATAGTTTTGTAAAAAATTTTCCTCTCACCGACGATGAGATCATTAAATACATGCATTCCCATAGTGAAGTCCTGAAAAAACTGCGTTATTTCTTTAAAATGCTTCGTTATACCGAAGATCAGAATAAGAAAGTGACTAATGAATTGTCTCAATTGATCCGCGAAGGAGCACGTGAAAATAATTGTCAAAAAAAGATTCTCCATAAAGATTCATTAAAGACAAATTTTAAAAATCTAATTGAAATGGAACTTTATTTACGCTCTCGTTACGAAAGTCAGATGAAGGGAAATAAAAGAAATTTTGATGTAATTCGTCCTTCCATTGATTTATTTGTGGATTCTCTGGATAAGCAGCTCGTGCATGAATACTTTTGGTAGGCTGCTCAATCTCTCCTCAGGTTCCGAAGAATTCCAGGATGTCTTGAACTTAGACCAGCATGATTTCCCTAAACCTTGGTCAATGCAAGACTGGGGTTCACTTAACTGGAGTCATCACCAATTATTTGGGATTAAAAAGGAAACCGAGCTGGTTGGATTTGCTTTATTTGCGCAAATCCCTGGGGATGATTCGGCGCATTTGTTAAAAATTTGTCTTAAATCTTCTCTTCGCGGTAGCCCCGACACTCTAGTATTCTGGAAGGCCCTTATAGAAGAGCTCAAGCTTAAAGGAGTTAGATCTATTTACCTTGAGGTTGCGTCCAGGAATGCCCGCGCTATTGGCTTTTATCGTAAATCAGGTTTTCAACTTCTTAGAATCATCAAGACTTATTACTCTAATGGTGATGATGCTCACACAATGCAACTAATTCTATGAGTCGGGATGGTTTAAATTGCGCTTTTGAAATGAGTTTGTTATAAACTTAGCCTGTTCTAGAGTTCGGTTAGGGTTTAGGGGTGGTTTTGGTCCACCTTTTTTTATTTTTGTGGGTCTTTTTTGATGGATATCCAGCAAGAGCGCGTTGGTTTTGAAAAGAAATTTTATCAGCTTTGTGAACCTGTGGTTCAGGAAGTTGGTTATCGTTTGTACGACATTGAGTACGTCACTTCTCAAAAAATCCTTCGACTATATATCCAAGATCCAAGAACAGGTTCGGCGATTATCGAAGATTGTATTAAAGTGGATCACGCTTTAACAGAACCTTTCGAAAAAGAAAGCTGGATACCAGAAGAAATTGTCCTCGAAGTTTCTTCCCCAGGCGTTTACCGTAACATCGCTACACTTGAGCATTTTAAGATGAGCTTAAATGAAATGGTAGCAGTTGTAATTATGGGACAATTATCCGAGGAACAAATTGCAGGTTCTCCAAAAGGATTGAATCTCAAGAGTGATAAAAAATTTCGTGGAAAGCTTTTAGAAGCAGACCAAGATGGATATGTGATTGAACTGAAAGGTTTCAATCTCAAATTAAATTATAAACAGACGAAAAAAGTAAATTTAGATCCCGATTTAAAATCGGTTCGTGAGTAAGGAGAGGCATTGTGAACTTTTCAGAATTAGGTCGAGTTATCGAGCAACTAGGTAAAGACCGCGGTATTAAAAAAGAATTTATCGTTGGTGCCATTGAGCAAGCTTTCCTTGTTACTGCCCGTAAGAAATTTGGTATTCAGGGTGAGTACGAAGCTCGTTATAACGAGGCTGATGGGGAAGTTGAAATTTACCAATACAAAAACGTAGTTGAAAAAGTAAGAGATGGAATTGTTGAGATTGAATTCGACGCTGCTAAGAAGCTCGATGAAGATTGCGAAGTAGGCGATCAACTTGGTCTTAAAATTGAGAATCCAGGATTTTCTCGCGTAGACATCCAAACTGCTAAACAAATCATTTTCCAGAAAGTGCGTGATGCTGAAAGAGACATTCTCTTCTCTGAATTCAAGCACCGTGAAGGGGACTTAGTTACAGGTATTGCCCGTCGTTTTGAGAAAGGTAATGTAGTTATCGATCTTGGTAAATCTGATGCAATCCTTCCTAAAAAAGAAATCATCTTTGGAGAATCTTTCAAGCCAGGTGATAGAATTCAGGCTTACTTGTCTGAAGTAGTGATGACTAATCGCGGACCTGAAATTCGCTTAACTCGCACTTCTCCAATGTTCTTGGTGAAATTGTTTGAAGTAGAAGTTCCGGAAATCGCTGAAGGCACAATCGTTGTTAAAGCTGCTGCTCGTGAGCCGGGCTATCGTGCTAAGATTGCTGTAACAAGCCAAGACCGTGACATTGATCCAGTTGGTGCATGTGTTGGTATGAAGGGTTCTCGTGTTCAGAATATTGTGAATGAGCTTCAAGGTGAAAAAATCGATATCGTTCGTTGGAATGAAGATTCAGAAACTTTTGCAAGAGCTGCTTTGGCTCCAGCAGAGATCCAGTCTGTTTCTCTGAACCATGAAGACCATACATTAGACGTTATTGTTGAAGACGATCAACTTTCTCTTGCGATTGGTAAGAGAGGTCAGAATGTTCGTTTAGCAGCAATGCTAACGGGATGGAAAATCAACATTATCTCTAAAGCTAAATTACAAGAAAGAGTTAAGCTTGCAGTGGAAAACTTGGTTCAACTTTCAAATATCTCAGAAGCTACGGCCCAGGTGTTGGTGCAAAAAGGTGTTATGTCGATTATCGATTTAGCTGCTGCTACCCCAGAAGATATCGCTAGATACCTTGGTAAGTCAGTTGCCGATGCTAAAGCGATGATCGAAACTGCTGCGGCTGGATTAGAAGATGAGAATATCAAGTCTGATCTGTCTGAAGAGGCTGAGATTATCTCGGCTTCTGCGGTACCAAATCAAGCTGGATTCAAGAGATCTGATCGTTCAGATTCTGGAGCGATTGCAACTGGTACTAGTGCTGTTAAGAAAGATGGTGGTGATAAATTCTCAGAGGCTGAAAGACGCCTTCGCGAAGAACTTGCTGCTTTTAAATTGAAATAAATAATTTGGTTCTAGAATTGGAGTAAAGAATGGCAAAAAAAGTTTACGAACTTGCCACTGAAATTGGTGTAGGAGCTATCGAGTTAGTCGAAAAGCTTAAGACTATGGGGTTCAACGTAAGAAACCACATGGCAAGCCTGACTGATGAAGAAGTCGTTAAAGCGAAAGCTGCATACGAAACTTCTCAAAAAGCTGCAGGCTCAGTTAAAAAAGCTGTGGTGAGAAAAGGTGTAGTGAAAAAAGAGTCTGCGGTTGCCGAAGAGGCAGCACCTGCTCCAGTTGAAGAAGCTCCTAAAGAGGAAGTTCCTACGGCTGTAGTTCAGGCACCTCAGGTTGCTACGGCTCCTGTAGTTCCCGAAAAGCAATACATCGATGACAAACCTAAAGGGTTAACCATCGTTAAGCGTAAAACTAAAGCGCAAAAAGAAGAAGAAGATAAGAAGGCACTAGAAGCTAAAGAAGAGGCGGCTGCTCATGCGGCTCATCTAGCAAGCCAACCTAAAGAAGATGGTCCTGCACCAGCTTCTTCTTATAATACTTCAAGAAATGCTCCGGCTAAAAAAGAGTACTTCGAAGAGAAACGTCATACATTTACTCCGATTTTTACTCCTGAAGCACCTCCTAAAAAAGATGAATCTGCCGAGAAAAAAGCTCAAGACTCTAGACTTACTCCTCGTCGTCCTATTGGTGATGAACCTGAAATGACGGAAGAAGAAAAAGATAAAAAACGCATGGGTGACCTTGCGGCTGCTATCGGTAAAAAAGCTGGTGGCGGTAAGAAAGACATCACAACATTAAGAGCTGATGAAGAATTAAAATTCGCTTCAGGTTTAGTCGGTAAAACGATCTATACACCTGCTAAGAAGAAAAAACTTTATTCTGGTCCAACACAGAGAACACTTATTACAGAAGTAAAAGAATCTAAGCGTGTCATCACTATCAATGGTGTAACAACAGGTGAAGAGCTTGCTCATAAGTTGAGCCAGAAATTCGATGCCTTCGTTAATAAGCTGCTTGAAATTAATTTGCTTGTTCGTCCTGATGATTACATCGGATTGAAACTGGCCAATCAAATCGCTGCTCTTTATAACTATCGAGTTGAAGACACTGCTTTCAATGAAGAAGCCGTGCTTAATAATAAAGTTGAAGAAGATAAATCGCACCTTCCTGTCCGTAACCCGATTATTACAATCATGGGTCACGTAGATCACGGTAAGACATCACTTATCGATTATATTCGTAAAGCGAAAGTCGCTTCTGGTGAAGCTGGTGGGATCACTCAACATATTGGTGCTTACTCAGTTCAGGTGAAAAAATCTACTTTGACATTCTTGGATACTCCGGGCCACGCGGCTTTCGGTGCCATGAGACAGCGTGGAGCAAATGTAACGGATATCGTGGTTCTGGTTGTTGCAGCTGATGATGGAGTAATGCCTCAGACAGTTGAGTCAATTAAGTATTGTAAAAATGCTCAAGTTCCTGTGATCGTTGCTGTTAACAAAATTGATAAGCCAGGTGCTAACCCAGATAAAGTTAAACAAGGTCTAGTTGATCATGGATTACTTGCTGAAGATTGGGGTGGTGAAACTCAATTTGTCCACGTCTCTGCTTTAACTGGTGAAGGTGTAGACAATCTTCTTGAGGCGATTCAGCTTCAAGCTGAAATTTTGGAACTTCGTGAAGATCCAAATGGTCCTGCTGAAGGCGTTGTTATTGAATCTAAGATCGAAGTCGGTCGCGGTCCAGTAGCTACAATTCTCGTTCAGCGTGGAACTTTAAGTAAGGGGGACGCCATTGTAGTTGGTGAAACTGCAGGCCGAGCTCGTTCACTCATGGATTTCGCTGGTAAAATGGTTAACTCTGCTGGTCCTTCTACGCCAGTTCAAATCCTTGGATTGGAATCAGTTCCATCTCCAGGTGATATTCTAAACGTTGTGAAGAATGAGCGTGAAGCCACTAAGATTGTTGAAAACCGTATTAATGAAAGAAAAGCATTCGCTAACACTACAGTGGAAGCGAAAAAAGTCAGCTTAGAAGATTTCTTTGCGACTGCTCAAAATAACTCGGAAGTTGAAAAACAAGTTCTAAAACTTATTGTTCGTTCTGACGTTCAGGGCTCTTTCGAGGCTATCCGTACAGCTGTTCAGCAACTTGGTAACTCTGAAGTTTCAGTTGAAGTTATTGCAGGTGGAGTTGGTGCGATCACAGATAATGATGTGAATCTTGCTGCTTCTTCTAGAGGCTTCATTATGGGCTTTAATATGAGACCAGTAACAACTGCTCGTCGTATTGCTGAAGAGAAAGGTGTTGATATCAAGACTTACTCTATCATTTATGAACTCATTAATGATGTGACTTTAGCTCTTGAAGGTATGTTGACTCCTGAGCGCATCGAGAAATACATCGGTCGTGCACAAGTTAAAGAAACATTCTCAATTCCTAAAATCGGAACTATCGCTGGTACTTCTGTTATTGACGGAAAAATTGAGCGTGGTTGTAATATTCGTCTCCTTCGCGATGGTAAAATCATTTACGATGGACGTCTTTCAACTCTTAAACGTTTCAAAGATGAAGTTAAAGAAGTTAAGAATGGCTATGAATGCGGTATGGCCCTTGAGAATTTCAATGACATCAGAAATGAAGATTTGATTGAAGCTTATATTATGGAAGAGAAGAAACGTACTTTAACTTCTGATCTTACCTTATAAGGATTTTTTGTGGCAGCTGGACGTGGTAATAAATTTTCGAAATTAAAATACGAGGAACGGGTCCGTGATGAGATTAATCTCGCCCTGAGAAGGGAATTCGCTGATCCGCGCCTCGTAAATATTTCAATTACTCACGTTGAACTTACTCAGGATTATTCTCACGCAAAGGTTTATTGGGATACATTTAACTCCGCTACGCGTGGAGATGCTAAAGATGCTATCGAAAGTACGGCCAGCAGAATGCGCTCGCTTCTTGCCTCTAAAATGGATGTGAAGCACACCCCACAACTTCATTACGTCTACAATTCGCAATACGAAGATGAATCAAAAATTACTCGTTTGCTTGCCGATGATAAACTTTCAAATGGCGAAGAATAAGAACAACAGTCTCTCTCAATTTCCTCCATTAGTTTTTAATGTATTTAAGCCGGCCCGTATGACTTCATACGATGTGATCAGGCATTTTAAACGAAATCTTCCTGCTGGTTTTGGAAAAATTGGTCATTTTGGTACTCTTGATCCCTTTGCTTGTGGAGTGATGCTGATAGGCATTGGTGGAGCTGCCAGGTTAAACGAATACATTCATGACATGCTTCCAAAAACCTACCTAGCCATTGGTAAATTAGGCATTGAAACACCAACCGGTGACTATGAGTCTGAAATCATCCAGCGTGACGAATCTCTTTATTTAAAACGAGAAATTGCTAGCTTCTCCTCTGAGTTTATTGAAGAAAGATTGCGAGAAAAGTTCATGGGTGATTATCTTCAGGCCCCTCATAAATACTCTGCTTCAAAGTTTCTCGGACGCAATATGCATCAGTGGGCAAGAGAAGGCATTGAAGTAAAAAAAGAACCAGTGCTAAGGCACATCTATGACATTCAAGTCGTTAAATATAAATTTCCTTATCTTTCAGTGAGAGTCACCGTTAGTTCTGGAACGTATGTAAGAACACTTTTTAATCATATGAGTAATGAGCTTGGTACTATTGGATCTCTGGTTGCTCTTGTTAGGGAGAAAATTGGTGATATCTCATCACATGATGGACTTAAAAGACCTTTATGGCCCCATGAAAAAAATCTTGATGTTATTAAACATGGCATTCGGATTGATGATGTTTTGCCATTTGATAAAATTCATTTGAATGGTTCGCAAATTACCAGTTTTAAATGCGGAGCTTTTCTTCGTCCTGAAAATTTAAATTTTGAGAGGATCAAGGAAAATTTTTCTAGTAAATTGTTCTGGATTCTCGATGAAGAAAAAAATTTAATGGGCATGGGACATCACTCATTTCCCAATGAAATTAGACCTAAGATAAATTTTCATTTAGAGGTCCAAGACGAGACTTCATTTCATCATGGCCTGAAATAACCTTCTCCCAAACTGCACGGCTAAATTTATCTGCATTTTCATAATCTTGTGGCAAAAGTTCCTTATGAACGATCACTCCGAGATGTCGACCGGTTTTAATAAAACCTTTTTTAGACAATACTCCACGGGTCCCGTACATGCTGCAAGGTATAACAGGAATTTGTTCTTTGAAAGCAAACACCAGGAGAGTGCGTTTAATTTCCTCAAAGGGCTTTGGAATTGCGTCTTTAGAGCGAGTTCCTTCAGGATAAACCTGCAGCCCAATTTTATCATGAAGTATTCTGCGCTTTGCCTGGGAAAAAATTTTTTTACGAGAACCAACTTTTGACCTGGAAACTGGTAGGGCACCACTGATCCAGCCAAGTTGCCCAAATATGGGAACATAAAGGATGACTTTTTTCATAATAGGTGGCGCTTGAAACACAGTAATCAGCAGAGGAATATCTATGTAGCTCTGGTGATTTGCCACATAAAGACCATAGGGTGGAGTTCCCCGAAATGGTTCTGAGCGATGATCTTCCTGGATACTTACCTTAGCATGACAGGCATAGCGAAGCAGCATTCTTGAGCAAAATTGCCAGACTGGGCAGATAATTTTAAGTCGCCTTTCCAGAGAAAAGGGAATACTCAAAAAACCGACTGGTAGAAGGCAAAAAATAAGAAAGAACAAGACCAAAACAACAGCTTTTATTTGATTTAGAATCACCATAAGCGATCATTGTACTTTTAAAATAACAGACCTAGCAAGGAAGTGGCTGATCTTTTTGTTCTAATTTTCCGCATCTTAGGCTA
>CAMASK010000069.1 GCA_945860895.1 Bacteriovorax stolpii
AGGATAGAAATAGTCATACCACCAGATTGCAGCTCGTTCAAAAGTTCGATTTTTTGGGACTTAGTTCTGTAGGCCCGTCGTGTGGTTTCAGTAGTTTGCATAGATCCTCCTAGTTTGGAGGTGTCTAGTTCAATTGGGGGTTAAGAACAATTTATTAAAAGTTAACGCAAGAAAAGAGCGAGCCTTTAAAGATTTAATTATGTAACGGCGCGCAAATCTGTAAGACTCCCCAGTGATGCCCAAGCTCATGTTATTGCATGAGCTTTAATTAAAAGTAATTTGGTTTGAATAATAAGCCTAGTATTCAACAAACCTTTACTATACCTTGTGAGAATCTGTTTTCAACTAACTCTGCTTTTAGTTCTCATCTCAGATTAATTTGACCCAAGAAATATTATTCAATTTTTAAAATTATTCTCAAAAATAAAATTACAAAACACAGTTTTGTCACATCTTAGTGACAAATTTCCATCGGAGGCTCATATGAGTCAAAAAATTTATGTTGGTAACCTCGGTTACTCAGTTAGTAACGAAACACTTTCTACAAAGTTTTCACAATTCGGAACAGTTCGTTCTGCAAAAGTGATCATGGACAGAGATACAAATCGCAGTAAAGGCTTCGGCTTTGTAGAAATGTCTACAAGCTTAGAAGCATCTAATGCCATCAGCACCCTCAATGGACAAGAATTTGACGGTCGTCAAATGAATGTTTCTGAGGCCAAGCCTATGGAAGCTCGTGATAACAAACGTTATTAATTAGTTTACATTTCCCACGAGAGCCGAAAGGCTTTCGTGGGATTTTTTTTAAAATAATCAGCCAAAACTAAAACTTCTCATTGAAATAGATGCATTCTGAATTTCTTCGTATTCAAATTTCACCTCTTCTTTATCACCAGCAGCACCAATAATATAAAGTAATGGCAAGTAATGATCCAATGTTGGAACAGATAATCGTGCGGCTTCAGTATTCAAGAACTCTTTTTGAAGTGAATTAAAGTCCTTATTAACAAGCTTCTTTTTCATCCACTCATCAAACTCCAGTGACCATTCAAAGGGCTTCGCCTTCTCTTCCCAGCTAATTCGACGAAGATTGTGAACGATATTTCCACTTCCAATAATCAAAACTCCACGCTCACGAAGGTGTGCTAATTCCTGTCCCAGTTTAAAGTGATATTCCATAGGCTGACTCATATCTAGACTAAGCTGAATCACAGGGATCTGCGCTTCAGGATAGAGATGCTTAAGCACAGACCATGTTCCATGATCCAGTCCCCATTCTTGATCATCTAAACCCAATTTAGTCTGACGGATTTCACTCTGAATAGATTTCGCAAGCTCTACATTACCTGGGGCCGGATATTGAACATCAAATAACGCTTGAGGAAACCCACCAAAATCATGAATGGTCTTTGGTTTCGCCATGCTCGTAAGATAAGTTCCATGGGTCATCCAGTGAGCAGAGATCACTATTATTGCCGATGGTCTCGGAAGTTTTTTACCCAAACCATTGAGAGTTTGGGTAAAAGTATTGTTGGCGATGGCATTCATGGGCGAACCGTGTCCAATAAAAAGGGCAGGCATTTTCACGCCATTGGCTTTTTTATTTCCAAGATTCGAAAGTATTCCTGTGCTTGCCATAACAATTCCTCCCGCCAAATATCCTAAATAAATTCTTCTTTTCATGTATTCTGTTTTACCAGCTGAACGTCTATAGAAATATTAATATCATCACCCACCAAAAAACCACCAGTTTGAAGTGCAGCACGATTCATGGGGAGCCACAAGGACTATTAGGAGTCACTGCTCCCTCTGGGAATTGACACATGGAAGCTGGAAATGATTCAGACCATGGCCTTAAAAGATGAAGGAATCGCTTACCTTCCAATGTCTTTAATTTATTCTGATCTCAAATCTAGTAAACTCGAAAGAATTCTTCCAGAATGGAAATCAGCTATTGGTCCGGTTCATTTCGTGTATCCAGCACAGAGATTTTTCACACCGAAACTTAGCTCATTTATTCAAATTGCTGGAAAAGAATTTAGTGAGGTCTTCAATGGATTCTAAATTTTGGATTGATGCCTGGAAAGAAGGCAGAACGGCTTTTCATCAGGAACAATTTCATGAAAAGCTTTTGGCATACTTCCCAAGACTCACCCCCCAAGCAGGACAAAAGGTCTTAGTTCCCCTTTGTGGCAAAACGCGGGATATGATCTGGCTACATGATCTCGGTCTAAAAGTTTATGGGATAGAATTATACGAAGAAGCTGTGAAAGATTTTTTTACAGAAAATAATCTGAATGCCCCAATGATCAGCGAAGAGCAGAATTTTAAAAATTATTCATTTCAAAATATCACCATTAGTTGTGGTGACTTCTTTAAGTTTAATAACAAAGAAGCCTTTGATATTATTTACGACCGGGCCGCTTTGGTTGCCTTACCCGAATCCATGAGAAAGGATTACGCCAAAATCATCACAGCATCGCTTAAGAAGAATGGAAAATATCTTCTAATTTCTTATGAATACAACCAGACTGAAATGGAAGGTCCACCTTTCAGCGTCTCCGAATCAGAGATACAAGATCTGTATAAAAATCATTTCACTATCGAGCAATTAGAAAGCATCAAACCAACGACTGAAGGCTCACGCCTTTCTGCAGTTAGTTCAATGAAACAAAATGTCTTTTTATTACAAAAGAATTGAAGTCCTGGCGATATTTTCGCCTTCAAGTTTAAGTTGAACCAGTGGCTGACCAAATAGTTTACTGTAAATTTGAAAGTGAACCTTAGAGCCCATAAAGACTTTCATGAACTGATTAACCTGGGCCGTGACATCACTCAAATCTTTCTTTGCATAAGACTCTTCAATCTTATTTCTAAGATCAGTCAATTGTTCATGAGTATTGATAAATTTTCTATTCACTAAGCCTTGAGCTTTTATGATTTTAAGATTTTCGGTATTCAGCAATCTGAGAATATCCATGCCCTTCCATTGAACTAAAAATTCTAATTTAAGGTAGCCCTTGTCGACTGAAGGCAAATTAACATTTTTAAGGCCAGTAATCCCCCACCGAGCAGCAATGCGATTAATCTTTTTTTCAAGACGAGCAATATTCATTTTATCTTTGCTGAAAATTAAATAGAACGCCGTATTCATTGCCGAATCTTCGGCAGTAATTCCTAATTCACGCAGAACTGATGTTGAGACCGAAGAGTTTTCCCAAAAATGCTTTGAGATCACTCCACGTGAGAATCTTTCCTTACCTTTAGTAGAAGTATAACTCTCATGCTCATCCCGCTGTCCATCTTCCTCTACATCTTCAATCTCACCTTCTGAGCTAAAATTGAACACGCCCCCGCCGGTGGCATACAGCATGGGTATTCCCAAGTTTCCAGAAATAGAAGTACCTTTAGTATCCAGATCGATCTTTAAATTGGCGAGATCCTTATATTTTTCAATGAGTTTTTGTGTCTTATTAATTTTCCCGGCGAAAAGCGCATTAAGCGCCTCAAAAGAATTTGGATTTTTTAAATTGAATTCAAAATTAAGAGCAATGGATTTACCTGTTGATTTAGTCCCTTCAATATTAAGAATGACTCCATTGACTTCAGCGCCAACAGCATTGCTCGACAACGATGCCATATTCACGAAGAGAGTCTTTTCATCAATCATCTTAACTTGAATTTTATAGACTCCACTATGAATATACTCAGGCCCTAAATGGAAGATCGGTTCAACGCCGATAAATATATTAATAACCAGAGAACCTTTTGAATAATAAGCGAACTGATCACCCGGGCGCCACTGACTCAAATTTTCCTGAGAAACAGGCAATAATAAAGCCTCTCGAACTTCATTCTTATGTTTCAACATTCTGAGTGAATAATGATTTTTTCCCTTCAGGTATGAAATTCCTAAACCGGCTGAAAACATTGGAATCGGAAGATGAACATCGGCTTCTGCTCCCAGTCCCAAATCCCATTTCTTTGTTTCAAACAAAGCGTAAGGTGAACTTTCAGAACAAGCTTCAATCTGAATTGTGTTTCCTTCTTCAAGACAAATATAATTTTTGATCTTATCCACACCACCAAATAAAACCGGATGCATATTGATATCTACAGCATGAGAATCATGGCCATCTTCAGATTCATGTTCTGAGCTCAAAAGCTCATAGCCAAAAAGAACTCCTTCTTTCGTAGAATAGTTGAATGGAAAATGAAGATGCGAAAGTTTTGCAAATTCAGATTCTAATGAAGAAGGACCATCATCTCCACCGTGAGAAAATGCTTGAACTGAAAAAAATAAAAGAAGAACAGAAACAAAAACTCTTGAATTCATGGTTGGTTCACTTTCATAAAGAGGAAAGGTGGGAGGGAGTACCAAATTCTTCAAGAAAATGGCTAGGCAGAATAGCCAAGAGTTGCGATTCCTAGCAGCTATTTTGATGGCAACAAATAATTAAATGTAAGTGATTGTAAAAATTGGTTGCGGGAATAGGATTTGAACCTATGACCTTCGGGTTATGAGCCCGACGAGCTACCAGACTGCTCCATCCCGCGACTGAAAAGAGATAAACTGTTGTAAATTAAAGATTTTATACGCTCCTCGATCTGGGATGTAAAGCCCTAAATACCCCAATAGTTTACTCCAACATAAATAGTTAAATTTCCTAGAAATTGCCCCGATAAAGGCTTGGATCGCTTTAAAAAGGAAGTCTAAATGCAAGACCTAAAAAAAGAAAAAGAACTAGTTATCAAGCTTAATATTGAGGCATTTACTCCAACTCAGGTTCGCTTATTGAAAAGTGTGGCAAGCCTCATGACTCAAGTTCTTTCTGCTGAAGATGAAAGTGAATACTTTGAAATGAGTGCTGATCTTATGAAAAAGACTGCTGAAACCATTAAGCATGCTGATTTCGCCAATCAAAATAGAGAGATGTCCTATGGTGATCAGGCCGTAGAATTTGCTGTAGATTTTTTAAATGAATCTATGGATAACAATAAAATCCACAATATTGATAACTAAGAGATAACCTTCCAGAGAAGTGGGAGGAGTTCAATACCGATCAATAAGATGATGGTTATTTCCATTGTCTGGTTTCGGTTCTCGTTAACTTCCGAGTGAAGTAATTTTGAAACTTCAGCTAAATTTCCCAGCTTCTCATTAATGCTCTTAACCCAATCATCAAATCTGAAACGCTTCGAAGATGCTCTAAAAATTTGCGCAAGGTAAAAGTCCCCCACGGCCTTGAAAGAGTTCTCAACGTTTTCCACGATTTCTGAGATCTCCAAATACATCTGTCCTGCTTCTTCAGCGAGACGAGAATACTGCTTAGAGAATAACCCCTTCTTGCGGCCAACAACATTGTTATAAAGCGTATTTAAACGTTGATCCAGAAGATCATCATAGTAGCGCATTTCTAATAATTGGTTTAGAGCAAACTCAATAACAACTGGCACATCCAATGAACCACTAGGCTCAATAACCAGTGCTGAATTCCAGTCCACAACCACCATGTCATCACGTGAATACTGGTAAGTGTTGTCTAAAATATTTTTTTTCACTGAATCCGAAAGAATTTCTTTTGACTCTGCTAAAATCAAGGCAGGAATATCGGCATATTCGCAAAGCTTCAGAAGTGAATCATTATAGTTATCAAATTCTTGGATCAAATAGGTGACATAGTCCTCATTTAAAGACCAATCATCATTTAAGACGGGAACGGCTGACTTAATATCGAGTTGAAATTCTTTCGCTTTTAAGCGAGCGATATCATCCAGATCTTTTTCATTTTCGATCCAGTTCGCAAGTTTTATCAAATCCGTCCAAAGCACTCCCTCGGTCATGGGAATCTGAAAACACAGAGACAAGGTACCAAAATGCCAAACCTTTGCGATCAGCTCACAAGAGTGAACTGTGTCCATGATCTTCAAATCCATTGAACCCAAATGAATTGAGAGTGGTGGCTTAGCAATGATTAAAGACGTATTATGTTTACGATCGAGCTTGAAGCGCTCTTTGAATTTTTTATCTTCAAAGAGAGCTTCCACTTTTTCTAGATCAACTTCAGATCCAATGTCGAAAACTCGGTAAACAAGAATTTTGCCTTTCTTGATCTTAATTTCCATAAGTCCTAGGTTTAGTTGGCTTCTTCATTGTGCGAGCAAAGTTCGCGGCAGTTTCTTGAGCGGCAGCATCAGCAAGCTTCAAGGCATCCTCTTCAACCTGACGAGCTTTAAGCTCTTTCATAGATTGAACAGTTTCATAATAGTTTTCCTTACGGAAAGATTGGAACTTCTTATCATCAGCGGGACGCGCTGTTTTAGAAACAATCTTGGAAACTTTATGCACGTTAAGTGATTTCTTAGCAGACATGAATTTTCTCACAGCATACTTAGAACCATCATCGTTAAGACCAAGTGCCTTCTGAAGTTCTTTTCTCGTTGTGAACATGTATTGACCAGGAGGAAGAGATTGAATGTTCAATCCTTCGATCGCAACTCGACGAAGTTTATCTACTGTAAGCTCTACAGCTTCACAGATTTTTCTGATCTCTCTGTTTTTACCTTCATTAAGACGGAACTCAAGCCATGTTTTGTTTGGAAGCTGCTCAATCACTCGAACTGACTTAGGCTTAAGAAGACCGTCTTCAGTCATTACACCGCGCTTAATTTTAGCAATGATGCCTTCATTCACGTGACCAAAAACTTTAACTTCGTAAACTTTTTCTACTTCGTATTTAGGGTGCATGATCATGTTGGCAAGATCACCATCGTTTGTGAGGATTAAAAGACCTTCAGATAGATAATCCAATCGGCCCACAGGGAAAATTCTCTGTTTAACACCATAGATAAGCTCCATAACCGTCGGTCTGCCTTCCGGATCAGAAAGAGTCGTCATATAAGCACGCGGCTTATTCATTACGATATAAACTTTATCAACGGCCATGAGCTCAAGCGTATTGCCA
This sequence comes from Bacteriovorax stolpii, assembly GCA_945860895.1. Taxonomy (GTDB): domain Bacteria; phylum Bdellovibrionota; class Bacteriovoracia; order Bacteriovoracales; family Bacteriovoracaceae; genus Peredibacter. The sequence continues at coordinate 6,966 of CAMASK010000069.1, forward strand.
TCCACCATGATCACGTCTTTATGAGGATTAACTTTTGTTCCAAGCTCAGTCACGGTGTGACCGTTAACTTCTACGCGACCATCAAGGATATAACCCTCGGCTTTACGGCGAGATGTAACTCCACAATCAGCGATAACTTTTTGTAAACGGACAGAGATGTCTTGATTAGACGAAGCCATGAAACTCTCCAATCTGCCTCCCGGCAGTTCTAAGGTTTTTATCAGCGACGAGTTTTATTATTTCTCGTCACCCGAATTTGAATGTTCTTCAGATACTTCGTTTAGGAACGATAGGTCAAGATCAAAGTCTTTACCCTTCAGAATTGCTAGGTCAACTGACATATCTAAGTTATTGATTTCCCCATCAACTTGGAATTCCATCTCCCCTTCTTCAAGCTTTTCACCTGTTAACTGTTCAAAAGCCAAATCAAGGGCCCTCTCTAATTCAAGGGCTTCCTTGGCCAGATTTTCAGCTTCCACTGCTTCAAGTTCAGCAATATCCGCTGCTCTCATAGCTTCAAATACTGCATCCACTTCTTCGGGCGCATTGAAGATAATACCCTCAACAGCAAGATCAACAACTTTAGGATCAATCACGCTCATCAATGTTTCAGAAGTAATTGCGACAAGGTTTTGCTTCAAAGAAGCATCACGGTTTACGAAATCTTCCAAAATATCAAAAGCTGATTTACGAACAGTCGTAGTGTTGTTGTCGGACTTTTTCTTCTCTTCAGTCTTAAGAAGTGAAGTAAAATTAGTATCAGATGCAATCATATCTATGCTTTCAGAGAGCTTATCCAGCTCTTCAAATTCATCAAGATTGAATTTCTTCTCTTCATTGCGGAATACCACAGACTTAATATCTGCAATGGTACCGATAGTGTTTTTAGTTGCCATCTCTTCAAGTTCAAATTCTGGTGGAAGAGCTGAGATGTCGGTAAGATTAAAAACTTCCAGGAATTCTTCAGTTGTAGCGAAAAGAGAAGGACGACCTAGCTCTTCAGAGCGACCGGCAAGTTTCACTAAACGCTTATCCATAAGGGCACGGATAATATGAGATGAATCAACACCACGAATTTTTTCCACGTCGTTTTTAGAAACCGGCTGCTTATAAGCAATGATCGCAAGAACTTCCAGTGCAGTGGGAGTTAAAACGAGTGAATTAATTTTGAAAAGATTCTGAACAAATTTTGAATACGTAGCTTTAGTACGGAATTGATACCCTTCGGCTACTTCTACTAAACGGATACCGTGAAACTTCTCTTCATAACCAGCTTGGAGTTTAGAAAGAGATTCATGGATCACTCTTAAAGGAAGTTCAGCATCAATCTGAGCTTTGATTTTTTGAATCGCAATCGGACGATCAGACATGAAAATGATGGTTTCAATTGCGCCGCAAAGTGTATCCGGATTTAATCCAGTACGTGCCTGCCACAACATGTCCTCTTGTTCTTTTTCTTCAAAGTGGCTCACTTCGAATGCGAATTCATCTATAGCTTCAGAAGTTGTTTCTTCAACAACAACTTCTTCTTTAGAAAGATCCCACTCGTAATTGATGTCATTCATTGAATCCATGATGCTTCCTTATTGGATTGTAACTTCAGTTGGCGCAACTTCTACCTTAGGCAGTGCCGCTTCGTTTGCTTCACCTTCAGGATCAAAACCATTTGCCGTCTCAGGATCGAAAGAATCTAAACTCTCCTTCACCTCGATGTAAATGTTCCCCTTGTCCTCATTCTGAAAAATTTGTAACTTTTTCAGACGAGCTAACTCTAAAAGCGAGATAAATGTGATTACTTTATCAATAATTTCTGTTTCGCTCTGAAGAAGACTATCAAATTGAGTTGTCTCTCCAATTTTGAGCATCGTCTTAAGATGAATCAGTTTTTCTTTAATTGAGATACGATCGCGCTTAACTACCGTATATTTTTTCTTCTCACGACGGATAAGATCCATCATAGTTTCTGTTAATTGCTGAAGATTAATAGGAGTGAGAATTGAATTCTCAATCGCCTTACGATCAATTCTTGGTTTAACAAAAATCTCATGGCCTTTTTTATCAAGTCCCCAAAGTCTTTGACCCAAACGTTGGAAGCGCTCAAGCTCTTCAAGACGCTTGATCAAATCACCGCGAGTTTGAATCTCAAGACCCATTTCCCCGGTAGTAACTTTAATTAAATTTTGATCTTGTGATTCATCGGCAATGGTTTGTGACTTAAGATATAAAAGAGTCGCGGCCATGTAGAGATACTCTCCGGCCACGTCGAAATTCAGATCCTGCATCTTTTGAAGATAATCTAAATATTGATTTGTGATCATCACCAGATCCAAATCCTGAATTCTAATTTCTTCTTTTTGAACTAAATGCAGAAGAAGGGCCAAGGGGCCATCGAATCTATCTACTTTTACTAAAATTTCATTCTCGGTCATTTATTGCCTTTAAAATTTGGTAACAGCTTCAACTTCTGCCCAAACTTTTTTGGTAACGGCGCGGGCCCTAAGAGCACCGTCGGCCAAGATTTCATCACACATCGTATCTGTAATTTGATTAAACTTATCAGCGATTGGCAAAAGTTCTTTTTTCATACTTTCACCCAACACCAATTTACATTCCCCGCAACCAATACTTGCACTGCGGCAAGCGGCGAAAACTCGGTCGCAAGTCTCTTTAGGGGAAAATACTTTATGGTATTCGCAGACGGTACAATTATCAGGATTCCCTGGATTGGCCATGTCACCGCGAGTATCATCGGTTTTGATTTTGTTTACTTTCTTCTGAAGAGACTTCTCTGTCTCGTTCATGGAAATAGTATTACCAATGGAAGAACTCATTTTAAGTCCGCCATCAATTCCTGGAAGCTTCGGCACTTCGGAAAGATAAGCTTCTGGCTCAGGCAGTTTGGCTTTATAAACACGATTAAACTTTCTTACAATTTCTCGGGCAATTTCAATATGCGAAACCTGATCAGCTCCAACGGGTACGAGTTTTCCACCAACTATAGCGATATCTGCAGCTTGAAGAATTGGGTAGGTAAAAAAGCCCAAATTATCCAGTTTGCGATCAGCATTGGGATTATTCATAAAGTCTTTCCACGAAGGAGAGCGATCTGCCCAACCAGGAGGAGTGAGACATTGAAAAAATTGATTGAGTTTCAGGGTTTCCACAATATCAGACTGTTTGAATATTGGAGAAACTTTTGGATCTACCCCTGCGGCAACCCATCCCTTCACATATTCATAGCGAGAAGCACGGACAATATCCGTTTTATCATAGAGTGCACTGAGAGCATGCCAATCTGCTAAAAAGAAAAAACAAGGATGAGTTTTTTGAAGTGCCACCATGTTTTTAATTACACCTACATAGTGTCCGATATGGAGTGCGCCTGTTGGACGCATACCAGTGAGGATAACATCTTGATTCATGCCACTCCTCCCATCAATCCAATGAAACCAAACATCAACCAATTACTAATGATTCTGGCAGGTGTTTGAATAAAACCTAACACATGCAAACCTTGGGTGCTGAGAAGAATCACCACAATAAAAATAATAGGAGTGTAACGAGCAATGCTTTCATATTTGTACAAAGTTGTTCCTCTTAAAAAAGAAGAAACCATTTTTGAGCCATCCAAAGGAGGAAGTGGAATTAAATTAAAAAAAGCTAAAATAAAATTAATAAATACAGAATAGCTCAGCATGCGAATAAAAATTGTGTAATACTCCCACGTTGGAGAAGTCTGAGTCACAATCACAGCAATCAAAAATGAAGATAGAGTACCAAGAAGCAAGTTCGATAATGGGCCAGCAAAGCTCACCCAGAAAACTCCTGATCGATAATTTTTAAATTTACGAGGCTCAATCGGCACCGGTCTGGCCCAACCAATCACCATAGAACTCGTCATCGCTCCCAAAAGAGGAATTAAAACTGTTCCGAACATATCATAGTGAGCAGCGGGATTTAAAGTTAAGCGGCCTTCATTTTTCGCCGTATTATCACCAAACTTATTGGCCATCCAAGCATGGGCGGCTTCATGGACGACAATTGCTAATAAAAAGCCAGGTAGCGTTTGGGCTATATTCAGGATGATAGTATTCAAATCGTTCATCCTTCTGTCATATCAAAACCGGCCGTATGACGCAATTTATAAGTTGAGTTTTACTGTCGGTTACGCAAAGCAAAGCCACTAGAAACTCAAGCACTCTTTTTGGACAATCCCAATCCACTAGTTGATAATAATTTAATGGATCAAAATATTAAAAAAGCTCAAGTTATTCTGGCAGCGATTGACAATGATAGTCAAAGTATCAAATTTTTACTCATGCAAACCAACGAGAAACGGGGAAAATTTTGGCAGAATGTAACGGGAAAGATTAATGACAATGAAACTTTTGAAGAAGGTGGCCTGCGGGAAGCAATTGAAGAAACCCAATTAAATATTGAATCGATTGTAGATATTGTTGATTTGGGAATGAGCTTTGATTTTGTGGATTTACGTAAACGCAAATGTCATGAAAAAAGTTTTCTCATTATTCTTGATCGCTTGTGGGATGTGAAGATTGATCCTAAAGAGCATATGGGCTTTAAATGGATTAATCAGGAAGACGTAAAAGAAGGGATCGTAAAGTTCCATACGAATTTTGAAACG
>CAMASK010000070.1 GCA_945860895.1 Bacteriovorax stolpii
CTTCTGCTGATCCAGATGTATGTGCTTTGCCGGATGCTCTACCAGCGTTTTTACAGCTTCATAGAGGGTTACTTTATCTAAATCCTTCTTACCAATCATAACCTAATTATTTCGTCGAAAATTCAGCTTTTGGCAACTAGCAAAAACACGGTTTTTTAAGGGGAAAAAAATTGACGAATCTTTAGGGGTTCCTTTATGATGCAGGCTAAAACTAACCTATTATAACGAACTTTCCACCATTTTTTGGAGTTGCAGATGATTGAGAAGAACTTACCAAAAACCAGAAACATTGGGATTTCTGCCCACATTGACTCTGGTAAAACCACGCTTTCAGAACGTATTTTGTTCTATTGCGACAAAATTCACAAAATCGAAGACGTTAAGGGCGGCGGCGCCGGCGCTACCATGGATCACATGGAGCTTGAGAAAGAGAAGGGGATTACCATCACTTCTGCGGCTACAACCGTTAATTGGGAAGGTATTGACCGTAAAGGGATCAAATTTGCTGAAGGCGATGAGAAAGACATCAAGATCAATCTAATTGACACTCCGGGACACGTGGATTTCACAGTTGAAGTTGAACGATCTCTGCGAGTTCTTGATGGAGCGATTCTGGTTATCTGTTCAGTTGCTGGAGTTCAGTCTCAGTCAATTACAGTTGATAGACAGATGAAGCGTTATAAAGTTCCACGTATGGCCTTCTTAAATAAGATGGACCGTATGGGTGCTAATCCTTATAACGGTGTAAAAGCTCTTAAAGAAAAACTAAACCACAATGCAGTTCTTATGCAGCTTCCTATCGGTGCTGAAGAAAACTTCAAAGGTTGTATCGATTTAATCACTCTGAAGGCTTATTTCTTTGATGGTGAGAACGGCGAGATCGTTCGCGAAGAAGCAATTCCTGCTGAACTTCTTGATCAATCAAATACAGCTCGTGAAGAAATGCTTGATGTTGTTTCTGCTTACGATGATCAAATGATGGAAGACATCCTTGATGGCAAAGAAATTGAACAGGAAACAATTCACCGTGCAGTAAGAAAAGGTGTGAACGCGCTTACTTTGACTCCGGTCTTTCTTGGATCTGCTTTCAAAAATAAAGGTGTTCAACTTTTATTGAACGCAGTTGCTCGCTACCTACCTTCTCCAGTTACAGCTGCAAAGCCTAAGGCGATTGACTCTAAAATCAATGAAAAAGTTGATCTTGAGCCAGATATGGACAAGCCTCTTATTTGTATGGCGTTCAAAATCACTGACGAGCAATTCGGACAATTAACTTATACTCGTATTTATCAGGGTACACTTAATAAAGGTGACACTCTTTACAATACTCGTACAAAAAAACGTGTGCGTGTTGGTCGTATCGTTCGTATGAACTCAAATGACCGTGTCAACATCGATTCAGCTTCTGCTGGTGACATCATTGCCATGATTGGCGTTGATTGTGCTTCAGGGGATACTTTCGTAGCTGAAGACCAAAACGTAGAGCATCTGTCATGCGAAGGCATGCACGTGCCTATACCGGTTATCGAGCTTTCAATCAAAGCTAAAGATAAAGAAATGCAAGCGCGTATGTCTAAAGGGCTTCAGCGTTTTATTAAAGAAGATCCTACTTTCCACCTTTTCACAGATGAAGAGTCTGGTGAAACACGTATCGCTGGTATGGGAGAGCTTCACCTTGAGATTTATGTTGAACGTTTAAAGCGTGAATATAAAGCTGAAGTAGAAGTGGGTGCTCCTCAAGTTAACTACCGTGAAACAATCCGTGGTGAAGCTAAGTTCGAATACTCGCATAAGAAACAGTCGGGTGGTTCGGGTCAGTTCGCTAAAGTTGCTGGTAAGGTTAAATTTCTTGCTGATGACCGTAAAGAGCGTGAAGACCAAGTCTTCCGTATGGTTAACGAAATTAAAGGTGGATCGATTCCTAACGAATTTATTCCTTCATGTGAGAAGGGTTTCATGGACGTAATGAACAAGGGACCTCTTGCAGCGTTCCCGGTTATTAACGTTGAAGCTTACTTACAAGATGGTCAGTCACACGATGTGGATTCATCCGATCTAGCATTCCGTATTGCTGCTCGTATGGCCCTTCGTCAAGCTGTTAAAGATGCTCAGCCGATTATCCTTGAGCCAATCATGAAAGTTGAAGTTGAGACTCCACAAGATTTCCAAGGTTTCGTAATCGGAGATTTATCTTCTCGTCGTGGAGTGATCCTAGGATCTGAAGCTACTGACTCTGGAGATGCGATCATTAATGCTCACGTTCCTCTTTCTGAAATGTTCGGTTATGCCACCGTTCTACGTTCTGGTACAGCTGGTAAAGCTGGTTACTCGATGGAATTCGCAAAATACGAGCCATGTCCTTCTTTCGTACAAGAGAAAGTAATGGCAGAAAGAAAAGAGAAACTAGCTGAACGTGATTAATCACTAGCTGATTTCAAATTTTGATTTAAGAGAAGGCCGGAAGAAATTCCGGCCTTTTACTTTTTGTATTAGTTTTACTAATATATAACTACAATAAAAGGTTATATATGATCGAATCATCGCAACTCTTAGTTCTAATTGCCCTATCGCATAATGAGAACATCTCCAAGGCAGCTGAAGAGCTGAATGTGACTCAGTCGGCAGTCTCCCAGGCGCTAAAAAATCTTGAAGCGAAGGTGGGGTTTCCCATCGTCACTCGTCAGGGAAAATCTGTGAACCTCACGGAGAGTGGAATGCGTTTGGCAAAAGTGGCCAAACAGTATTTCAAACGAATTGAAGAGACGATTGAGCAAATTCATTTAGAAAATCACGAGATCAAAGGCAAGATTCACGTTGGATCACTTTATGGTTTGGGAAAAACCTGGCTCTCAAGCCGAATGTTGGATTTCTTGGCCGCCTATCCACAGTTGGAAGTGCGACTTTCCATGGATTTTCCAGAGACTTTGATTAAGAAATTTGAACAGCATGAAATTGATTGTTTAATTATGCCAGAGCATCTGGTGCCTGCGTTTGCCGATAAAAAAAATCTTCATTCAGAATATTCAACTCTGGTTTTTCCGGAGAGTTTTAACATTACTGCCAAATCTGATCTTAAAGAAATTCTGGGTCATCCGATTATTTTTTATGACAACAATGATCCTACATTCTATCGCTGGTGTCGTGAGAAGTTCTCAGTGGTGCCAAGAAATTTGAAGCCACGTTTGGTGGTCAATTCATTCGGACAGATGCTTCAGGCTGTAAATGAGGGAATAGGGATCGCCGTTGTTCCCACTCATGTGATGAGGCGCTCTTATAAAAGAGAAAATGTGAAAACAGTCGGAAAAGAATTTGAAGTGTTTAATAATAAAGTGTCATTTGCTTTTCATGCTGATGAGGCAGATAACTACAAAATTAAAGAGCTTTATAAGTTTCTACTTGAAGTGGCCAAAGAGCTTTAATGAAATTAGATCAAAAAAAAATTATCTCCAGCATGCCACCGAATTTTGGGGAGATTTTTCAGTTATTAAAGCAAGATGGCTTTACTCTCACATTAGTTGGCGGGGCGGTGAGAGATTTTTTTCTGAAGGGAAGTTTTGGTCATGATCTTGATTTTGAAGTCTCTCATGCGACCCATACTTTCAATAAAGATCAATGGAAAAATCTCGCTCGCACCCTCTCGCATCTAGGTAAGGTCACCTTTCTTCCCTACGAAATTATTCGTCTCGATATTCAAGGAACTCAATTTGAGTTCTCACCTCCTAGAGTCGAAACTTTTACGGCAGAATGGAAATCCGCGGGGCACAGTAATTTTACTGCTGACTTTGATTTTAAGTTACCTTTTGAAGTGGCAATTAAACGCAGAGATTTTACCATCAATGCTATGGGACTGCGATTCAGCAGTCCAAAGGACGTTGAGCTTTTAGATCCTTTGAATGGACTAATGCATTTGCGGGATAAACTCCTTCATCACTGTAGTAGTGATTTTATTAAAGACCCGGTTCGATTTTTAAGGGCCATTCGATTTTCAGTGAAGATGCATTTTTCTTTCACTTCAGAGCTCAAATCAGTTTTAGAACGGATGCCTCTGCAAAGTCTGGGATCCTCTTATCTTTGGCTTGAAATGCAAAAGTCATTGAATCCTATAGTGATGCTTAAGCAACTCCTGGACTGGCAACAAATACATCCGGAATTTAAACTTCCACTAGATTTTCAATCTATGTCCCTTAGGTGGGAAGAGCTCTCAAGAGTCCTCATTGATCCTTCTCGACATGAAAGCTGGATCATTGCCCTTGAATGGATCGGATTAAGTGGAGAGAGTTGGCAGAAGTTTTTCTCGGTCAGTTCTGAAACATCTACGAGACTACGGCGCTGGGCGCTTAATTCTAAAAAGTTTATCCATTTAAAACCTGAAGTTTTTCATGGAGAATTTGACACGATTCGGGAGCGAGCTGAATTTAATCTACTGTTTGACTGGTATTTTACAACCAAACAACTATTACAGAAAAATCCTGAATTACCTCTCTTGAAAATGATTGAAGACTTTCTTCCTGACTGGATTCACCTCTACCGTTTTGAAGTGGTTAAAGATGTTAAGCATATTGATCCTCCGTTCAGGGCCAAGTACCAAGTTTGGAATTTATGTCAGCGACTATAATTCCTTACCATCCCCAATATAAATTACAAGTTGAAGAGATTTTTTTTGAGAGCTCTACAAAAAAAGAATTTAAAGATCAGGCCGAAAAAATAGAATTTGAATGGAAGTATCTTGGTTTTTACCTCACGCATTTTTCACAATATGCCTGGCTTGCCATTTATGAGGGCAAGGTCCTGGGTTATGTGATTGGAATGCCTCATACAAATGATCCTGAGCTTAATCACATACAGCCCCATTTGAAAGCTTTTGAAGAACAATTTAAATTGTTTCCGGCCCATCTGCATATTAATTGTCATCATGAGACCAGAGGCAAGGGGATTGGAAAAGCTTTGATCCTAAGGCTGATAGCACAATTGAGAGTTGAAAAAATTTCAGGTCTCCATATTATGACTGACACAACTTCTGAGAACCGCTTTTTTTACCAAAGGCTTGGTTTTGATTTTGAGTTTGTTTCTGGGCATGTACTTTTTATGGGCATCAGAATTCAGCTTTCTTAATTAGTTGAATTTAGGTAGCTGCTCCTTACCTTGCCTGAGAGGGGTCGCAGGGGAGTAAGATAAACTTTGACAGGTTTACCCGCTGAATCATAATCTTTTCTTTTATTCATCAGGAGTGTTTTCAGTGAAGAATTTGATCCTCAGTTTTTGCCTATTTTCCACTGTCGCCTTTGGCACGGAAGTGACTCCTACGGTTCGAGTGAATCAATCCATCTCCTTTATTGATGACATGAAATTTGAAAATCTGGATATGGCCATTGAACGCCAGTTAAATTCTTACACGAATCAAGGTCTTAATGGTGATATAAAATTTGGAACATTGGTGTATCCAAAAGTTGTATTAAAAAATTCGTTGATCTTATTAAAGGAGCTAACTGCTTCTGCTAAGCTATGTGCCCAAACCCAGCCTGAAGATTTATGTCTTAATGATTTCAATAAGGCGATCAATGAAAAGTTTGCAATCTACAAACCGGTGCCTTCAAAAAGTGAAGACGGTTTTAATGCCGAAAATACGACTAAATACACTTCTTATTATTCTCCAGACCTAACTGGCTCGAGAGTTCCAACAGAGCGCTTTAATCACGCTATTTATCGCAAACCAACTGAGACAGCTCTTGCTAATTTTACTCGCATTGAAATTGATTATCATGGAGCTTTGGCCGCTAAAGGTTATGAAATATTTTGGGTAGAGGATTCTTACTTCGATCTTTATCTACTACATGTGCAAGGCGGGGGAAGAATTAATATCATCAACGCTGATGGTACTAAAGAAGTGAAGTATCTGAGCTATGATGGCAAAAACACTCATTCCTTTAAAATGATTTATCACTATCTCGTGAATAGCGGATATTTGAAGCCTGAAAATGCTTCAGTTCCTAATCAACGCAAGTTTCTTCAGGAGAACCCGGATAAAGAAGAGGAAGTTTTTAATTCTTGTCCTTCTTATGTCTATTTTAGAGAATCAAACGAAGAGCCTGTAGGGCTGGATGATATTCCTTTAACTGAAGGTCGCTCTCTGGCAATGGATTCAAAGATTTATCGCACGACTGGAATTATAAACTTTGTTAAAACCAAAAAGGCCAGTCATGTAAATGAGAATGGGCAGGTCGTGAAAGTAGCTTTCTCAAGATTTTTTATTGGTCAGGATACTGGTGGTGCTATTAGAGGAAATGCTCGTTGTGATTTGTATTTTGGTTATGGCCCCATGGCAGAACTAACTGCATACAACATGAATGAAATGGGTGAGCAGTATTTTTTAATTAAGAAATAAAAAATGATCTAGAGACTTTATTCATAATTCAAAATAATGGAGAGAGGTATTTTTTCTATCCTTTGTTGTATCAAGATCAAATAAAGCAATTACTTCAGTCTTTAAACCTGGTGCCACATTATAGATTACAAGATCACTGTTTTCAGTGATCATGTAGAGTCCTTTTCCGGCCCCTCCTTTACCAGATTTTTCATGCTCATCAGTACCACGATTGAAATAATTATTTTGAAGATATTGAAAGATGGTTTCTTTTTTAAAGACGCCAAATGGATCCTCTACTGAAATGGCGAGAAAAAGGCCGTCGGTTGCAAATCTAAGCCTAGCGGTTTGTTCCCGAGTTAAAAGCACGGTTTCAGACCTTGATTTAAAATTATGAAGGGGTTTGCCTTTTTTATCAACTGGAGCATCATAGATGGCATTCATCAGTAGTTCTTCTATAACAATTTGGCAGCGTGTTTTTAATCCACCCCTGATACCCATTCCTCCAAGTTGTTCGATAACTTTATCATTTATATTTTGTCTTTCTTTTGAACTGTAAATTTCCAGTTCCTTGACTTCAACACCCCAGTTCAGGTATTTTTCCAGTCCAAAAATATCCCCGCAGGTCATTTTTCTCACTGTGGTTGAGATACTTTTAATATTAAAGGCGCGATCATCTTCCTTGGTAGCGATGATATTGGATAAAAAACCATAATCTTTAATCTTGGTTAAATACTCATGAGATTCTTCTTCTGTAGAGAGAACAATCTTGGATTTAATTTTTTGATCCCTTACAAAATCGGCCACTTCCAGCATGTCAGTGGCAAGAAATAAAATGTCATAATATTTTGTCTTAAGTGCCTCTAGGGCTTCTTCAACTGTTTTGGCCAGAGCGACTTGTACGCCAGTTCCACTTAAAGCCATTTTTATGAGATTTCTTTGCTTATTATTAGTTTCAACGATCAGTGCACTTTGACCTTCAAGCTGATCCTGCTCACTTTTAAGCTTCTTCATTGGGGAAAGAGAAGCCTGAATCAATTTCAGATTTACTTTAATAATTTCCAGGGAATTATCCTGAATATCCAATTTATCCAAAGCTTTTAGTGACGTTTTTAGATATTCATCATCTAAGGTCGAAAGCTTGTTCACCATTAATATGTTTTCAGTATGCATATTTTCAAGTTTTTTGTACCCGAGTGTTAATTCATTATTCTTTTCTTTTAAATCTTGAGTTCGTCTTTCCACTTCTGATTCAAGTGTGCGGTTTAAGGTTTCAAAGTTGCGTGCCTTAATATTGGTATTTTCAAGCTTCTCACTTAAACTGAGGCAAAAGATTTTGTATAACATTAATTCATAATCAGAGCGACTGGTCTTTAGAGAAGCAGCGTTGACTTTTAAAATCACAGAAGTTGTGTTGGCGATAACATCTGCCGAACAGATATTTTGCGAAATAATACTCATCTCTCCAACGATATCCCCCCGTCGTTTCAAATTTGTAATGATTTCATCATCTACCTTAATGCTCAAACTGCCTTTCAACAAAATGAAAAAAGAGTCATTCAAGTCGCCAGTTCTAAGAATATAGTCACTTGGATTATAGGTGATTTCTTTTCCAATAGGAGTGAGCTCTTGAATTAGTGATTGAGTCAGGCTTGGAGTTTCATAGGTCTTGCGGATTACTTTAATAATGTCTTCATTGAGGGAATCTGAAGTGAATCTGCGTTTACTCATGCCTTAATTATCGTTGGAATTTATTTTTATTCCAAGTGAAACCCGATTGACTATTAAGCTCGGTTAAGCCGGGTTGTGAGAATCAAAAAATTTAACGTCAATATTCAAATATTCTTTTTTTATTTTATCCATCAGTGACTGAATTCCGAATTTTTCCGTGGCATGATGACCGCCAGCAAAGTAATGAACTCCAGCTTCTCTGGCATCATGCCAGTTATATTCAGAAATCTCGCCGGTCAGATAAGCATCCAATCCGTCATCAAGGGCCTTAACCCATTCATTATTGGCACCACCGGTAATGATTCCAATGGTATTTATTATTTTTGTTTCATCATGGCTTGCCACAATAACCGGATGCTCCAGAAGTAACTCTAATTTAGCCTTGAATTGCTGAACCGTGATGCCTGATAAAAGTTCACCCTTAGTCCCCATAGGTTGATTTTTTAAAAGAGCGAAAGGAGCTAAGTTTTTCATTCCAATTTTGTTGGCCAAGGCTACCGCATTTCCAAACTCACCATGAGCATCAAGAGGGAGATGGTAAGCATACAGATTGAGATCATTTTTTATGCATAATTTTAAGCGCTCGCCCCAGGCGCCGCCAATCGCTCGAGCCCCTTGGTACTTCCACAAGACTCCATGATGAACGACCAATCCTTGGGCGCCCCAATCAACTGCCGCCTTAATTGATTCTTGCGTAGCAGAAACCGCAAAGGCCAATTTATTCAGGGATTTTGCCCCCTCAATTTGTAGCCCATTTGGGGCGTAATCCTCGAATAACTGAGGATTCATTTGTTGGTTAAGATATTGCAAAAGATCATTTTGGCCTAGCGACATGGGGGATTCCTTTTCAACTACCATCCATTCTAATACAATCTTTAAGTGTAAACAAAGGAATGAAAATGAAATTTAAACCAGGATTAGTGTACGGACAGGCCCTTCAGGACCTCTATCAATACGCTAAAGAAAATAGATTTGCTATCCCTGCTGTGAATGTTATCGGAACAGACTCCGTAAATGGCGTTCTTGAGACTGCAAAACTGGTTAATTCCCCGGTTATCATTCAGTTCTCCAATGGTGGTGGTCAGTTTTATGCCGGTAAAGGGCTGAAGCTTGAGAATGACAAAGCGGCAGCCTTGGGTGCCATTTCTGGGGCTCATCATATTCAAATGCTGGCCGAGCATTATGGTGTGCCGGTAGTTATTCATACCGATCACGCGGCCAAGAAACTACTCCCCTGGATTGATCATTTGTTGGATGCAGGTGAAGCCAATTTCAAGACTAACAAGAAACCACTTTTTTCATCGCACATGTTGGATCTTTCTGAAGAGTCTCTAAAAGAAAATATTGAGATTTCGGTCAAATACTTCAAGCGGATGAATGCCATTCAAACGGGTATTGAAATTGAATTAGGCGTAACTGGCGGCGAAGAAGATGGGGTGGATAATTCTCACATCGACAACTCAAAACTTTATACACAGCCAGAAGATGTGGCCTATGCTTACAATCATCTGCGCGAAGTAGGGCCAAACTTCAGCATTGCCGCTTCTTTCGGAAATGTTCATGGTGTTTATAAACCTGGTAATGTCAAACTCTCGCCTGAAATATTAAAAAACTCACAAGAATTTGTTCAAAAAAAATACGGCACTGCTATGAAGCCAGTGAATTTTGTTTTCCACGGCGGATCAGGCTCACTTCAATCTGAAATTCGTGAAGCCATTGATTATGGCGTGATAAAAATGAATATTGATACGGATATGCAATGGGCATTCTGGGAAGGTATAAAAAACTTTTACCAGGAGAAAGAAGGTTACTTGCAATCGCAGCTGGGAAATCCCGAAGGGCCTGAAGCTCCAAATAAAAAGTATTATGATCCCCGGGTTTGGCTTCGTAAGGGTGAAGAAAACTTCATTAAGCGCTTAAAATTAGCCTTTGAAGATTTAAACAATATCAATCGGAACTAAGTGAAAATATTTAGCGTACTGCTTTTTTTATTACCTCTTTTTGGGTGGGCATTTCCTTCAAAAAATGACTATGTAAAATCGGTTGCTTATTTTGAAGGAAGTTCTGTCATAATGGAGAAATCGGTAATAGGTATAGATGGTGATGCTTTCATGATTCGTACTTTGATTAGCTATAGATCACAAGTCATTTCAGATAAGACCATTGTTGTTCCATCGTCATTTCTCTATAGCGACGCAAAAGTTGAAAATGTGTTAAAGAATTGCGAATCACGCGAAGGTGCCATCACTTTGGTAACTATTATGGGTAAGACCATCAAGGCCTGTGAATTTTATCATGAAGATTCTGGCCTCTCATATATGATTGGTATGGTGCCTTTCGGACAAGTTCGTTTCTTGGAGTATCTTGGGGCTGGGAAGTTTCTAGATTTTAACGTGATGGAATTTCGTTAATTCCATGGAAGAGTTATGCCTCAACCTTTGCTCACTTTTCGAATCCAAGACGATAGATCTTATTGAACTGGAAAAAAAATTAAAAGAATTAATTCAAATTTTATCACTTGCACCTTCTCGATTTGTCGACATAGATTCATCGGCCAGAGATGATCATGAACTTTTTGGGCAGGTCTATTTAAACCTTAGTGAAGTTGTCGCAGACAAGCAGCACAGAGATTTATTGTTTCAATTATATCAAATTCTCAATGCCTATCTTGGCCTCAAAGACAAATACGCAGAGGCAGCCGACTGGTTTTTAAAAAGAGAATTTGATTCTGTCTTAATCAATAATTAAATGTCGGTTTTTTTATTCCGGTCTTCCCAATAGGTTTCACCATAATAAACAGTGAGTTCTTGATCTGGAATGATATTGGTGTTGGTGATATAAAGTGTTCGCCATCTATTTTTATAGGGAACATGAATAACGCTGCAATTTGGATAGTCATTATGGTTAGCAAACCGAGTCATGTTCCCACAAGTTCTTGCATTCACTCTGAGTTTCATTTGATTTCCATCTTTATCTTTAACTTTAGAATGATAAATCCATGCATAATCAGTGTTTAACGTTTTATTTGTAATGACTCCCGTATATTCCCCAATAATCGTCCAAGCGGGAATGAATAATTCTGCAAAAAGTCCGTAGCCCATTTCTGGTGAAACAAGTGAAGCATAAACACGGCGATCTGCTTCAAATCCATTTTCAAAGAAATGACTATGCTGCTCGATTCGGCGCTTAACATTTTCATCCGAGAAGTGGAAGTCTTGAGTGATGTCATGATTATCAACTAAAGAGGAAATATCTGGATCAACATATGAGTTTTTTAAGTACTCAACTAGGAAATACTTGGATAGGTCTTCTTGATAAAATTTTCTTTTCGCAACATAAATTTCGGTCATTGATGTCCCTGGAGATTTTTTAATAAGTCTATTATCGAACTACCTATAGGGCATCTCAAGAGGGACATTTACTACCATACTGCAATTTTCAAGTTATTTAGTCAGTTGTTTTAAAAATTTAATTTGATTTTGCACTTGTTCTAATG
>CAMASK010000071.1 GCA_945860895.1 Bacteriovorax stolpii
TCAGGGCATGCGCAGCTTTGGTTTGGACAAGTCTTTCTCATGCCATGAGATAAGCAAAATCCATGACAGAGATCGAGAGAGTGAAGTGGTTAAAATCACAGCTACTTTCTTGCAGATAGTTAAACAAAATTCCAAAGTTATGGGAAAAAATTCTCTATCTCAAACACCAGTTAAGGCAGGCAGTTTAGAAAATATTTGTTAAGATACCAAGTAATAACAAGACCCCATGGAGTCCCTAGTGAAACCCTTTTCCGATCTTTTTAAAGAAACCTACGATACTCAACGGAATAAGTGGGAAAACTCCCTTAAGCACGAATTGAAGCTCGAGGATATTGGTGGAAAAAACTTTAAAAAGCATCTAGATTTGGGACAATGGCCAACACTGAGCCTTGAGTCCCTTCATCAACAACAATTGAGTTGTAAGAGTGCCTGGAAAAAAGCCTCTCAAACCTACATCAATCCTGATTTCAGCCATCTTAAAGAATTTTTAATAGATGATTTACAATCGGGTGTTCGCTGTTTCTTTTTTCATAAAGATTTTTTAGAGCAATCCGACTGGAAATTAATTCAGGATATTCTGGAAAACTTTGCTGATAAAAAAGATTTGGAAGTTTTCCTTTTAGGTCAAAAAAAGTTTAAATTTCAAACTACGCTCAACGTAATAGATGAAGAACAAATTCTTTTGGCAAGAACGATTCATGAGAAAGGCGGCCATAACGTTCATGAGTTAGCATTACTAACTTGTCAGCTGATAGATTCGATTGAAAAGCCTATAAAGGTTGCAGGCGTTTTTTTAGATTCCCATTTTTTTAAAAATATCGCAAAGGTCCGCGCCCTTAAATTGTTAATTCAAAAAGTAATGCATGAAACGGGGCTTGAGAAGGAAATTAAGATTTTAACTCTCAATTCTTATCGTGAATGGACCTTATTTGAGCGTTATACAAATATGCTCAGAAATAACGTTCAAGTAGCTGCAGGTTACATAGCTGGAGCTGATTTCATCCAGTCCTCTGGCTATCAATCAATTTTTGATCTTGAGACGAATGTACAGGATGCTTTTCATACAGACCGCTCAAACCGCATGGCACGTAACACTGGTCATATTTTAAGCCTTGAAAGCATGCTTGGTATTGTGGAAGATGCTGCCTATGGAAGTTTTCATCTTGAGAATCTCTCTCATCAATATGCAGAATCTGCCTGGAAACTGATGCAGCTTCTTTTAAAAATGAATCATGCAGAGAGGATTCAATATCTAGAGGTGGATCTTCAAAAAATCCGCAATGAGCGAACTCAAAGAGTAAATTTTCGAAAAGATATTATGGCCGGCATGAATGATTTTCCAGATGGAAAAGAAAAACTAAATTTAACCCTTAAGGAATATGCACCTTACAGGGTAGCTCGGAGCTTTGAAGCGTTAAGGCTTAGAGTAGAAAAACTGAAGCATTTTCCCCCGGTTCAGATTTTTTGTTTGGGAGAATTTGCCGAGCTTAATAATCGAATCAATTTTATTAAAAACTATTTCGAACTGATTGGCCTTGAAGTTCTGGATCCTCTCCAAACGCATAAAAATCCATCTGAAAGAGTTATCGTCTTATGTGCCAAGGATGAACATTATCCAGAGCTTATTGAAAAAGTATCGGCTGAAAAGGCGTTCATCAAGTTTATTGCCGGCAAAGTGGAGTTCTCTGGCTATGAAGCGATATTTGCAGGTCAAAATGTCTATGAGGTTTTAAATAATCTGGTCAAGCAACTTGAGGATTTAAAATGAAAAAGGTTGATTTTTCACAAATTCCATGGACTTCATCGGAAGGAAAAAAAACTTCAGCCAAAACTGTCATGACCTTTCCGGAAGGTATTGAACTCAAAACGAATTACGACTCGAGTGATCTGAAGTTTACCCATTTACGTGAAACCTTGCCAGGTTCCCAACCATTTATTAGAGGACCCTATGCCTCGATGTACACCGTCAGACCCTGGACTATCAGACAATATGCAGGGTTTTCCACCGCTGAGGAATCCAACCGTTTTTACCGGGATAATTTGACTAAGGGTCAAAAAGGTTTGTCTATTGCCTTTGATCTTGCCACTCATCGTGGATATGACTCTGATCATCCGAGAGTGAAGGGTGATGTTGGAATGGCAGGTGTCGCGATCGATTCAATATTGGACATGCGTATTCTCTTCAAAGGCATTCCTCTAAATGAAATGTCTGTGTCCATGACCATGAATGGTGCAGTTATTCCTATCTTGGCTTTATTTATCATTGCTGGTGAAGAGCAAGGTGTAAAACCTGAGCAGCTCACCGGTACTATTCAAAATGATATTCTCAAAGAATTCATGGTGAGAAATACCTATATTTATCCGCCTCTGGCATCAATGCGATTGATTGCCGATATCTTTAGTTATACCTCTGAGCGTATGCCTAAATTTAATTCTATTTCTATTTCCGGTTATCACATGCAGGAAGCAGGTGCTACTGCGGATCTTGAACTTGCCTATACCTTGGCTGATGGTCTGGAATATTTGCGTACGGGAATTAAGGCGGGATTGGACATTGATCAATTTGCTCCAAGGCTTTCATTTTTTTGGGCCATCGGAATGAATTATTTTATGGAAGTGGCCAAGATGAGAGCAGCTCGGCTCCTGTGGTCAAAAATGGTTTCTGAATTTAAACCGAAAAGCCAAAAATCATTGGCCCTTAGAACGCATTCACAAACTTCTGGCTGGAGCCTAACTGCTCAAGATATTTTCAATAATGTTTCGAGAACTTGCATTGAAGCTCTAGCTGCTACTCATGGCCATACTCAGAGTCTTCATACCAATTCTCTGGATGAAGCTTTGGCGCTGCCTAGTGAATTCTCTGCAAGGATTGCCCGTAATACTCAATTGTTTATTCAGACTGAGACTGATACCTGTGAAGTTATTGATCCCTGGGGAGGTAGTTTTTTTGTAGAAGCCTTAACTCAAGAGCTGGCTCAAAAGGCTTGGTCTCATATTCAAGAAGTTGAAGCATTGGGCGGAATGAGTGCGGCCATTGCCAAGGGTATTCCAAAAATGAGGATTGAAGAAGCCGCTGCGAGAACCCAAGGTAGAATTGATTCTGGCATTCAGCCCATTATTGGTGTGAACCTTTATAAACGTAAAAAAGATGATGTTCCAAATATTCTTCAAGTTGAAAACTCCACCGTAAGAGATGCTCAGATTGCACGAATTAAGCAGTTGAAAAGTGAGCGCGACGCAAGCCTGGTAGAACAAAAACTAAATGCAATGACAGTGGCATGTGAAACAGGGCAAGGGAACCTTCTGGCACTGGCCATAGAGGCTGCTCGAGCTAAGGCGACAGTGGGTGAGATGAGCTTGGCGATGGAAAAGGTATTTGGACGGCATCTTGCCGAAATCCATACTATACAAGGTGTCTATATTAAAGAAATTCAACAAGGAAAAGTCGACATGAAAGAACTCAAAGCTCTCATGGATAAATTCCAGACTGCCGAGGGTCGTCGTCCACGTATTCTTATTGCAAAAATGGGCCAAGATGGTCATGACCGCGGACAGAAAGTAATATCAACCGCTTTTGCTGACCTAGGTTTTGATGTGGATGTTGGACCTCTCTTTCAAACCCCTGAAGAAACCGCCAAACAAGCTGCCGAGAATGATGTGCATATCATTGGCGTCTCTTCACTTGCCGCCGGACATTTGACTTTAGTTCCTGAATTAAAAAATGAACTCAAAAAACTGGGTAGAGAAGATATTTTAGTAACCATTGGCGGAGTCATCCCACCGCAAGATTACGATAAACTTTTTCAGATGGGAGTTGCAGGAATTTTTGGGCCAGGCACAGTCATTGCTGACGCTGCCAAGGATCTTCTCACTAAAATTAATCACGCCCTGGGAGTAAAATGAGAAAGCCGCTCACTCTCCAGGATTATCTTGAAGGATTTGCTAAAAAAGATCGAACGATTCTTTCTCGTGCGATTACATTAATTGAAAGTAAAAATGCTCAACATCAGATGTTAGCTCAGGACTTACTAAAAGAGCTTTTACCGAAAGTGGGTAAAAGTAGAAGAATTGGAATCTCAGGAACTCCTGGGGTGGGGAAAAGTACTTTCATAGAATCATTTGGAAAACTACTCACTTCACAAAATAAAACTCTTGCTGTGCTGGCAGTTGATCCAACTTCACAAGTAAGTGGGGGCAGCATTCTTGGTGATAAAACGAGAATGAATGAATTGGCCGTGGACGAGCTCGCCTACATCAGACCTTCACCATCTGGAGAGACTCTTGGAGGAGTGGCAAAAAGAACTAGAGAATCACTGCTTTTGTGTGAAGCCTTCGGTTTTGATTATATTTTAATCGAAACTGTTGGTGTAGGTCAGTCTGAAACAACTGTGGCCCAGATGGTAGATCTTTTTGTTATGCTCCTTCAGCCAGGTGCTGGAGATGATCTTCAGGGAATAAAACGAGGAATATTAGAAGTCGTTGACATGGTTATTGTAACTAAAGATGATGGCGAGAATTCTAAAATAATTCATAAAGCAAAACATGATTATCAAAAAGCCTTGCACATCCTCAGGCATGAGGGCTGGATGCCGCCAGTTATGTCTTGTTCTGCTCTCACTAAAAATGGATTAACAGAAATTTTATCGACCATAGATAGTTACTTTCAAAATGAAAAAAAATTAATAAATCACAAACGAGAAAGGCAAGGGCTTGATTGGATGTGGCAACTTATTATGGATGGCTTAAAAGAGAAGTTTCTTTTAAACGTGGATAAAAAGGTCTTACTAGAAACTGAGGCGGAAGTGATTTCTCAACAACTAACTGCGCCCCAGGCAGCAAAAGTTCTTTTAAAGAAATTTGGCTGAGTGGCAACTCAATTGGCAAACCCTGATATTTGGCAGATTCACTTTTACATCTAAGACCACATCTACTCTCTCATTTTCCATAGAAGTTGCGATAAATAGGGTCTTCGTGTTTCACCCGTGGCCACCATCAAGAGTTTTGTGATTTTTAAATTTTCAGCATCTGTAAATAGAAGAATTAGTAGTTCCTGGATGTAATTGGTATTCAATGTAATGTAGTTATCAGTTCCTACACCAAGTTTAAGTCCTTTCTTTTCCCACCATGAGAAAGGATGATCTTTATAGTCCTCGAAGCTTGTTGTCAGTTTATTATTTGACGAAGGAAGTGCTATCAAAGAAACACCTTTATTGATCATACGATTTAAAACGTCATGTTGATAATGTTCCACTTCACGAGCTGTATGAAATTTAACTTTCACGAAGCTTCTTTTCTCATGTTGATTAAGTCTTTCACCCATGAAAATTTTGTCCCGGATGCTTTCATGCTCCCTCCAGTCCATGTCCATAAGTTCTCTAAAATCAGATGAACCAGGATTAACTTTTTCACCCTTCTCATTCTGGAGAACCAGACGATTATAAAGAGAATGAAAATAAAAATTAGGATTGATGCCCAAAGAAAGACCATGCTCCAAAGTATCAATGTGCCAGATGTTAAGAGCGTTATCTACGGCCTGCACACCTTTTTTAAGTGTGTGCCATGTTTCTCCATGGTGAGAGCGAATAGCAAAGCCTTTAAAATGAAGCTTCCTAAAGCCTTGCTGCATTTCTGCAAAGTGACCTTTACGGTATAGATCTTTTTCACTACCTACAGTATCTACTTCACATAAATAGGGTAAAAGGAATGGATATTTTTCCAGCATCTCAAGAATTGCATCAACTTGATGGAGAAAATCTTCTTTCTTAGTTGCAAATTGAGGATTAAAGAAATTTGCTTCCTTTCTAAAACATGGAGATAGCACAAAATCAAAGCTTGGATTCTCTTGCTTAAATTGCATAAATCCATCATAGAGTCCAAGGACTACATCTTCTTCCTTAAGGTTTTCCAGTCCGGGTATCTGTTCATCTGCCGTCTGGTTGGCGCGGGAAAGGGTAAACTTAAGACGAATTTTTCCAACATTGTATTTGTGATGTAATTCATGGGCCATGTGATAGGCGGCTAGACGATGCATCTGTCGGTTTTCTAGAACCAGTTTAGGCAAAAGGAGAATTTGTAAATAACGATCAAAAAATTCATCGTCTTTCAATCTCACTAGGTTATCCACATCTTCTACTGTTTTAATTTTTTCAGCAGTTCCTGGTCCATAAACTTTATCAATGATGTTGATGTAAACTTCACGGTTTGGGCCTTGCAGTAAATTCATCAGATGAGGATGTATGAAGTCAGCTGATAACGAACCCGTTAAATGAATATGTTCTTCTATATAGGGTTTGGGAAATTTTCTAAAGAAAATGAACAAAGCCGATGCCACCGGATGAGTAAGTAAGGTTTTAATATCCACTTCGTCACTCTGAAATCCATAAATAAGCCGTCTGAATTCTTGTAACGTTTTTCTCACCTGAGGATTGTCGTTCTCACCCATTACGGCGAGCTCTAGGGTATCAGCTAGAGTGATCCCATTGGTTTCGGATATAATTTTTATCAAATGCTCCGCTAGAAGTTCGATTTTTGTCAGTTTAGGCATATATATCTATTCGGTTAATTTCGAATTTTTTGTTATAGGTGAATAATTAGTTGATCTGTATGGTTAACTATAGGGATTGCGAGGCTGCCCGGGGTGTAAAGTTTAATAAGGATTCAAGCTTCTGGCGATTTAGTTGATCGGTACCATTCATAAAATGATAAAGGTCTTCAAGAGCATCATTACCCCAAAATAATTCTTCATCCACTACAAAACTCGGCACACCAAATACTCCGAATGAAATGGCTTCCTGAATATTTGATTTCAATTCTACTTTAGCTTCTTTTGAAAAACTTTTTTCATATAATTCTTCGGCCGGAAGGTTTGCTGCTTTTAAAACATTTTGTAATTCCTCGGGTTCACCCATATCAATGCGATTTTCCCAGCCCGCTTCCCAAAGTGCCTTTATGACCGTTGGTTGAAGATCGCCAGCAGTGGATTTAAGCGAGAGTCTCAAAGCGTAGAGAGAATTAAATGGATGAGTTTTAGGCGTCGTGAATTCGAGATTATTTTTTATGGCATAACGAAGACACTGCTTGAGAAGAAATTCTCTTTTGGGTTGAACCTCACCCGGACCTTTGATGCCCCAATGATTCAAAAGAGGTCCCAGCGCCACAGGTTTGTAATTAACTTTGAGTTCCTTGTCTAAAGCAATTTTCTTATAAGCGAAGAAACTAAAAGGTGATAAAAAATCAAAATAGAAATTCAGCTCTTTCATAGACTTACGAGAATGCCTGAGTACCAAGTGATTTGTCCAGACCACTTTAAAATGATTTGGAACCAGGTTTGGGGCCTTTCTTAGGCTTAGGTTTTTTCAATGATCAGGGAAAGTCAAAAATCTGGATCTTGAAGATCAGAGCAAGGCAAAAAATGAGAACCACAGTTCTAAGTGTGGTTCTCATTTGAAACTAAAGGTAGTCTTTGAATTAGATTTTTTTTGAAGAACGAGTTTTAGAACTTGTCTTATTTCTGCGTTTCTCAGCGTTCTCAAGCTTCAATTTATTTTTGACTGAAGGTTTTTCATAAGCTTCACGAGCTCGATATTCTTTAACGATTCCATAAGCATCGCAAAGACGCTTAAATTTTTTCAGCGCACGCTCAACAGCGAAGCCATCAGTAATATCAATACGGATTTTGTCTTTTGGATCTTTTTTGTTCTCGTAGGACATGTTTCCTCTCAGAATTGGGAAAAGTGTTAATTTTTATCCGTAAAAAATAGCATAACCCCTTAAAAAGGCCAGTAGATTAAATTGCTGCGATGCCTTTTTTTTAAATTCTAAGACTCCCTAAAAACGGATAGTGATCAGAAGGCAGTGAGGATTTTTGCTCCATTCTAGTTGGTACAGGAAGGGGCATGCCTTGAGGGGACTTATAACGAGGAAAATAGCACTCGCTGTCATCAACCAGATGAGAATACTTTTCTGATATGAATAGATAATCGATTTGTTGGACAAAGCGGTTGCCGCCGCGATTGAAGTAAATGTAGCTGAATCGTTCATCTTCAGGAACTTTGGCCAAATAGGCTATATCTTTCAAATCAGTTTCGGCATAAATTGCTTTAAACTCTTCCTCTGTATCTTTTTCTCCAGCGTGTCCATTGAAGTCACCACCCACTAGGATGGGAACATCGTGCACCAATAGTTTTTTATAAATTTCTAAAAGTCCCTTAACTTCAAGTACTCGACGTGTTCGGCCTTCAAAGTCAGCACGTTTTAAATCTAGCTTAGATTTTATGTGAACCAATAAAAAAATCATTTCAATCTTTTGATCCCTGATCAAATCAAGGCGAAGAACATCCCTGGAGAAACGGCGGGCGGGATGGGGTAGGTCAAAATCAATATGTGAATGAAGCGCCAGCTCATAGGGGAGATCCTTTTTAACCAGATACCCTAGATCAATTCCTCGATCTGAATTCGATGGAAGTGACATTGAGCTATACTCATCATTCAACAGAAAACGGGCGAAATTATGTAGGGATTCATGTCCACCAACTTCAGTCATCATGACAATGTCAGCTTGTGAGTCCTTGATAGTTTGGGCCAAGGAGAATGTTTTGTTTTTACTTTTATTATTGAAGAGGCTTGAACTCATGAGTTGCCATTTTATTTCGGTTAGATCTTCCAAAGAGCCTTGATCATGCTTGTCCATGAATAAAAAAAGATCCTGAGCATTAAGCACCATAATTTTCATCTCTTGAGAATAGCTTTGAAATTAAATTCAAACCATTAAAAAAAGAGTAAGTGTGTTGCTCGGGTATGAAATAATATAGCTAATCAATTAAAATTTTCTTATCCTCATATTTCATCGTGTTTTTAAGGAGTCGTCTCTAATGAATTACTTTCTAAAAATGATCCCCTTATTCTGTTTGATCATCGTCGCATGTGCTTCCCGGGATGCTGGTTGGGAAAAAAAAACAGAATCTATTTCATTAAGTTCAAGTGAGACTACCAAACTTAAGAAAGAAGCTATGGAATTTTGGAAAAATCGTTCGATAAAAGCAGATCTTGAAAATGCTCTTAATCGTTTTGAATCCCTTCATGCTGCTAATCCTTCTGACATTGAGCCTTTGATCTATTTAACCCGTGGTTACTATTTCTGCGCCGAATATCATCATGAAAATGTGGCAAATAAGAAAAAATATTATGAAAAAGGTGCCAGCTACGGTGAAATGGCAATGGCCACCAATGCTGAGTTTAAGCAAAGTGTAAAATCTGGAAAAACAGTTGACGAGTCTTTGAATAAGTTAAAAGTTACAGAAGTCCCTGCCCTCTATTGGACTGCTGCTAATTTAGGAAAATGGGCAAAGGCTACGGGAATAGCTGCTACTTTAAAATTTAAAACAAGCATAAAGGCAATGGTTGAGAGAGTTGAAACACTTGATCCTCATTACTTTTTTGGAGCTCATGACCGCTATTGGGGAGGCTACTTTGCCATTGCTCCAAATTTTGCTGGTGGTGACATGAAGAAAAGTAAAGTTCACTTTGATCAATCTATTATTGAGGCTCCTGATTATCTTGGGACTAAGGTGCTAATGGCAGAAGTTTATTGGACTAAAGAAGCAAACAAACAAGAATTTGACAAGCTTTTGAAAGATGTTCTCGCTTCTAAAGCCGATTCACATCCAGAAATTGGGCCCGAAAATATCATGGAAAAAAAGAAAGCTGAAAAATTATTAAAAAACATCAACGAATTATTTTAATGCTAATTTATGAAGTATATTGCCAAGACAAGCACGCATATTTAACTGGAGATTTAAGCTGCTTTCTTTTTTAATTGTTCATAAGCAGAATTGATGTCTTTCGTTTTCTTCTCTGCCAGTTTTTTAAAATCTGCTCCCATGGCAGCCACTTTATCCGGATGATTTTGGCGAATGAGTTCATGGTAGCGTTTTTTTAATTCGTTTTTAGTAAAGGTCTGCCCCGGGCGCAATTCAAATAATTCTTCGGCATCAGTTAATTTTTCCACTAGTTTTTTTGGTGGTTCTTTCGTTTTTTGTTTATCTTCTTTTTTATCCTGCGTTTTTTCTTTCTCAGATTCTTTTTTCTGCTTACTTTGATACTCGCGCTGTTTTTTTTCTTTTTCTTCCCGGGCTTTATCCAGTCTTTCCTGGTACGTGCTTTGTTCCAGACGAATTTTATCCTGTAGCTCTTTCAAGCTAACGGGTGGTGCATCTTTTTTTGCCTCAGAGTCATGGGATTTTTGGTCTTTGTTTACTTTGATCATAAATGAGAAAGGTAGCTTGATAAATACGAAGTAGCCTACCACGATAAAAATAATCACAGGTCCAAGATTAGTGGCCGCAGCAGTTAAAGTTTTGATGTAATAATTGGCGATATCCATTCAGCTACTGTTCGACTGAATGGTGTTGGATCATGAGAATAAATTGAACTACATGATAAAGTTTAAGGGGATACCAACCACAAAAACGACTGCCAGAATAATGGCCGAACCTACTAGAACTGAAGCGACAATTTTGTAAGGGATTCCGAACATAGTGATTCTCCTGAGTTTTATTCTAATAGCGAGGAATAGTCGGGTCAATCTCTAGTGACCAAAGATCAATTCCGCCCGCCAAAGAAAGAGCATCAAAACCGTAATACTTGAGAAACTGGGTTGCATATAAGCTTCTTACCCCATGATGGCAGTAAATAATGAGGGGCTTTTTGTCTCTCGGCAATTCTTCAAAACGTGCTTCAAGTTCATGCAAAGGAATATGCAATCCTCCCAAAGTTGCTTTCTCACGCTCATCATCACGACGAACATCCAGAAAGTTAAATTCTTTTTTCTCTTTAATCCAGTTGGCGATTTTAGATTGGGCTATTTCCATCGGGGTTTCCCAGGGTATGACCCATTTCAAGTTTGTTAAAGACAACACTACCGGCCGCAATACTTTGAGTGAGCCAGACGTTTCCGCCTATCACACAATTTCGGCCTACCACTGTATCGCCTCCAAGAATACTGGAGTTCGCATAAATAACTACATCATTTTCAATCGTCGGATGACGTTTAATAGATTGAAGTTTTTTCTTCACACTCAAGGCTCCAAGAGTCACACCTTGATAAATTTTGACATTTTTCCCGATGACAGATGTTTCACCAATAACCACTCCAGTTCCATGGTCAATAAAAAAACTTTCATCGATTTGAGCACCGGGATGAATATCAATACCCGTTTTCTCGTGAGCGTATTCACTCATTAAACGCGGTAGCAGAGGGACTTTTAATTCATAGAGTGCGTGGGCAAAGCGATAGATGCAAACTGCGTAAAAGCCAGGGTAAGTAATAATCACTTCTTCTTTAGAATAAGCTGCAGGATCACCAAGAAAGGCAGCATTTACATCAGTATCTAATTTTGCGGCAATATCTTCAAAACAATCAAAAAAAGCATCGACTCTTTTTGGCCCGTCTTTTATTAAGGAAGGATCAAGAATACTTAAAGATCCCATATACTGATTAAATCTTTTCTTTAATTCAATCAGATTATTTTCTGTGTTTTCCAGTCCACTAGTGCTGCGGCAACCTCTTT
>CAMASK010000072.1 GCA_945860895.1 Bacteriovorax stolpii
CCTTTACCATCAGCTCTAATACTTGAGTCAGAACTTTGCGTGTAGTTCGCTGCCCGAATCTCAATTGAGTACTCTTGCCCTGGAGTAGATAATTCAGAGGTCGAACCTTGAACAATGGTGGAAGTATTTTGAACCGTTAAATTTCCAGAAATATCAATTAGATAATTTTTCCTCTGAATCTTAGACGTTAAAGTCGTTTGAGATAGAGTTAAATCACCTGAATACTTAAAGGGAGTATTCACTTCAAGTGTTGAAGTTGTAAAACTCACACTATTTCCAAACAAAGGGAGAAATGTCGCTGCCCAAGTCACTTGATCAAAACTTGCAGAGCTTAGGGCACTCAAATCAAAATAGCCTGTTCCTTGTATGCCCAGCTTGGGAATACTTAAAACACCCGGGGCAGATTTTAAATCACCTGTCTCTACCCGCAAATGTCCCCCACCAGAGATCGTTAAATGGGCACCATTAGTGATTTCCAATCGTTTTAAAATCGCTACAAGAGAAAAAGGTGAGCCGTCAACAGCACCAGTACTTCTCAAATTTCCAGCAGTCGTAAGAGTTGTATCTGCGTGGTTTGTGACTAAGAAAAGCGTATCATCACTAGTCGTTGCAGTAGTGTTTTGATTCGATTTAGGATTGAGATAGAGGCCTTTTAAATAGCCTGTATCGAGACTTAATTCCTTGTACGAAGTGTCCATGACAAGAGAGGTTTGATCCACACTCGAGCTATTGGCACTTGGTAATTTTAAAGACGTAGTAAAGCTCTGAGTGTTATTATCATTATTAAGTAACAAGTCACCATAAGCCTCTTCTTTATCTTTAATATAAATCGTACCGGCCGAGCCGTGTCTAGTGTTCCCTCGACCTCCCCAGGCTTTAACAAATCCTGTTAGGTTGGCAACGCCAGTAAAATTTCCAGAAAAGGTCGAGCCATGAATCGCAATACGACCTCCTCCACCTCCATTTCCGTTACCACCAGCAGATGAAGCGCCACCACCCCGAGCAGAAAGTGTTGCAGCACCAGTTAATGCTCCACCTTTTAAGTAAATAGATCCACCAGCACCACCATTACTGCAATAGTATCCTGAGCTTAATGTTTCTCCATCAGCACTAATGGATCCATTGATGTTAAGATTTCCTGTTCCAGCGTCAATGCGAACAATCCCTCCGCCGGCGCCACGGGTGTTGTTTCCATCAATACCATAGTCTTTGCAAAGACATGATTCTCCAGAATAATAGGGATCCATGAAATTGCCATAAATATTTCCACTACCACCATTCCCACCGTGCGAGCCAGCGTAATAAGTAGTGTTCGTGACTTCTCTATTTCCTACAGTCTGGCATTTAGAAGTATTTCTAGCGTAATAGCCCTTATTACTCGCATTGATAGATGAATCAGCACTAATGCTTACGTTCCCGGCCCTTAATTCAATTGAGTACTCCATGCCTGGCGTAAGTAAATCTACAGTCGCGGCTTGAGTGATACTCGAAATATTTTGCATTAAAAAGTTACCAGAGACATCGAATAAGTAGTTTTTTCTTTGAACAGATGCTGTGACGGCCATTTTATCAAGCGTCAGGGCACTTAATACATATGAGGTTATGAAGGTTGCTGAACCATTTTTCAGAGTCAACCCTTTCCAATCTTTTAATGTAAAGTCAATTAGTGCTAGAGGCTGATCAACGAGGTCAATCACGACGTTGGTCATTTCAAATGGATCCAGACCTTTCAGAGGATATCCCTGAATATTCATCGTATTTGTATCATTACTTGAGATGTCACCTTTCTTCACAACCACAGGTGCCTCTCCACTCACGAGTGCTTTCCCTCTAATTTCAAGACTATTTAAGACCATCATCAGCTGATACGGTTGAGTCAGAAGATTTGTATTAACCAAGGTAGGATCGCCACCTGTTAAATTAATAGAGTTCTCAGAGCCGCCCGTAATTTTAAAGAATTGATTATCTACTTTAGTAGAGGAAGCGTTCTGAACGGTATTTGGATCTAGATAGTAACCCTCATAAGGAAAGCGACCAGTGTAAGTTGGTACAAAACCACCGATCTTTGTTAATACAGTTGAAGTTAAATTCGTTGCATAAGATATTGCAGGCGTATTTAATGGAGTAGAAGAATAACTACTGCCAGCAACTACAGAGTTATTATTAATAATCATATCGCCATAAGATTCAGAGGACGATTTTAAGAAAATTGTTCCGGCCCCACCATTATTGGTAGTAGCAGAGGTAGAACATAACCCACCAAAGGCCTGGAGTTTAGAAAACATGGTCGCTGTGCTGGCAAAAACACCACCAATTTGTTCATAGTAAAGTGCGATCCTACCACCGCCTCCACCACTACAAGTCGTTGTAGAGCCATTGGTATTGGCCCCATTGGCAGTGAATGTTCCTGTACCCGTAATGGTCTTCGCATCGACAAAAACACTTCCTCCAGCACCACCCATCATATAGTTATTCCCTGATGAAGTAGCGTCTTGACCATCAGCTTTAATTGCTCCGTCATTGCTTAGTATGCCTAAGACTTTTAATTTTACCCGCCCACCACCGGTGGTTGAGCGCCAGTTACCATCTGTATAAGCTCCACTTGATCCAAGTTCGAAAGGAAAAAATGGATTACCATAGGCCTGACAAGTAGAAGAGCCTTGATTTCTGCCGCCAATTCCACCGTGACAGCCACCGACATAATTTGATCCAGTTAAATTTAGTCCACCAGCGGAACTAGGCACTCTTAATATACCTGCTGAGGAAGATGAATAGCCTTTTGCACTTACGTTAATTTGGCTTGTAGAATCTATGAAGATTTGATCCGCAGTAAGTTCAATCCCATAAGCGTTACTGGTTGCAGCTGCAATAGTATGAGTTAAAACTGCGTTGTTTCTAAGAATAATGTTGGTAAAAACAAACTCCGCTGCACAAGATGTGGTTCCATGTGTATTAATCTGTAACGTAATGTTATCAATAACCAGCGCCTTATTTTTAAATGAGGCTATATTCGCGCAATCAATGACAGAGGGTAATGTTTGCGCCTGAAAATATTCAATAGTTGTATTATCATTGAAAGGCACACCGTTCATATAAGACGTAAGAGTTGCATTTCCAACGGATGCAGGTGCAGTAATTACTTGAGAGTAAGTTCCATTACTATTATCGGTTAGAATAGTCCCGGTCAACGTCCCCGTACCTGCGGTCCGTGCTACAGTAAGGCCAGTAACTCCACCCACAGGTATTGGCGTGTTATTTACATCATATGCTTTAAGTACAATTAAACTTGTGGAAGCACCATTGGCCTCAATGGCAGATGGAAAAGAAGTTAATGTACTGTTGGCCAAATTAATAGGACCATAGAAAGTTAATGATGCAGTATCTGTAATATTTAAACCATCAACAGTCGCACTAACAACAACAGTTCCAGTCGGAGTCGTACTGGTTCTGATAAGTTGAGTGTAAGTACCGTCCCCATTGTCCTTAATTGATCCAAGAAGAGTTCCTCCTGTGGTGCTGAGAAGAACATTACTTCCACCGGCCGGCATTTTAGAATTATTGCTGTCCCGGAGTGTAACTTTAATAGTTGCAGTTGTAGTTCCATCGGCTGCAAGAACATCATTACCAATTAATTCAACCGTTGAGTTAAAAAGACTAGGGCCTGAAGCCGCTGTCGAGAAATAGACTATCGCTTCATCAACAATTGCGCTTCCAGAATACGAAGCCGAAATTGCTGCCACTCCACTTTGAGTTGCGGCCTGTAGAAAACGAGAATAGGTCCCATCACCATGATTATAAAGTGATCCAAGCCAAGTTCCTCTATCAGTGAGAAAACTAATCGTATCACCAACACCTGCTTTAAGGTTATTTCCATAAGCATCTTTAAGTTGCAAAATTACCAAAGAAGAAGAGAGACCATCCGGTGGAATGTTGATGGGAGTGGCCGTGAGAATAGACTTCGTTACATCAACCGGCCCTGGAACAAACGCTACAGTAGTTGAACTTCCAACAGCAACTCCTGAAACAGTTGCACTAACAGTCGCAGAAGTCACTGAAGTAGATGAACGAAGCACCTGAGTATAAGTTCCATCTGCCTGGTCGACAACAGAACCAAGTAAAATACCTGTAGATGTTGAGATGACCACCGTTTCACCACCAGAATTTACTTGGTTACCATTCTGATCTTTTAAGATGACTTTTATTATTGTTGAAGCTGAACCATTGGCCACAATAGAAGTTTGCTCACTTGTGACTGCAGATTGGGCAAGATCAACATTACCTGAAATGATTGGAACTAATTTTGTTGAAGTGACGGTAGAACCATTAATGGTTGCACTTACGACGGCGTTTGCTCCTGTTCGAGTTAGTGGAGCTCTTAAATTCTGCGTATATGTTCCATCACCATTATCAGCGACAGTTCCAATCATTGTTCCTTGCGTGCTCGAAAAAATAACCGTATGTCCGGCCCCATTTGTGATGGTATTTCCGAAAGAATCTTTAAGTGTTAGAGTGATCGTTTTATAACTTGTTCCATCGGCCGTTAATCCACCCGCTGGCGCAGAAATGATACTCTGAGCAGCACTAACGCTACCGATAGAAGCCGTGGAATTAAAAATAACTTCCTCTGTGGGTGTGTTCAAAATATAAGCTTTAACAGAATTGGCACCAACCCCATAACCAAGAGTATAAGTTGCAGTGGCTTCACCAAAAGAATTTGTATTTATTGTTTCTGATAAATTTCCGCTAAAGTTTCCACCTGCAGTGAGAGCTTGAAATCTAACAGCAATATTAGAAGCAGGATTGCCTGAAACGGCATCAACCACTCTCACTTTGTAGGGATAAGAAAGATCTTGCCCAACGACCCCAGACAGATTATTCCCTGAAACCATGGCAATTGTTTTTGCCGATATATTTGTTACAGTAATTCCGAAAACCACTTCATCAGTCAAATATCTTGCACTAATAGTCCCAGTTCCACCTGTAGGTCCGGCAATATAGTGAGTCTCAGCGATCCCATCTCCATCTGTGACGGGGCTAGGATTTTCAAAGGTTCCACCCGTCATTGTTTTTTGAGTAAAATTAATTGTTTTATTTGTAGCTGGTTGCCCATTCACTAAGAGCTGAACTTTTAAAGTTTGCCCGGTTGTAGTTGATGCAGAGATGACCTGATTATTTCCCGCCAAGAGGTAAAGACCAGATGGAAGAGTATTCTCATCAATTGAAATAGTTTTAATTGCAGTAATTGCTACACCATCAATTGTTGCCGACACAGCAGCTACAGCACCAGACTTAACACTCGGGGCTTTTAAATTTTGAGTATAGGTTCCATCTCCATTATCACTTACGCTTCCAATCATGGACCCTTGAGTAGTAGAAAAAACAACTGTTTTACCAGTTCCATTTGAAACAATATTTCCAAATGAATCCTTTAACGTAAGAGTGATTGATTTATAGCTCGCTCCATCTGCAACTAGGCTGCCCGCAGGTGCTGAAATTTCACAATGTGCAACACTGGCACTTCCAGCAGAGGCAGCAGATAAAAATGTGACCTCGTCTGAAGGTGAGCTTTGTATGAAAGCCTTAACGGAGTTTGTCCCAGAGGCGAAACCCTGAGTGTAAATAGCTGTCGCCTCTCCGGATGAATCGGTCATTACAGTTTGGGTTAAATTTCCTAAAAAATTTCCTCCTAAAGTGAGGGCCTGAAACTTAATCGCAATATTTGGAATTGGCTGCTGTAAAGTGCTATCAATCACTCTAACTTTGAAGGGCATTAGAAGATCTTGGCCGACAACTCCTGGCTGACTATCTCCAGAAACAATTGAAATCGTTTTGGTGGATTGAGGAATGATGGAGATACCAAAATCAACTTCTTTTTCAAGATATCGAGCAGTAATTAAACCATCTAATGACATAAGACCGGCCGTATAGTGAGTTTCGGCATAGCCATCACCATCAGTGAGTGGGGCCGAATTAGAAAATGCTCCACCAAAAACAGATTTTTGGGAAAAAATAACGGTCTTATTAGCTAGTGGTTTACCATCTTCTAGAACTTGAACTTTTAAGGTTTGTCCCGTCGTAGATCCTGTTTGGATACTTTGATTGTTACCTGAAATAATAAATAAACCAGTGGTCGAATTATTTCCACCTGGACCCTCCTCCACAGCTGCAGATGGAGAAATGCCCAAATCTTCAGGATTCATGTTTCCATTACAACTAGTGAGAAGGGTGAAAGAGATGATCAGGAGAAATAAAATTGATAGTTTCGTTTTCATATTAATAAAATCGTCATTTTGGAATAAATCTTTAAAAAAGGAGTGTAAATGAAGGAAACTAGGAAAAATTGTCTCTTAAAAAAAACCAGTGTAAATTAATTAGCTATTTGATTTCAGCCATAAATAATTAAAACATAAGGAACTGCTCGCTTTCAATGGTGTTGGTATAGAGTTTTCATTAACGGAATCAAACTCTTCTTAGAGGCCATAAAACAAAGTTCTTAACATTTTATGAGGAAATTTTTTGCATCAAAGATAAGGCTAGCGATTTTCAACTAAACTAAGTATCAGAATTCAATGGGGAATTTGAGATCCCAGCACCATTAATTTAGGGCAGTTTTAAAACATAAAGCAGACTTAATTAATCTTAAGATTATAACCTGACAAGCCTAGAGGGCTATTGCGCACTATGAAGAGCAGGATCTTCGGGCTTTACATAAGCTGATACTCTGGCCTTAGGCAGAACCACATCATTAGGCTTAATTGAAGCCCCTTTACCAATGATGACATCTCCAAAAATAACCGCCCGTAATCCAATAGTCACATTATCTTCAATGACTAGTTTATCAATAATTAGCATGCCTTTCATTCCATAATGGGCAACAAGTGTTGCTGAGCCTCCAACGGTCACATAATCACCCAACTCAATTAAACAAGGGTCTGAAATATTGGTGGTATTGATCATGGTACCCTTGCCAACTTTCATACCCATCATTTGAAAAAATAATTTATTCACAGGAGTTGGGGTGACAAATTCTAAAAAAGTATAACGAACAAGATAAGTGAGAGCATTGTGATAATACCAAGGTAAAACAGAAATTGAAAACCAGGAACTTCGAAGTGGCTTTACTTTAAGAGGAAGAAGTTTGTTGAATACAGGGACAACAAAAATAAGAGTCAGCCCATACATGAAAAACCCAGCGGCTACACTAAGCCCCGAAGACACTCCATGAATTAAAGGATGATAATTGGCAGTAAGTTTTGAAACTGCATTAAAAAACATCACTCCGGGTGTAAGGGATAAACCCATGCAGATCACATATAGGAGTGCAATTGGGGAGATCATTAGGATAAATCCAGCATTTCTGAAGGAGCGCAGCCCTCTTTCAATTATTCCAGTAATTCCCACACGATTCGACTTTGTCGAAAGCACATCAAATTTTTCTTTATTCATCCTCAAATTGTAAATAAAACTATTTCAAATAACTACATTTAAATATTTCAAATACTTGAGAAAATAGGCCATTTTCTTCCCCCCTTCAATTTGATAGGGGCAAGTGCTATAATATACCTATAGGAGGCGTTCATGAAAAAAGACATTTTCATAGACGTGACGAACATCTTCTTAGGCATTCTGGCCATTTTTTGGTTTGGGGTTGTAATGATACCTTATATGCACGTGGTTCCATAAAGTCCCATAAGTCTTTGTCTAAAATCCAAAAAAATGATTAGAAAATTTAAAAAACCAAATTACAATTAATAAATGGGGCAATCGTCGATTTGACTACCATCGTTTTTTTTCAGGAAAAAAGTGAGTTATTACGCAATTGATTTTGGAACTTCAAATTCATTACTAAGTCATGTCTCTGATACAGGGATGATCACACCCATTCCCCTTGAGGGTTCACAACTCGTTTTACGCTCATTACTTTATACTCCTGAAAGTCATATCTGGTTTTATGGAAATGAGGCCATCAAAGAATATGTAACTCATGATGGTGAAGGTCGATTTTTTAGATCAATCAAAAAATTTTTACCAGAACCGGGCTATACTGGAACTTCTGTGCATAATAAAAATTTGAACATCTCGGAAATGGTGGCAGTATTTTTAGGAGAGATGCGAAAGCGGGCCAATAAGTATACTAATCAAGACGTGATAAAAATAGTCTTGGGAAGACCGGCACTTTACTCTCTGGAAAAAGAAAATGATCAATTGGCACAAAACCGCATGCAAAGAGCCGCCGAACTTGCTGGTTTCAAAGAAGTCACTTTCTGCCCAGAACCGGTGGCCGCAGGACTTGATTATATCAACTCAAACAAAGAAGAGCGAATCGTTCTAATCACTGATTTTGGTGGAGGCACTTCTGACTTCACTCTTATGAGATTTCATAAAGGTGTATTTACATCAGAAGATATACTGGGTTTAAGTGGGATCTTTATTGCTGGTGATGCCCTCGATGGGATAATGATGAGAGATTATATTGCCCCTCACTTTGGATCATCCTTTGAATATAAGCTACCAGGTAGTTCAAATATTCTAAGTTTTCCCCGAAATCTTTTAAAGAAAATCTGCTCTCCTGCCCATATCACTCATCTACGTGAAAAAGATACCTGGGAGTTTCTTCAACACATCAATAAATTTGCACTTTCAAAAGAGGATGAAAAAAAGATGCATCAGCTTTTTACATTAGTAGAAGGCCAATTAGGGTTTCCCCTATTCAACGAAATTGAAAAAACTAAAATAGCTCTCGGAAAAAAGACTGAAGCTTGTTTCCAATATGAGTATCCGGGAATATCCATTGAGCAGAAAATCACTCAAAATGATTATCACACATCAGTTCTTCCCACTATTGAAGAAGTCATGAGCACAATGGAAGAAGTTTTCAAGCAGTCAGGAATAACGTACGATCAGGTAGATCAGATCTGTCTCACGGGAGGAACTTCACAATTTCCCATGATCAAAGAAAATTTGATTAAGACTTTTGGAAAAGAAAAAATCTACGAGCACAATATCTACCAATCAGTAGTTAATGGGCTCGCTCATTTTGCCACCAAATTGTAATTTACTTAACTTTACCTTTGGGAAGCAGGACTGATTTGACAGGACTCTCATCTACATAAACCACATCACCCGAAAATGTGAGGTTATGATCAACCAATTCCATCTTAGCTTCCAAAAACTGTTCGAACTTAATCAAGGCCGAAGGCTCCTGCTTATAGTTCTTACGGTAAAGGCGACTACCGGTCTTCCACTCATCACTTGCCAGAAGCTCAGTTTTTTTGCCTTGAGTGCCAACTAAAACCATCCCTTCAGAAGTGACACCTTTGAAGTCGGCCGGTTCAAGATTCACCACTAAAAGAACTTTTTTATTAAGCAGCTCTTCAGGAGTATGAGTTTTTCTTAGAGCAGAAGCGACGGTAATTACTTTGTCACCGATGTCTATTTTCTCAACGTACAAGTGGTCAGCAGCTGGATGAAGATCGACGGATTTAATATGTCCCACTCGGATGTCGATTTTTTCAAAGGGACTGGCCTCACCACCAAAACGACCTTTCAGAGATGAGATGGCCGCATCATCAATCTTTCTGAAGACGATTTCTGGCTCATTAATGATCACCCCTGTAAGATTTTGCAAATTCATTAAATCTTTCCAATTTGCGTCTGTTGCATTGACCATTTTTAAAATCTTATCGGAAGATTCAGGAATAAACGGCTGAAGCATGACTCCTAAATTACGAATGACATGGATTAAAAGGGTAAAAGTCTCTTCAACATAGGCCGGATTTTCTTTGATCTTGGTCCAGAGCTCTTGCTCGTGAAAAAAACGATTGGCAGCATTACCAATTAAAAGAATATTTTTCACCGCCGTTCTTAGTTCGGCATTTTCCAAGTTTGCAGTAACGGCCTCGCTAAGGGTTCTTAGCTCCTCTAGGAAGGCCTGATGGGACTCATGCTTGTACTCGTATGCTTTTAGGGGGCCAGAAAAATTTTTCTTATAATAAACGAGTACGCGGTTTATTAAATTTCCAATGTTATCATTCAGTTCATTATTTATTTTATCAAAGAAATCAGACCATAAGAAATTTGAATCCTGCTTCTCAGGCCGCACCGATAGTAGATAGAATCTCCAGTAATCCACTGGGTACTCAAGTGACATGACATCAGGCCCAAAAATTCCCACGCCTTTTGATTTAGAGAATTTTTTATTCTCATAATTCAAAAACTCGGTGGCATTCATGTGATGAACCATGGTCCAGTTTTTTTCAGAGCCAATTTGGCAGGCCGGGAAAATGATTGAATGGAAAGGAATATTGTCTTTGCCAAGAAATTGATAAAGTTGAACATCTTTGGCATCCAACCACCAGTCTTTCCAGGTGTCAGGGAAATATTCTTTAGTAATAGAAATATAACCAATCGGGGCATCAAACCAAACGTAGAATACCTTTTCTTCATAACCTTTTCTCGGAACCGGCACACCCCACTTTAAATCGCGCGTGATTGGTCTAGGGTTAAGGCCCTGCTTGAGCCAAGAACGAGTGGTGGTAATTGAATTTTGAGTCCAATCCCCTTCGGCCATAGATTTATTTTGCCAAGCTTCTAGCCTTGGAGTGAGTTTCGGTAAATTGAGATAAAGATGTTTTGTTTCTTTCACAACTGGAGTCAATCCACATTGAATGCAGCGAGGACTTTTTAATTCTGTGGGACTCAGAAGTTTACCACAACTATCACATTGATCGCCTCGTGCCTGATCAGATCCACAATGAGGACAAATTCCTTCCACCAAACGATCCGCTAAAAATTTATGAGTCGTGCAATAGGTTTGTTCAGTGGTTTGCTCAATCAAGGCTCCGGCCTTATCAAGAGCATGATACATTTCCTGCACTACTTCACCGTGAGTTTCAGTAAATGTCTTTCCGAAGGCATCAAACTTGATATTAAAGTATTTATAAACCTCGTCATGAATGACATGATATTTTTCACATATTTCTTTTGGGGAAAGACCTTCGGCCAAAGCCTTCGTTTCAGTAGCGGTACCATAGCCATCAGTTCCACAAATATAAAGAGTCTCATACCCCATCGAGCGACAAAATCGAGCATAGACGTCGGCCGATAAAACACATCCTATAATATTTCCTAAATGAGGAGCATTATTTACGTAAGGCAGAGCTGAAGTAATGAGCTTTTTAGTCACGGGAACCTCTTGCAATTAGTGGAGTCATAAGCTTGTAGCAGACAGATAATTTTAATCTTTTTTTTGAGTATCGCATAGGGAAAACCTAAAAACAGGCAATGCGTTAAAGGAGATTGGAAGCAAAAATAAAAAAAAACGGCTATTTCTCAATAGCCGTTTTTTCCATTCACGTTTT
>CAMASK010000073.1 GCA_945860895.1 Bacteriovorax stolpii
AATTATGAATATGTTTCTCATATTTATGATTTGGATTTAATTTACTCTACATGGAGTCATACTGGTCGCTGTTTAAAAGAAACAAAAGGTTTCTCTCAAGTCTTTAAATTAGGTGAAAAAACTATCGGTATCCTTGGTGGACATCATTATTTTGAAGGTTATGACTCTCCAGTTTCAACTTTTGAAACTTTCAGTTCTATTAAATAGCTTTTAAGCGCTCCTTCGGGAGCGCATGGCAGTTCTGCCTGTAGCCCCGTTTTTTTATTCATTCTACACTGTCATTTTTACATATCTTACTGCACCACCTTCTATTTAGGGATACTTTCCTGCCGCTCAAATCTCAAAGGAACAATTCGTGAAATTGCTTGCAATTATGATGGCTTTAGCCTGCTTTACCACTTCCTCTTTCGCTGAAAATGGAACTATTAAAATTTACGATGCAAAGTTTGCACCTGAAATTTTAATTTTCTTTCAAAGTGGAAAACTTGTCTTAGATGATGGAAAAAAAGTAGGACTTTTTGTTTCTAAGGATGCGCGTGCAGCTCATGATAATTTAACCAAAGTTCGTGATTTTTTTTCTGAAAAATTTTCTCGTAACAGTTGGGATAATAAAGGTGCTGATATTTTAGCTGCAGTAAATGTTAATAAATTTTTTTCTCCACTTGATTTAACTGGTCAAAGACAAAATGCTGCTTGGGCACAAACAAGATTTTTATTCGGTGCTGGTTCTCGCAATGGCATTGATAACATGGTCAATGCCTTAGATGTTATTGGACATGAATATACTCATGCCGTAGTGCAAACAACTTCTAATTTGAATTATGAAGGTCAATCAGGTGGTTTAAATGAACACTTGGCAGATGTCTTTGGTGTCATAATTAATATTCATTATAACAATCCACAAAAGCCTTATCTTGTTGGAGCAACAATTCTGAATGGAAAATATGCAGAAAAAGCTGAAGCTTTAAGAGATATGATGCATCCCGAGAAAGGTCTTTCACCCCAACCCTCGCATATGAGAGATTTAGAACTTCCACGTTTTGTGGCTTTTAAAGAAGGATGTGTTTCTACAAAAGAAAATGATAACTGCGGAGTTCATGATTTAAGTGGCATCCCAAACAGAATGGCAGCCTTAGTAATTTCTAAGATTGGAATCTCTGAAGCTGGTAACTTATTTTATAATGTTATGACAAAACGCCTTCGGCCCGAATCGAAGTTTGCCGATTATAGAGTGGCGTTGATGGAAGAATGTAAAACAATGGCTTCAGATACTTGCACCATCGTCGATTCTGCGCTTAAGGCCGTTGGCATTTAATTAAACGTTACCTGATTTTCCATAGTTTGGTAGAACGCGTGCTGATGGATCGGAGACGTTGCAGTTAGACCATTCTTTGTTAGGCATCCAGAAGTCTTTGATCAAGTGTGACTGGCCTTTGAAATGCTTCTCAAAGATTTCACGATAAAGCAGGGATTCCTTGGTGAAGGGAGTCCCATGGGGATACTTCTCATGAGCTGTGGCAACTTCTTGATCGTTGTATTTAGAATCAGCAAACTCCTTTAAATAATCAACCATGGAATGTCCAACAGCATCTGAGAAAGCTGCTTTCTCTCTCCAGAGAATTGACTCTGGTAGAATATTCATACCGTCAAAAGCTTTTCGTAAAATATATTTACCCATGCCAGTAGTATTCATTTTAAGCTCTGGATTAATCTCCATCACTGTTCTGATAAAATCTAAATCTCCAAAAGGCACACGGGCCTCAAGAGAATTAGCGGCAATACTTCTATCTGCACGAAGCACATCGTACATAAAAAGTTCATCGACTCGCTTTTTGGCCTCTTTTTGGAATTCGGCTGGAGAAGGAGCAAAGTCAGTATACTTGTAACCAAAAAGCTCATCCGAAATTTCACCAGTTAGTACGACTTTAATATTAGTTTTTTCGCGGATGTGTTTACATACTAGATACATACCGATTGAGGCACGAATGGTAGTGATGTCCCAAGTTTCTAAATACCAAATTAATTTATCTAAAACACCAAGAGTATCTTCTTTATTAAAATAAACTTCATTGTGATTGGATTTGATATGTTCAGCTACAGTGCGGGCAAAATAAATATCAATCGGATTATGATCAAGTCCAACAGCAAAAGTTGTTATTGGTTTTTTGAGAACTTGAGTTGCGATGGCACAGACTAAACTTGAATCAAGACCACCAGAAAGTAAAAATCCTACTGGAACATCTGCTACTAAGCGCTTTCTCACACCTTCAATAAGTTTTTCTCGAATATCTTTTAAGTGTAATTCTATTGGCTTTGAACTATATTGAATCACAGTGGTTAAATCCAAATACTGTACAAAATTTTCACCATCATAATAATGACCCGGTGGAAAAGGTTCAGCTTTATCACAAAATGGTAAAATGACTTTTGCTTCAGAGGCAAACATGATTTTATTTTCTGAAGTATAACCATAAAACAGCGGACGAATCCCGATGGGATCCCTACCAGCAACTAATTTTTGTCTTTCATGATCCCAAATGACGACTGCAAATTCGGCATCTAATTGTTCACATAACCGACCGATACCAAGTTCTCTATACATAGGAACAAGAACTTCACAATCAGAGTGAGATTTGAATTGGTAAGACTTCTCATAAATCGCTTTTAACTTTTCATAATTGTAAATTTCACCATTACAAATAATGACGTTGCCATTACTCTCGTCTTGAAAAGGTTGATGACCTTTTAGAGTCGGATCCATTATCGCAAGACGATGAAAACAAATTGTAGCTGATCCATTATCGACAGTTAACATTTCAGTATCATCAGGGCCACGATGGCGAAGTTCGTTGAATTTAGTTTTAAAATTTTCAAATTTAGTAGCATCACCAGCATAAGCGAGAAGTCCGCACATTTTATAAATCCTGAAGGCTATGGGATGAATTTCCCAAAAGAAAGCCTGACTTATCTTATCGCGGAAATTATGTCATTTTGAGACTGGCCAAATTTGCCTACTCAACAAATCTAACGCTCAAGGATGATTCCAACGGTCTTAGAGAATAGCAAAAAATTAACCCGAGATTTTATATTTTTGAAGATCGCCAGAAGCCAATTCACGAGCCCTTTTACGGGCTTCCATTAATTGATTTTTACGTATAGCCGGCATTTCAACATTGATTGGAGTTCCAACATATTCCTTGGTCCATACATTCAAAAACTTAATATTCACGTAATAGGTATGCTTTGATTGGGTATATCCATATTCCTCCAACGCCACAATATGGCCGGCAGGTGATACCCCTAGCGTATCCATTTTCGAATGCTCAGAGCCAAAGGCGCAAACTGATAGAAGTACAAAATAAATAAATAATATTTTACTAAGCATAAATATCCTTTCCCTTAATAGAGCAAGCTGAAGGCCAGGAACAACCTGCAATTTCAATAACTTAAACCTGGTATTTTGGTCATATAGTGAGACAACGACTAGTAATTGGACATATCCTTTGCTATTTTGTGGGCAATTTTCACTCTCCAGGAGTTCTCATGCATCCATTTGAATCACACATTCGAAATGTTCCTGATTTCCCGAAAGCAGGCATCATTTTTAAAGATATCTCCCCGCTCCTTCAGGATCGTTTTCATGAAGTCATAGAATCTATGGCAAAAACTATAAAATGGGACGAGATTGATTACGTTGTTGGAATTGAGTCACGAGGATTCATTTTAGGAGCTGCCATGGCAACTCTTAAAGGAAAAGGCTTTATTGTCGTTAGAAAAAAAGGA
The DNA here is from genome assembly GCA_945860895.1 of Bacteriovorax stolpii. Taxonomy (GTDB): domain Bacteria; phylum Bdellovibrionota; class Bacteriovoracia; order Bacteriovoracales; family Bacteriovoracaceae; genus Peredibacter. Next base: position 3,784 of record CAMASK010000073.1, read on the forward strand.
AAACTGCCTCCTCCAACCATTGCCGAATCCTACGAGCTTGAGTACGGCTCAGACACTCTTGAAATGCTGGTGAATCAAAAATCTAGTCGCGTGGTTTTAGTGGATGATGTTCTGGCCACTGGTGGAACTTTGAAAGCGGTTATGAATCTTTGCCAAAAAAATAATTACGAAGTGAAAGCACTCTCTATCCTGATTAACCTGACCTTTTTGAATAAGTTTACTGAAGAAGGTCATCCAGTTCATTCAGTGATCAATTACTAATTCCTTTTAAATAACCCAAAATAGATTACACTTTTTAGATGTGGATTATTTTGGGCTTCTTTTTATCTTTATCAGCTTATTCTCTTGAGTCGTTTGAAAGACTTAATGGTGTAAAGATCTTAAAAGTGCTGGATAAAAATATCATTTTAGTCGATCGTGGAATTGAGGATGGAATTCTTCTTAATGACCACGCTAAATTTTCTCAAGAAAATGAAGGTTACTCTGCACGGGCAATTTGTGTCAGAGTCAAATCTTCAATGTCTTATTGGAAGCTTTATCGAATCCCCTATTCTGAATCAATTTCAAAAGACTTCACTTACATAATCGTAGGAATGGCTGATCAGGAAGTTCCCTTTCCCCAGGCAGCTTTAAGAGATAGAGAACTTAAATTCACAGATCCGGATGATAATAAAGAGGCGGCTTCTTCAACTGATCCTTTTTTCATCAAGGGAGATCTACCGGGAAAATTAACAGAACGAGATTTAATTGAAACTGTTGGCCCTGAAAAACGTCAGCTATTTATAGAAAAAGCACTCAATCGAGATCAGCTGAATAGGGATCTTTCTAACTATCGAATTTCAGTTTTTGCTTCTCCATTTACCAGACAATCAATTAATCAGGGTGAAAGTTACCGCTATGGTATTCGAGGAGGCAATGTCGCTTCCAAATACCGCTTACTGACTCAATTTGAAGAGCAGCAGTCCCATATGAAGGATCCTCTTACTAAAGAAGAAGTTTCTACTAAAAGTACTACCGGGCAAGCCCAGTTCGTCATTCATCGGATGACTCCAGATACAAGCTCACTCTCATTGTTAAATTATAATTCTATGCGCTTCTCAGAGCTCGGCACACCTAAATCCCACTGGCAATTTGGTCCAATGGGTTTTACCTGGCACCTATTTGAAAATCGAACTTGGGAATATTTTGATTTAAGTTATATTCCTCTCTATGACATCAGGACAACTGAGGTCATCAGCAACGCCCTAAAAAGTGAAGAGAAAGTTAATGGTTTACGGCATGGATTCAGATTAGCTGTAAAAAATAAAATCAATGAAAGAGTAGCTTTCGAAAATCTTCTATGGGTGAAGCCTTATCAGGATTTAGCATCTTGGAGAATTGAAGGTGATAATTTAAACTTATCTAATGATTTGAAGCTGATTTTCAATCTAGCAGGAAATTTATTTTTTGATTATAATTTCGTTTATCAAAGAGATAAGCTTTGGAAAACCTTAAGTGATCTGCCTGAAACCAATACCATCAATTCTCTTAATATTAGATACGATTTCGATCTCTAGTCTTTAAAGAAATAAACTAAATATTCTACATTTCCACTCTTGCCTTCAATTGGTGATGGAATTGTATGTTTATGAGTCCATCCATTGTTTACAGCGTAATGAATAACTTCATTAAGAATTTCCTGACGAACACGCACATCTTTTACCACTCCATCCTTCGGTAGTCTCTCTATGCCTGCTTCAAACTGGGGCTTTACCAATGCCATGAGAAAAGCATTGGGTTTCAGAAGTTTTTTTACATGATCCAAAACTTTAATAATGGAAATGAAAGACAGATCCATTACGGCCCCATCACAAAGATCCGGCAACTGCCCTAGATCTCGAATATTTGTACCTTCTAAATTAACCACTCGAGCATCGTTTCTCAATTTTTCGGCAAGCTGCTCATGTCCCACATCAACTGCAAAAACTTGTTTGGCACCATTAATTAAAAGGACTTCAGTGAATCCTCCGGTACTTGCACCAACATCAATGATGATTTTGTCTTTCACATCGATTTTGAATTCTTCAACAGCTTTCTCTAATTTGAAAGCTCCACGGCCAACAAAAAGCGGTACATTTATTTCGATTTTAGAAGTTGGCTCAATTAGTTCACTCGCCTTCTTTATAACAGCACCATTTATGGTGACGTCACCTTTTTCAATCAAACTTTTAGCCTGAGAGCGTGAGGAAACCAATTGAAGGTCAGCGAGTACTTTATCTGCTCTTTCTTTCACAGTTCTACTTCGCCTTTAAAGCAGCGAATTACTTCACCCGAGTATAAGACTTTCTCTCCAAGTGAAACAATCTGCTGGCCGCCCTTTGTATGTAAATGAATATCGCCTGACCAATTAAACCAATGGCCAAGGGCAAGTGCAGTGGCCGTCAAACCTGTACCGCAAGAGTAAGTTTCATCTTCAACCCCTCTCTCATAGGTGCGTGCCTTGGCTTTTCTAGAATCATTATCTACCACTTCAACAAAAGTCACATTGGTTCCTTTTGTAAATAATGAGTGATAGCGATAGAAAGCTCCTACTTTTTTTATGTCTATTTTGTGAATTTCTTGGGCCAAAAAGATCAAATGAGGAACACCTGTGTTGATGTAAAAAGATTGCATAAAATCTTTAAACGAAGAAAGGTCCAAAATATTTTTATCCTTAATCTCTGACATTTCTAGCGCAAAGGATTTATTTTTTCGAAAGGTTGGATAAACAGAATTCATGGTTTCGATTAGATAATTGTCTTTTTTTGGAGAGCTAATATCATCCAGGTAAGTGGCCAGACATCTCAGCCCATTACCGCACATTTCAGCTTCAGAACCATCTGCATTATAAATCCTCATTTTAGCGTCAGCTTTTGTGGATGGACCCAAGGTTACAATACCATCTGCCCCGATTCCAAAATTGCGATGACAGAGCCTCGAAACGATCTCCGGGGTGAGCTTGGCCTGATCAGACAAGATAATAAAGTCGTTTCCATTGGCGGAATACTTAACAAAAGGGATAAGTGTCATGGATTTAGTATAAAAAAAGAGCGCTTGAATTACCAGAAAAGCTTAAAAGTATATGCGTCAAAAACTTTGTTTGAAGTCTTCTTGGCATAAAATAGCACTTAAAGTAAATTAAGAAGCTCATTAGTGGGATTATAGCTCAGTTGGTTAGAGCTCCCGGCTCATAACCGGGTGGTCGCAGGTTCAAGTCCTGCTGGTCCCACCACTTACTCTCTTGGCCGAACTTAAAAATTAATTTTAGCGGGATCTGCTCCCCAATAGACAATCCAGACTCTTTTTTTAGGATCATAATCATCATAAATAAAAGACACGCCTAATTTTTCGCTATTGTGGGATATTTTTTTTTCAATAACATGAGCAGATGTACTTTTGATCGGAATGCTTTTCCAGTCATCAGCAAGTAATTTAGTCTTTAAATAATCGGCCCCTCTGTTTCTTTCCTTAACATCTAACCAAAACAAAATATTTTGTATTTTCTCATCTTTTTTACTCACATAAATTCCGAATGTGGGCATGCCAGCTTTTCCAATACCTAAAAGATATTTATCTTTTTCTTCACTGAGTTTTTTTATTTCAGGAAAATATTTAAGTGCGAGTTTAGGATCTTTTGAATCCCAAACCTCTTGAATCTTCGTTAATTTAGTCTCCTGTACAGGTGGAGATGAATAAGCACATGAGTAAAGGATATAGAAAAGAAATATGTAAATTCTCATTCAAAGCTCCAATTTAAATTCTGGGCCAACTAAGCTCTTTAATTTATTAAATACTTCAGGACTTATTTTTTTTAATTTATCTGGTTTATGTAGGTATAATTCAAAATGGTTAGCGAGGTCTTCAGAAATGTCGACGCCTGAATCTTCCTTAACAAGAGGATATGAGTCTAATCTAATGAATTCGACGCCATTTTTTAGTCTCCATCCCATTTCATAAGTTAACTCAGTAACTTTTTCTTCATTTAACTCGACCATGTGTAGATGAGAGAATTCATGGCTTAGAATTTGAGATTTTTCTTTTGAGTTAAAAAAGTCATCAAATAGAGCAATTGCATTTAACTTCTTAACGCTTGATGCTGGGTTGCCTTTACTGATTGACTTTATTCCTCTCAAAAATGTAATGCCGTTAAAATCACGAAATACTTTCGGTTGTTCATTGAGAAACTTTAAAACGACCTCTTTTTCGAGCTGTGACCAAGATTTGAAGGATTCCTGCTTATTGGGCCATTCGCTTAAAGCTTTATCAGTAAACTTGTCCTGCCAATCTTCAACGTGAGGAAATTTCGCTCTACAATGTGTCTTTCTTTTTGATTGTTCAACTTCAACACCATCTTTTCTTTCGTAAGCTTGGATTTCATGAGCCTTGATTAGAATTTCCCATTTTGTGCATGGGATTTCCGATGAAGAAGCCTCCCAAATGATAAAGGAGGGAAATATCGGGACAACTTTTAATATTCTTCTCAAGAATTATCCTGCTTTATGTATTTTGCCAGGTAGATCTCCATCCATTTCTCTATGAGCATCATACAAATCTACTGCTAACTGGGCATTTAGCCAAAACTCAGGAGAAGTATCAAAAGCTGAACCAAGCTTTAAGGCAAACGCTGGAGATATCGAAGTTTTATCATTAACTAAACGATTAATGACCTTAATATCAATATCAAGATGATCTGCTAAAACCTTTTGGGTAAGACCCAAAGGTTCAAGAAATTCCTCTTTGAGAATTTCACCTGGCGTAGTTGGACGCCTTTTAAGTTTTTTCATGTCCATCATATACCTCACTAATGATAATCCATAATTTTTACATCGCTAGGACCTTGGGCAGTCCATTTAAAGATCACTCTCCATTGATCATTAATTCTTATACTAAAACACCCTTTCAAGTTTCCTTTGAGCTCCTCTAAACGATTTCCTGGCGGCGAACGAAGATCGAAGAGTTCATGGGCATAATTAAGAATATCTAGCTTCCTGCGAGCAACGGAACTGACAGATTTCCAAACTGCCTTAGAGGGAGCTTTCCCAGTATAAAAAAAGTCTTCAGTGCCTTTGTCGGCAAAACTAATAATAGCCACATATAAATATACCAAACAAAGGTATACCCGTCAACGGTACAAGACTGTATCTATCTTTATCTTAGCAAGTTGCTGATTTCCTGATTGATACCCATAGAGCTTGACCTTGATAGTAGTAACGCTGACGTTAAACCGCTTTGCCAGCTCCTTGTTTGTTACACCCTCCTCAAAATGGAGCCGTGCCAGCGTCTCCCGTTAAACATTGAACTTGTCTCTTATCCACTTCTCTCAGTATAATCGAATTGTTAAAAGTGGGTGTTCGACCAATGTAGTGTGAACTCCACCACTTGTCATTCCAATGAAAAGATACGCCCAATTGCTCCATACTCAAGCGAACATCGTTTACTAGAAGATCATACAAAAGATTTTGACGGTTGATGCTTTTAATCATAAAATCTAAAGCAACTTTTCTGGCATATTCAGGATGAATTGCCCACACGATCTCCCCACCTTTAAAACTCACAAAACGACTTAAGACTTTTCTTAGGTGCAGCAAGCGAAGACGACGAAGCATTGTTTTCTTATCAATGCCAAGAAACATTAAACGATGGATTTGATCACTACTTAAAAAACCAAAACTAGATAGATTCTTAACTATACTTTCATCACGAACAGTAAGAGAAAACCTCAGTCTCTATTCCCTAGTAGATCACTGGCTATTTGGTTCATGGTCATTTGAGATGCCGCTTGAGGCTGCTCTTTTAATTCCTTGATCTCTTTTTCATGTGCCTTCTGATTTATTTCAACCCAAGTCACACGATTGATAATCTCCGAGTTCTGACTAATGATTTTTTCTTTAAGCCTGTTACTTTCCTTAAGGTCTAGCTCTCGATCATCTCGCCACTTTCTATTGGTTTCCCACATAAGATAAGCGGCCTCAAATTTATCCAGAACAGCTTTGGTAACAAAATAAATTGTAAAACCAACAACGACGATAACTAAAAAGACAATAAACTGCCCTCCAAGATACATGAGCGTTTTAAAAACTTCTTTCTATGCACTTGCGTTCGGTTTGTTCCAGGACTTCATAACTCCATTTAGGAGAAATCCAGCTGCTACAAGACAGGCCAAGACCTGCTTCCAAGATACTTCTGACGATTCATTTTCATCCATGTTCAAACCTCCTTATGGTTTACTGGATTGTTAATAGAAAGCATCCCGATTCATCCTTACGATTCACCTCCTTTTTGATGTTTTGGGGATTTCAATAGGTTAGATCAATGTCGTTTTTGGGCATAAAAATTGGGCTCAAAAGCTAGATCGTTTTTAAACATACGAGAACTCAAATAACTGGCCACTCAAGGGGCCTCAGGCACCCAAGAGCTTGAATGAGCAAAACCATGAGTAAGGTGTTTCTGGATATAGGACTTAGAGGAAATTGAAAATGTTACAGATTGCAACGTCTAGCATTGTCGTTATAGTATTGTCCGTTCACTTAAACAAAGAAAATGTGCTCGAAAGGCACAAACAAAACATTAGCTTTGAGCTCATCCCCGCCCGCATTGTAAAGCCAGTTGTAAGTTGTAAATTTTCAATTTGGTATTATAATTTACAGATGAAAAATATCTTTTTTGTTCTAGAATCAAATTTCGAATCATACCCATTAAGATCTTTCAGTATTTTGCTGTTAATCATCAGCTTTACTTTGATGAAAATGCGTGGTGGATTAACCTATCCCCTCACTAATTCAGGGCGAAGTATTTTAAAACTTGTAAAGTTTGCTTCGACGAAATATAGGCTAAATCGTAAATGGTCTATTTGGAATATTTTGCATTCCAGTGATCACTCTATCTTAATGAGTGGTATGATCAATGGAATTTATATGGAGATAATTTTTAGTAACCAGGCAATGTACGATATAGATCCTCGTAAAAATGCCTCCAAATTTTTAAATTCAAATGTTAATCAGTCATTTGCTGGTAAAATGACTGTGATAAAAAAAATAAAAGGAAAAGAAACAAATTTTATAAGCCGAGACAATATTTCACATAATGATCTTGAAGAATTCCTTTCAGCGTAATCTCAACCACTAAAACCCAATCTAACTCCAGCTCATAATCAAAAAGGATTTCGAGTTGGATATTTTTTTTCAAAAATGGAATTCTTTATCTATTCGTTGCTATACATATTGCTGAGTGGTTTATAATAAAGTTACTTTCTCCTGTTTTAGCAAAGGAGAAAACTTATGCCATTTCCTGTCGAAAAAATTGAAGCCATGATTTATACCATTCGAGGCCAACGTGTGATGCTGGATAGCGATTTGGCAAAACTTTATGGGGTGGAGACAAAAAGATTAAATGAACAAGTAAGAAGGAATTCAGATCGGTTCCCCTTGGATTTTATGTTTAGGTTGACGCCTGAGGAATTTGAAGTTTTGAAGTCGCATTTTGCGACTTCAAAAACTGGGAGTGGAGGTAAGCAAAAGCA
>CAMASK010000074.1 GCA_945860895.1 Bacteriovorax stolpii
TGTGAGAATAATCACCGTTCTAATGAGCCTGGTTCGCAGCTCTTCGAGATGCTCCATAAAGGTCATTTCTTTCATGCCTTAATATAGCGTTCCGATAATTTTCTGTCTAGAATAGAGAAATGAAATGTATCGCACTAATTCTAATGACACTCCTCTCACTACCCTCTTTTGCAGTTCGGGATGAAAGACAATTGCTAAAGTGTCTGGGTGAAGAAGAGAAGAAGTTCCACCTGGCAAAGAACACTGGCCCTCTTTATGATCTGAATCAACGACTGATTTCTGAAATGATTCAAATCCCTCATGCTGATTTAACCGATGAAAGTTATAACATCATTTGTAAAAATAGCTTTTCGCCCGCCTGGAGGCTTTTGGAACTCTCCATCACTAAAGGTAAAGAACTATTTGCTGTTAAAAATACCAATGATATTCAGACGCAAATTACTGATGGAACCATTGAAGATTATATCGAGAGTACTCGTGAAATCTTTTTAAACTTCATGTCTCAGATTCAGGCTCTAGCACCTTCTGCAACTTGCTTACAGGAAGAAATTCCAGAAATTGCAAACTTCTTTAATGACATCAAATACCTGCAAGAAGATGTGGATATGAAAGTCATCTTTCAAAAGCGTGATGCTAAGATCTTTCTGAGATTAAAAGATTATCCAAGAGCATTTGAGCGTTGTCAGGAGCGGATTAAGAAAAAGCTTAAATCAGTATCTAAAGAATCAGCTAAAAAGTCCTGAAGTCTCAGAGCAACTTCTTCTTCTTCTTTTTGAGAAACCTCTTTATCAAATTTGATCATAACTTGATTGCCCTGGAAGCTTTCAACTTCCATTTTCCAATCCAGAGCCTCTGGAAAGCAGCTCAGCATATAATCAATTTCAAGTATCCAATGGACACGGGATTTATCTTTGTAGAAGCGTAAGTCTTTTTTAGGCTGGTTAATGGATAACCATTTTGTAAGTTGAGGCACGCATGATCTGCACCCCATACCTGCCTTAGAAAAAGTGGCCAAGCCCTCTGGGGTTGGATCATCGGTGGACCTTATATAATTAAGCACATCATTTTCTCTCACACCAAAACAACGACAAATGAGAAGATCAGTTTCTTTGTATAGGTACTCACGACCTACGAAGAGATCCAGCCCAGCTTTTAAAAGCTCAAGTGCAGGAAAGAAGAATTCATCTGATTTGTCATTTTTTAAATCCCAATAGACTTGATCATGAGAGAAAGCCTCATCCCAAACTTTCCAATTTAGGGAGAGGAGCTCGCAGAGTTTTTTTCCCTCAATAAGAGAGCACATGGATCCAATCCAGGAATCGATCTGCCCTTGATAAGAAGCCTTAAGGAGTACATCTTTAGAATCAAATTTTAAATAGAGTGTATGAGAGGTCGCTTGTGAAGAAATTTCTACCGAGGGATTTTCTAGAACTGATAAATTCAAGCCTTGAGTAAAATCTTTAAATGATGTCATCATTGGCCGTCCACTCATCAGGATTAAAGGTTGTCATAATCTCGTGACCACTCTCAGTAATACAGATGGTGTGCTCAAACTGCGCTGACCAGGATTTATCTTTTGTCACAACTGTCCAGCCATCATCCAGCAATCTACAATGGCGTTTACCAAGATTGATCATAGGCTCAATGGTGAAAGTCATACCGGGGCGCATTTCAATTCCAGTGCCCCGTTTTCCAAAATGAGTAATTTGAGGCTCTTCATGAAAAAGCCGGCCAATACCATGACCGCAATATTCATGAACTACACTGTAGCCGTTATCGTGGGCCATCTCTTCGATGATTGCGCCGATATCCCCCAGGCGTGCACCCGGTTTACAAACAGAGATTCCGGTCATTAAACACTGGCGAGTTATTTCCACTAATTTTTTTACTTCAGGTTTTACATTACCCACAAAAAAAGTGGCATTTGTATCACCGTGGAAACCTTTCACAATGGAAGTCACATCAAGATTAACGATATCTCCATCTTTTAAAAATTCTTTGGGCGAAGGGATTCCGTGGCAGATAACTTCATTTCGAGACGTGCAAAGAGAAGCTGGAAAACCATGGTAACCAAGGGTCGCCGGAATCGCATTACGGTTGATGGTGTACTGATGACACATTTTGTTAATATCTTCAGTACTCATGTCGATTTTGAGATTTTTGCCAAGAAAATGCAGAGTCTTTGCTGCAAGTTTGCAAGACTCTTTCATTATATCGATTTCGCGCTCAGATTTTAGAGTGATCATTATGCTTCCCTTATACACTTTTAAGCTGATTTAAGCTAGTTTGAAGCTATGAAAAGCTTGCAAGTAATTCGGACGCATTTTTCCCCTTATCATGGGTCAAATTTTGAGCAAATTGAAAGGGATAGACTCCAAAAAATTCCAGGCATTTCCATGGTACCAATAACTCAGGCTGACCACTCTTTGCCCTCGGTTTTAATTACCAATACCAGTACAGAACTCAAGAAATTACCCAATACTTTATTAAAAAATACTCAACTTATTTTGCATTCTAATTCAGGTTATGAAAATTTCACCTCTGATGTTGAATTGTGGTCATCTATTCCTTTGCTGATTGGCCATAGCATTAGGGCTCAGGCAGTTGCTGAATACAGTCTAGCTTGCGTTTTTCAAGGCCTTTTGGAAATTCCCCAGCACCTGACTTGGGATAAAAATCGCCATTGGGAGCGGCCGCTGATTAAGGATCAACAAATTTGGGTTTTTGGAAACGGCCATATTGGTAAAATAATTATCAAGACCTTAAAAGCTCTAGGTGCTCAGGTGACAGTGGTGGATCCCTTTTTGAATCTAGTTCCTTCAACTGATCATTCGGAAGCGAGAATTATCATTGCTGCCACAAGCTTTAATCAATCTAACTATCACCTTTTTAATGAAAGATTTTTTAAGCTGGCCCATCCAGAATTGATTTTTATTAATGGTGCTCGAGGCAAGCTAGTTGAAGAAAAAGCTCTACGTGAATTTTTACTCTCCCATCCCAAAGCCCAGGCATTTTTAGATGTGTTTGAACAAGAGCCATTTGATCAAAGCTGGCATCATTTCCCCCAAGTATGGAAAACCAGCCATATTGCAGGAGTTTATTCCGGTTTAGATGAAGGCATTATACAATTTGAAGAGAGAGCTCTTACTGATTACACTCAGATGAGCGATATCGAGTTTAAACAGAAGTATCAGCACGAGCTCTTGCAGAATAAGTGGATCAAAGGGGAATTGATTTGAAGAATTTGAACCAGCTTCTGACTCTTCCAGGCAGCGGTGTTTTCACCATTCATACTGGACAGGAAAAAAAAGAAAAGCTTCTTAACTCTTACTATGGAACTAAATCTCAGGAGAAAGCTAAAAACATATGGGAAAAAAATCTCACCAAAATAAATTCTGATCTACCTATAATTTTAGGTATTCCTTCAGATAATGGTGGAGGAATCCAGAGAGGAGCGAACTGGGGTCCATTGGCCATTCGACAGGAAATTCTGGAAGAAAAAAAAAGTTATTTTGATTTGGGTGACGTAAGAGTTATTCCTCATCTTTTACATGATAAATATCTTAATGAAGAAACCATAAAAAATTGCCGAAAGGCTCTTTATGGAAAAAATAATAAGCTGCCCGTTTCTCCGCTAAGTATTGCTGAACATGCTCTAAGTAGTATTTATAAAAAAATTCCTAATGCCCGCATATTAGGTTTTGGCGGGGATCACTCCACAAGTTATCCCTTAGTAAAAACCTGGCTAGAGAGTCGTACGCATAAAAAGAAAGCTGCACTACTGCATTTTGATGCTCACACAGATCTTTTGGATCGACGTCTTGGCATTGATATTTGCTTTGGAACATGGACCTATCAAATCCTGAAATTTCTCTCTTCAAAAAAACACATCGTTCAAATTGGCATCCGCTCCAGTGGGAAGGATAAAAAATTCTGGAAAAAAACCTTGGGAGTGGAGCAATATTGGGCAAGTGATGTTAAAGAATGGGGTGTAGAGAAAACCTATAAGAAACTAAAAGAACACTATACAGAACTGGGAGTAGTTGAAATTTACATCAGTTTTGATATTGATGCCCTTGATATTAAGTATGCAGCAGCGACAGGAACACCTGAGCAGGCGGGCCTTATCCCAAGCGACTGCGCAGCCCTTATTAGTATGCTGGCAAAAGATTTTAAAATCACAGGTGCTGATCTCATGGAAGTCGCACCCTTTGTATCTCCTGAAGGAGTTTCAAAAGCTGATCAGCAAAGCTCATTAGTTGTGGCTGGTGATATGGCAAAAATATTATTACGTGCATTGAAATCATGAGAAAAATTGTTTTTCCAGCAGTAGAGTCAGCAAATGAAGACGGTCTGGTGGCAGTGGGCGGCGATCTTGAAATCGATACACTACAAGTGGCCTATCAAAGTGGGATTTTTCCCTGGCCTATTTCTCTGGATTTCCCACTGGCCTGGTTTTCTCCAAATCCCCGAGGTATTCTTGTCATTGAAGAGATGCACCTTTCTAAATCTTTTCAGAAATTTCTTAAGAAAAATACTTATCACGTGACTTTCAATCAGGCTTTCGAAGAGGTGATCAGGCAGTGTGCCCGTGCTCTTAGAAAAGATCAGCCATCGACTTGGATCACGCCTGAAATTGTAGATGGTTATGAGCGACTTTTTAAAAAAAACCTCGCCTATTCAGTTGAGGTCTGGGACCAGGAAGAATTAATTGCAGGGCTCTATGGCGTCTCAATGGGAGATTTTATTTCGGGTGAGTCAATGTTCACAAAATATGACAACGCTTCGAAATTGGCACTTTACATGCTTCTATTACGCTTAAAGGACAAAAAGATAGATTGGCTTGATACTCAGATGGTCACACCGGTCGTAGCAGGATTTGGTGGGAAGTATATTCCCCGCCCAACTTTTCTTCAAATGCTTCAGAAGAAAGATTGGACGAGGAAAAGAAACGAAATTTTTTAGCTGTACTGAAGATTAAGGCGTTGATTTGCTTTTAAAGTACGGATCACTTCGTCCATAAAATCACGACAAGATCTTTCAAGTTTAACTTTCTCGCCGCAGCAGTAAGCCTCTAGACGAGCCTTAAATTCCTGATAAGACATATTCAGTTCACTAGCAAGTTCTTCACAACGCTTTTTGAAACGAAGGTCACTCTCAATAAGATCAGACATCTTCTTAGAAAGTTCCTGTTTCAATGTAGCTGGAGTGTAGACGTTTTTAATTTCTGCTAATCCAACAGCACTTAATATTTTTATATAGAAGTAACCGACATCAAACTCAAACCAGCGGTGACGGAAAGAACATGAGCGCATATGACCGTGATGATTGTTGTGATCAAGTTCACCGCAGATTAAGAAGTTTAATGGAAAAAGAAAACCAATGTTACGGCTGTTATCAGTTGTCTTATGATTTCTGTATCCCCACCAGTGAGCAATGGCATTCACACCACCGATTGCAAAAATAGGTGAAGTCATGAAATTAGTAATAGCTAAAACTGATCCCCAAATAGGTCCGAACATGAGCATCATGAAACCAGTCATGATGGATGGTCCAAGAAAAGAATTTCTTTGAATGAAAGATTCAAGCGCAGTCTGAGGAATAGTCTTTCTGATTTTTAAAACTTCAGGAAGCTCCTTACCAGAAGAATAATCAAATACGCCTAGAAATAAAGCGTGCCAAATACCCTTTTGAACCGGGCTATGTGGATCTTTTGGGAGATCTGAGTGAGCGTGATGAAAAATATGTGTAGAAACCCATTCAGCTTTGTTAAGCGAAGTGATTAACCACAACCAAACACCCATTACAGTATCTAGAGTTTTGTTTAATACTAGACCTTTGTGAGTGTGGTAGCGGTGAAAAGAGAGACTCATCGCTGTGATTGTCACGTGAGCAATAATGCAAGCATAGAGAAAAATGAAAATGAATGGATGAGCATCCACATTTTGACCAAAAAAACCATTGGTACCAACAAATTTTTCAACAGATAACCAAATGGCCGTGTAGCTTAAAGCAAAGATAGAGAGCAATTTAAACATAGCAAAAATCCTTATTATCAAACCGATTATTGAGTATCAGTCGAAATTTCAAGTAATCCAACTGGCGCAATTTCAAAACACAGGCCGCAGCCTATACATCCACGATCATCAATTATGATGGCATTTACCGTCACCTTGATTGCTTGTGTCGGGCAGATTGTCTCACACAAATTTGACTCTTTCCACTGTGATATTTTTTCAGCATCGCCTATAAACAAAGGTTTACGTTTTAGTCGGGGGGAGTAGAAATATAGCTTATTGGGCCATTCCGTTTTATGTAATTTAAAGGATTTGAAAAGGTTTTTCCCGGTTAATTTTTTTAATTTACGCTTGAACCACCAAGCCTTGAGGGAGGAGATGTTCGAGTAAAAATTTCTGTTTAAAATCATACTTTTATTCCTATCGATCAAGTTCAAAACGTCTGATCCCCATACTGGCCAAAGACGAGTTGATTTGTGCTTCCTGCATTCCATGAATAAAATGGGGCAATGCCTGAGCAAGCGCAAAACTAGGTGTTTTTATTTTTACGCGCAAAGGATCGGCTTTGCCATCAAACATGACTAAAAAACCCGCTTCACCGTTCGGCGATTCAATCCCGGTATATTGCCAGCCTCTAGGAAGGTTCAATGTCCTTAAATAATTTTTCAAATCTAAATAGTTTTTATCAAAATCAGAATTCACAATTTCCCCTAACGGGAGATTGTCGATCACTTGGGTGATAATACGAAAACTTTGAAAAATTTCTTCGAAACGAATTAGGTATCTTTCATAAGCTGTTCCATGGATTCCAACAGGAATATCAAAATCAATATCCTGATAAAAATAGAATCCCTGAGATTTTCTTAAATCAAAATTTAAACCAGAAGCACGCATCGCGGGTCCACTAATACCCCACTCCAATGCCGTTTGAGCACTTACTTCTCCAGTACTAAGTGACTCTCGAAATTTTACCTGACTAATTAATGAGCGGTGAATTGTTTTAATCGATTTAAAAATAATTTCATAAACAGATTGATACTCAACAATCCAACCATGAGGAAGATCTTCTTTGATTCCCCCCAAACGCGCAACCCCCAGACCTTGTCTGCGGCCGCAATATTTTTCCATCAATTCATAAATTTTTTCGCGGCAATTTATAAACAAGCGATGTTCATCCATTCCAAGGCTATAAGTAATTTCATGCATTACTGTAAGATGCTCTGCAATCCTTGCCATCTCAAGCACCACAATTCTAATCGCTTGAGCTCGTTCAGGTAATTTAATGCGAAGTAAATCTTCTAACGTCTTGGCCCAGGCAATGCTATAAGTTGGAGCGGAGCCTAGATTTATTTTATCCACCAAATGCAAAATCTGCTGCCAGTCTTTTTTCTCAAGAAGTTTTTCCAATCCCTCATGATAAAATCCTACATTCAAATTGGATTTTATAACTTTGAGGGGATCAAAACAAACTTGCCACTCAAACAATCCACAAGCCTGGGGGGAAACGATATCAAAAAGTTTCCACTCAAAGGCTTCTTCCGGAAAAGGCGATTCAGACTTGTTTGGATTTTTTTCAATAGTTGGCAAACGAGGCTCAGGATTTTCTCCCCAACTAGAAATAACGGCATCTTTTCGCAGTGGATAATGGGAAGTATTCTCATTATAAAATAAGTTTTTCATGGGGCGAGAAAACTTTATGCCAAAAGCTTCTCGCTGTTCGCGCTCTAACCAATCGGCATGGGTGAATAGTTCAATAATGCTGGGTATGATTTCATTTTCAAAAAAACGGACATGAATATTCAATCTTTGATGAGATCCCATGTTGAGAAAATGGTAAGTAAGATTAAAGTCATAATCATTATCAAAAATGCCTCTTATATCCGCCCCAGAAATTTCAACCAAGGTCAAAAAACCCAGATCTTCGCGAATCATTTCAATCCAACGAACTAAATCAATTGGACGAATAATGACATTATGCTGGCTGCCGAAATCATAATAAGAGGAGCTTTGAGAAAGAATGACCTTTGTCTTTTCGAATTCTTTCCAATTAAACATGATTAATCTTTTGGTAGCATGATTCCAGTGCCATCAGAACATCTTCTGGTAAAACTGACCAACCTGTTAATTGCACCGTCTCAATTTCTTTTGAATGATAGAGTTCAATGAAGGGATGATTTTTCAGAAGTGTTTGGGCTTCTCCCATCAGGAAAAGAATTTTTCCTTTTTTAAGCTGAGCTTCAATTAACGGTAATATACTTTTTAACTTAATCGTAATGACACCATCCCATGCAATAATGGAGGACTCCTCAATATTGTCAGTGAGAATAAAATCAAAAAGAAGAGCATGACGAAATTTATCCCCCATCAAGGAAATAAAAATAGTCGATTGAAGAGTATGACTCAGGGAAAATATTTTTAGGAGCTTTCTTTGTTCAGCCATTAGTAAATAATCTTTAGTTCGTCCTTGAGATCCTTTATTTCACGGGCTTTCCATGAAACATCTTCTGGGAAAACTCTTAGTTCTTTTTTTATTGCCTCATTAGGGTTGTTGGTACAATCAAATTTTTTAGCGTTCACTTTAACCCAGGAATAAAGCTTAGAATGGGTTCCAAAAGTGTAAGTGTCATAGTCATTAAAGCGGTAGTAACTAGTCCCTGAAAGTTTAAGTCCGGTCAAAAAACTTGGAAGATAGTTCATGGCCATGTCAAAATCTTTTTCTTTGCAAGAATCGATGCCGCTCTTTATATTATGGATCAAATCACCTTCACTATTAAGGACATTTTTTTGCCACTGATCAGTTTTACAATCAAAATAATAACCGTCTTTATGCAATCGCAGGAAAATATTTGCGTAATTTAGAAACCAGAACTTTTCATGGTTTTGATTCAGATTTCCAGAGTAAACAAATCGCGAACAAGTACCAAATTGAGTGTAATACTGCTTAATAAATTTTCGAAATCTTGCAGCAAAGCCAACAGCTTTCTTTTGTTTCTTTAATTCATTGACCAATTTTAATTTAGTCTTCAATTCATCAATGGTTTTTGCGGCTTGGTCTTCTGCCTTCTCAACGCCAACTTCATTCCATAATTTTTCGAAGAGAGCATGACAACCGCTTTGAATTTTTTGAGTTTCATTATCTGATAAAAAGATTGAACGCTTTTTGTAATAATCCATGGCTTCATTCAGTGAAATTAAATTACCAATTCTCACCGCTGGATAGCTTGTATTCGTTCCACCGTTTCTTCCATCCATATTTTCCAGGGTAGCTTTAACCATGGGCCATTTGATAATTGTTTGCAAAATCTTTATGTCATTAACAAGATTGTATTCATTATCCAAGGGATCAACTGCTAGAAATACCATTCGGGAAATCCAATTACTCTTACCAAGGCAGTTTCCATCAGGACAAGTTTGTTCAATGTAGGCACCCACTAATTTTAATTGGTGCTGATGATGATCTAAAAAACGGGCAAACTTTTCGCCACCACCGAATATTACAACTTTTTGTGGCTCGCCCATCTGATCTAACAATCGAGGGATTACACCGATACTGAAGGTTGGTTTACCTATATCATCCGAATATTGATTCCAGACATCGGTTTGTGGACAAAAACTATGGGAATAATAACGCTGCCCAGAGGCTAAATCTAGCTGATAGGCATAATTAGAATTTTCAGGAGTAATAATAACACCATTTACATGAACATCATTTTTACTGATTTCTGGATTCACATCAAAAAATTGATGCGGCTGTGGTCTACCTTCTTGGTCACGAAGAGAGTGTTCAAGATTTTTGGAAAACCAATTATTTTCCCTGGAATTCATGAGTTCGACTGAATCATGATTTTTTTGTGGAGAAAAAAAAGTACATCCACTGATAATAAGAACAATCAGAAGAAGCAGGCTTTTCAATTGACATAATCTCGCTAACATAACATCATTACTCTACTTTTCTTGCGCGCCCGGGTGGTGGAATGGTAGACACAAGGGATTTAAAATCCCTCGGATGAATAATCCGTACGAGTTCGAGTCTCGTCTTGGGCACCAGTTATCAATAAAAATTTCCCTGTAATAATCCCAAATAGTATAAGGGGCTAAAATCAGGAAGACTATTACTTCTCTTTATTTAGATCTAGTGACAAAATCCAGACACTTGCGGGCCCGAAGAGAACAGCTAACCATCTGATATCACGATAATTTTAATGGGTTTAGGTTTGGGCTTATAGTAGTCTAATACTTGATTAAGCTGCATCATCCCATTATGAATGCTCAACTAGATTTCATTAAATTAAATAAGTTAAACCAACAAAATACTGAAATGGAATCTGTTCGACGCTCTTTTCTTTAATGGCAGTTTTTACTTTATTCTCAACCATGTGTTGGACAAGTTTTATCATTGAGGGATCACCTTCAAGATTCAAAACAACTTCCTGGGCACCGTGAGCTTTAACCTGACCAGTGATTTCAATCTTGCGAGTGATATCATAAATCGTTCCCAGAATTTCCGGAGTAAATGTGCCTTTATAAGTAATCTTTCTAGCAATCATAAATGTTCCCTTACTGCGCAATCATTTTAATAAAGTGGATAATAGCTTTTGGAAAAAGTCCAAACTGCAATGTCGCGGCAGCAGAAACAAAAGCTGCAAGAGTTGCACCTTTAAGTTTTTGATGTTTTGCCATTACCGCAGACCCCTCCTTCATAAACATGTAAACAATCACTCTAAGGTAATAAAAAACGGAAACAACAGAAGTTAAAACTGCAATAACAACTAATGGAACCTCTCCAGCGTTAACTGCAGAATTGAAAAGACCGTATTTGCCGATAAAACCTGAAGTTAAAGGAATCCCTGCCATTGAAAAAAGAAAGATAGTGAAAAAGAACCCAAGAACTGGATGCTTAATTCCTAATCCTGCTATTTGATCAATATGAAGATCTTTCTGATTTTTCTCTTCAAACAAGGAAATAATGGCAAAAGCCCCTAAATTTGAGAGGGCATAAAAGAAGAGGTAAAGCACTAAAGACTGAGAATTTGTTCCTTCGCCAGAATTCATGGCATAAAGACCAAGAAGCAAATAACCA
>CAMASK010000075.1 GCA_945860895.1 Bacteriovorax stolpii
TCCTTTGGGAGCCTTTTTTTTGGGAAAACAATTTGCCAAGTTTCATATCAAAAGCATTAAAAAGAGAAGCCATCGCTGCCATTGATCTTGGGTCAAATGCTCTTCGAGCCAGTATTGCGATTTATGATCAAAATATTTTGGAAGTAGTAAAGAATGTTCGGGAGCCCCTGCGGTTAGGAGAAGATGTTTTTGGCAATGGCTTGATCACAGAAGAAAAGATGTTGAGAACTGAAGAAGCTTTCATAAATCTTCTTCACCTATTCACTGAATATAATGTCACAGATGTAAAAGCTAAGGCGACATCAGCGATGCGAGATGCAAGAAATGGCCCAGAGCTTATCGCAAGGATATTTAAATCAACTGGAATTTTAATTGAAACAATAGCCGGCAAACAAGAGGCTCGCATTATTAGTGACGCTGTAAAAGGGCAGCTTGATGTGAAGAATAAAGATGTACTCCTGATGGACATTGGTGGTGGGAGTACTGAACTTATCGTGATCAAAGACAAAGCGGTCATAGATATTCATAGCTTTAACGTGGGCACCGTAAGACTACTCCGTTATAAAACGCAGGAAGAGCTTGAGCTTCGCATTCGTTTACAAATCCAAAAAATGCTTATCTTTATAGAAAAGCATTTCGGAAAGAAAAAGCCAGATCTATTCATTGGTACAGGTGGGAATTTAAGACGAATTGGAAAAATTAGAAAAAAGATTCTCGGCAGATCGACTTCTCAACTTGCTCTCTATTCAGAAATAAATCATATGGAAGAATCCATTTTGAGTATGTCATACGTGGACCGTATTCGCCGGCTTGAGCTTGATCAAAATCGCGCCGACGTCATACTGCCTGCTATCATGCTGACAAAGCTTCTAATGGATGAATTAAAACTTCAGGAGATTCACTTACCAAAAGTTGGATTGAAAGAAGGAATCTTGTTATCAATGTTACCAAGCGTGCCAAAGAAAATTATTCTGAAAGATTAGTCGGTAATGTCTTTTAAAAACTTTGGACTTATAAGTAACTCCAAATTAAATCCTTCCCACATTCTACCCTCAAGCACACAGACTCCCCCTTTTTTTATTGTCATGAAACTATGTTCTGGATGCAGGGCCAGAAGGGAAGCAATGACAGTGGTTAAGTGAGGATCATGCCCAACAAAGGCATAACAGCCATCAGCAGGTAAAAAAGAAATATATTCCACTAAATGGAGTGGATCATCGAGGATGTCGAGATCTCCCATTAATTCGAGGTCAGCATCCTTATGATATTCCCAAAAAATCTCTGCAGATTGCAACGCCCGTGCCAGAGGAGAAGAAAAGATAACATCAATTTTTTGTTCGTGTTTTTTGAAAAGCTTAAAAGTCTTATGCAGACGCTTGATGCCTTCCTCAGTTAGTTCTCTTTCAAAGTCTGCATATTGGTCCTGAGAAAAATGTCCCTCAGCTAGTCCATGACGAAGAAAAATCAATTTCATTAAATGCCCTTTTCACGTTTGATCGTTTTATTCATTAAGATGGAGTGAGTTCCCACTTCAGGCTCGCCTTCTCTTGGAGCATTCTGGCTATAAGATCCATCTTCATTTAAGAACCAGGCTTGACGATTATCTTTAAGCATCACTTCGGTAAATTCCCAAAGTTTTTCTTTAAGTTTAATATCATAAATAGGAGTTATCAGCTCTACCCTATTATGCAAATTTCGATGCATCCAATCTGCCGAGCCTATATAAAAATCTCCTTCCAAAGGATCATCGCTTCCATTTGCAAAATAAAAAACGCGAGAGTGCTCTAAGAATCTGCCAATGATTGAAATTACTTTTATATTTTCGGATAAAGTCTTCATGCCAGGCTTCAGGCAACAAAATCCTCTGACAATTAAAATAATTTCCACACCAACGGATGAAGCTTCATAAAGAGCCTCGGTGATTACTTCATCCTCCATAGAATTCATCTTCGCGATAATTCTGGCAGGTTTGCCTTCTTTCTTATTTTTTATTTCATGATTGATTTTGGCCATGAAGGTGGACTTCATATTAATCGGTGCTATCAATAATTGGTGATAGTCTGTTTTAAGTGAACTTCCTGTGAGGTAATTAAAAACCTCAATCACTTCACTGCTAATTTTCTGATTACAAGTCAAGAGTCCTAAATCGGTATAGAGGCTCGCAGTTTGTGAATGGTAATTCCCTGTTCCAATGTGAGCATAACTCATAATCTCTCCGTCACTCTCTTGACGAATGATCAGAGTGGTTTTGGTATGAGTTTTGAGACCTAGAATGCCGTACACCACGTGAACTCCGGCATCTTCAAGTTTCTGTGCCCATACAATATTTCGTTGTTCATCAAAACGAGCTTTAAGTTCAACCAGAACAACAACTTGTTTTCCTTTCTCGGCAGCCTTAATAAGATATTTAATAAATGGCGAATTATCCCCAGTGCGGTATAGGGTCATTTTAATTGTCAGGACATGCGGATCTTCAGCGGCAGATGAAAGAAATTTTTCCACTGTACCAGTGAAGCTTTCATATGGATGGTGAAGAAGAATATCTCCTTGTCTAATAAGTCCAAATATATTGGAATTTTCTGCAAAGTTTTTTGGAATTACTGGAGACCATGGTTTAAATTTTAGCGCGGGCAAATCAAGATCGACTATGCTCTTTAAGATCATAAAATCAATTGGAAAATCCATTTCATAAATATCTTCATCCAGAATCTCAAGCGAGTCTTTTAAGAAGCTTGTAATATTTGGATCAGTTGATTTGTGAATTTCCAAACGTACACACTCAGCAAGTCTTCGCTCTTTAATCCCTTCTTCAACTAAAATTAATAAATCCTGAGCTTCATCCTCGCGATGATCCACGTCTGCGTTTCTTGATACTCGAAAAGGAACAGTCTGTTGTATTTCCATTCCTGGATATAACATATGCAAATTTGAGCGCACTAAAGTCATTGTTGTCACAAAACAATTTTTCTTATCTCCTTCATTGCATGGTAAAAGAATTAATCCTGGTATAACTTCAGGAATTTTTACTCGTGAGAATAAAATCGAGTCTGTCATAGGATTCTTTAAAACCATCCCCAAAGAATAAGAGAGATTAGAGATAAACGGGAATGGATGTCCGGGATCTACTGATAAAGGAGTAAGCACTGGGAAAATCTTTCTACGAAAATAACTGTTAAGATATTCCTGATCTTCCAGCATCAAATCTTCAAAATCGTAGATATAAATATCTTGCCTTTGAAGCTCTGAAACAAGACCTAGATAAATTGAGCGTTGTCTTTCTAAATCTTCATTAATGTGCTTACGAATTAATGACAGCTGTTCCTGAGGTGTTAGCCCATCCACGGAACGGTGAGTGAAGCCAGAACTAATTAAATGCTTTAAATAACCGATTCGCTTCATTACAAATTCATCAAGATTTGACGAGAAGATGATCAAAAAACGTAACCGTTCTAAGAGAGGGTTTCTTTTATCAGCAGCTTCGTGAAGCACGCGCCGATTAAATTGCAGCCAGGAAATGTCCCGGTTTAAGAAGTGAGCGGGATTAACATTAAAATTGATTTTTTTAGGTTGCCTTGAAGCACTCCGACGTTTTCGCATAAGTTCTTTTAAAAGTGTCTAATTTTTGGACACTAATCAGGGGTTCGTGAAATATTTAGCCAACTCTTCCCTAATTTTATAAA
This sequence comes from Bacteriovorax stolpii, assembly GCA_945860895.1. GTDB lineage: Bacteria > Bdellovibrionota > Bacteriovoracia > Bacteriovoracales > Bacteriovoracaceae > Peredibacter. Next base: position 3,681 of record CAMASK010000075.1, read on the forward strand.
TCCAAGACCAGCTAGACAAGTAAATAACCCCTTGAAAGAAAGGTCAATTGCTGGCCCAATGTGAAGATTGATAAATTTGGTCTATTTGGCATAGATATTGAAGTGTAAGAGGGAAATTAGTTTATTTTCCTAAGGGGTATTTTATGTCTAAGTCTAAGCAACATTTTTTGGCCCTTTTGCCTTTATTTGCAATCTTATCTCAGGCACCCATCCAAGTAGAAACTCAGACTATATCCCGTTCGATAGCTTCCATAAACGATGAAGAAGTGAGGCTTTCAGCTCACCCTAAATATGAAACTCGCGCCGCTAAAATTGTGCGTTCAAAAATTGAAATAGATAAAGATCTTGATTTAAGTTGTTTTTCAGATCGAGGAGAGGCTCTTCGCCAGCAATTAACGAGTGAAAGAAAAGGATATAGAGTAGATGCTACAGATAAAGTTCTGGTTTCTCAGCAAAAGGCACGCATTGCTGGCCTGGTCAGTAGCTTAGTTGATTTTGAAGCAGATTTCGCGGTCCTGAAAGAGAAAAAAGCTTTTGAAGCATTTGGTGAGGAAATTGCAAATAAAACGATCAATGAGCTTAAAACAACTTTAGAGAGTTTATTAATTGATGAACTTGAAAATGATTTCATAGTCTTAAAAGAACAAGTCGATAACGATGATGAAAAGCCCGTTTTGGCAGTGAAAGAAGAGACTCAAGAAGATCCTAAGCTATGTGAATTGGAAGAAAAAAATGCTGCCCTTTCAAAACAAGTGGAAGAATTACTTCTTCAACAAAAACAAATTATGGAAACGATGCTTGGTATGAATCACATGATGATTAATATGAATCAAATGCAACAACCTCAACAGCAATATGTAATACCGAGCTGGCTAATGTCTGGCTCTTTAGTTAATCCCCAACTTCAATACCCTTACCTACCAGGTCAAGGTAATGGTTCATATGTTTACTATCCTGAAGCCTATATGCCGATGGTATCAGGAATGAGTAATCAGCTTCAGCAACCTCAAGGCTTTCTTGATCAATCACAAATGGGTCAACAAAGTTTGCAGCAGGCAACTCAACAGTATCAGAACTCGCTTCAAAACGATCCGCGATACTCAGTCCCTGTTCAGATGTTCCCAGAATCATTTGGCCAGGACCCCTTTCAATTCAATTTTGGATCTAGTCCTCGTAATCAATTGCCAATCCAGACTGCTTAAATCACCTAATAATCCCTGCTCATTTTTAGAAAATGGGCGGTTTTTTTCTTCATTTAATAAAAGGAATTTCCGAAAAGTCTTTCAAACCATCTGCGAAGGTTGAATGAGCGAACTCAAAAAAGATTATAAAGAAAAACTAGTTATTCGTGCTTGCCATGCATGTATGAAACTTACTGAATCTTACCAGGAAACAGAACGCTGCCTGCACTGCAACAAACCCTTCTTGCCCTTACGATATTTCGAAAAAATTCATGGCTTTAAACACAAGAGTTGGCAAAAAAATTTCTCTGAAGCGCAAGATTTAGAAGAAAAAGATTTAATTAAAGGCCTCTTTGTTTTGTGGTGAAAAGGTCTATCACTATGTTAGTTTCAAAGCATGGAACCAACATTTGCTTCAACATCAATCGCTCTAAATCCTGTCGTCATTCGTTTACTTAAAAAACGAGGCATTTCTCCTGAAATGATTCAGGATATGCTTTCCTCAAATCTTAAAGAGCTGCCGGATCTTACGGCCATGATAGATTTGCAAAAAGCTTCTGAGCGCATTATCAAAGCAATTAATGATCAGGAAAAAATCGGCATCTACGGTGACTATGATGTTGATGGAACAACCTCATGTGCACTGCTGTGGCATTTTTTCCAAATGCTCAAAGTTGATGTGGAACTTTTTCAACCAAGCCGCTTTATTGAGGGTTACGGGGTCCATATTTCGTCTATTGATAATGCTATCGAAAAAAATGTGAAAGTTTTAATCACTGTAGATTGTGGGATTTCTGCAACCACCACTGCTGATTATGCCAAAGATAAATTAGACCTCATCATAACTGATCATCACCGAGATGCTGCTGATCACATTCCCCATGCCTATGCAGTTGTAAATCCTTGTCGTAGAGATGAATCAGAATCTTCTCCACTGCGCGCCCTTGCTGGTGTTGGAGTGGCTTTTGCACTCGCCCTTCAGATAAAAAATGATCTGACCAAAAAAGGGATTGAAACTCCATCACTCTATCCATTATTGCAATTCGTGGCCATTGGAACAATTGCGGATGTGGCCCGCATGACTCCGATGAATTTAAGACTCACTCGTCATGGTTTAAAACAAATGACCACGACCCAATATCCTGGACTTCGCGCTTTCTTTTCTCCTGAAGAATTAAAAGTAAATTCGATCTCAAGTGAGAAAATAGGTTTTCACGTTGGACCCCATATTAATTCCAAGGGACGTCTGGATCATCCGGAAAGGGCCCTCAGGCAATTGATAGCTGCCGATTTTAATGAGGCTCGTGAACACTTCTCTCATTTGGAGCTCGCCAACCGTGATCGCAGAACAATCCAAGCGGAAGTCTTTGCAGAAGCGAAACAAGCGGTGATTGACTCCTTAAGTGGCAGTGAATTATTTATTAATATACTTTACCAGCCCCACTGGCATGAAGGTGTCATTGGGATTGTAGCTTCAAAATTAGTTGAGACTTTTGAAGTGCCTGCAATTATTTTTACCAACGCTGAAGAAGAAGGTGTCATCAAAGCTAGCTGTAGGACTGCTGGAGAATTGAACATGTTTGATCTTCTTGAGCAGTGTAAAGAATTCTTTATCAAATTCGGTGGCCATAAAGCTGCTGCTGGACTTTCAATGAAAAAAGAAAACTTCCCTGAATTTAAAAATAAAATGACTAAGCTTCTCCAAAACATTCCTTTTGGTCTTCGAACTAAAACGTCGAGCTTTGATGTAGAAATTGGAATTGAAGAAATTAATGCTCAACTAGTTAAAGATCTTGAAAAGCTCGAACCATTTGGTCCTGGTCATGAAAAACCAGTTTTTCGTATGAAAAATGCCCATATTACATCATACAGAATCATGAAAGATGCTCATGTTCGCTGGAGTTTTGCTCCAGCGGGAAATATTAAGAACGCCATCCAAGGTGTTAGTTTTAATTATCTCGGCAAATGGAATGAAGCGACACCCGAAGAACTATTTAATCTCCAGACCAAGTCTGGCCTTACAGTTCAATTCACTTTGGGAATAAATCGCTTTAATGGAAATGAATCAATTCAATTAATGGTGGAAAAGCTAATTCCGGGGCAAGTTAATTAATAGAAAAATTAAAAAAAAGGGACTGCATTCCTGCAGCCCCTCTTTTAAAATCTAATTTAATGATTAAGCTCGTCTTATCTCCACATGATTAATCGTCACATCTGTCTTAGGACGATCCCCCATTCCTACTGGTGTATCACCAATTTTCTTCACTATATCCATTCCCTTCACAACTTTACCAAAAACTGTATGTCTGCCATCAAGATGTGGAGTTGCGCCCAGAGTAATAAAGAACTGAGAACCATTTGTTCCGGGACCAGCATTGGCCATGGAAAGAATTCCTTCACTTGAGTGAGTAAGTTCTCTCTTAAATTCATCACCAAAACGGTAACCAGGTCCACCGCGACCAGAACCTTCAGGACATCCACCTTGAATCATAAATCCTCGTATTACACGGTGAAAAACGAGACCATTATAAAACGGACCTTCTTTAACTGTTGGTTGCCTGCCTTCTGCAAGATTTACGAAATTCCAAACTGTTTCTGGTGCATCTTTGGCAAACAATTCAATTTCAAAATCACCTATGGTAGTTTTGAAAACGGCAGTTAAGCCCTTAACGTCTTCTTTGTAATCAACTTTGTCTTTTTTTAATGTATTAAACATGGAGGTCTCCTTATGGTAAAATTAGTTCCGTTGTTTGTTTATTTTTTGCCGTTGTAAGCGTTACTTTAATATTTTTTGGGAATAATCCAGAAAGCTCAAGTCTTAGTCCCGCCTTTAATTTAGCATGACTATCGAATGGGCTTAACCATTCAGCAGTAATAGTCTGAAATCCCGCCTCTTCTAATTGCTCCTGCATAATCCATTGATTAAGACTTTGTTTCGAATGACAACTACTAAAAAGAATAGGCAGTTTTTCATTAAAGCGCTCAGATTTTGCCAATGCCTTCAATTCGTCTGGAGTAAAACTTTCAAACCAGATCACTTCCACTTCGTTCACCTGAGGAAGTTTAAAACTTTTGACACCACCTCTCACCTGCTCCAGAGTATTTGAAAAGAAGCTTGCTTCTTCAACTGGTTTTAAAAATCTCACCGCTGTTGAACGGAAATAATTCTCCAGTCTTTCATTGTATTGGGCTTGAAGCTCAATCATCTGAGGATAATTTAACTGATATGCATCTTTCAATTTACTAAAATCAAGATAATGAAATGAACTTGTCTTAAAGCAGCCGCCAGCAGCAGAAAAATTTGCCCACGAAGGCAGCTCAGCTAGAAAAAACTGTTCAACTCCCGATGTACGGTAACCACTTGTATCATAATTTTTTTTTACAATTTCACTACCGCAACTAATGAGCGCCAGCAGGACTAAACAATTTAAATATTTCATTTTCAATACCTTTAAGTTTTTCTAAATCCTTGAACCATGCCCCACTAACAAGAGGTAGGCACACTTCAAGCTGATAAAATCCAATCTCAGACACTGATAGATGGATATCGATAGATGGCTTTTGTAAATTTGTGGCCACCAAAATACGGTCAACACCAATGGTTTTTAATTCAAGAGCATTATTATCAGACTGCTTATGACCTTCTCTGAAATCAGGTTTTTCCAGTGTTAAAAATAAGCGACGCTTATCAATTAACTGATCAACTGCCGTAGCATTATGACCAGAGAAATAAACCAAGCGTGGAATAGGTTCAACCGGCTTCGGTTTTTTTGCCTGAACAAAATCATCCAGTTCCTGCCATTCACGAAGTTTTTGATGAAACTCGTTCACTTCTTTTTCAAATTCCTGATCCATGTAATAAAAAAGATCTTTTAATTTTTTTACAGCTGTCTTTTCGCCTTCTTCTAAGAATGCGGCAAATGGCCAGGCTTCAGTACTCACCACAAAAATTCGAGAACGCTGATCTTTTATCCAGTCGCCTAAAGATAAAAGTATTTCCGAGGCTAATGGCCCTGAACCAACCAAGGCCAGCTCTCTTACATCCTGTGGTTCTTGATTCAGGGCCTGGGCCGTCTTCAGGGCCACAAAGCTATACTTTAAATGATCTTTGGAAACCTTTCCTTCTCCCAGTGCTCGTCCTGTAACAGACAGTGATTTCGCCTCGATGGCCCGTCTGAGGTCTAGGACCAAATCGAAATCTTCATACATTTCTAAATTAGTCTGCAATGATTCAACTAACTCTTGAGAGAGCCTTTCAAAAGTCTCAGGATTAGAGCTCTCCTGTTCTTTAATAAATTCTTGTGGATTCACCTGAAAAATAATCCTGAACAAATCAAAAAATCTGCTCTTTCCAGCAATCTCCTCCGAGGGTGCCAGATACCTTTTCGACAAACTTACGACAGGATGAGTACGAACTTTTTGCTCGACCTTCAAAAACTCGGTAAGAGGAAGATAATAATGATTCTTCCAATTTTTAAAATCAAAAGCAGAACTTTGGTAAGTCTTGCCCATTTCTTTTAAAACCTGCAAACCAGTTTCCGAAGTATAAGCATCAGCACTTAAATATTTTTGGAAATAGGATTCATATTCAACTTCTTCAAAGTTGAACCAAGTAAGAGAGGAGCCGTGACTATGAAATCTCAAGGCTGCTTCAAGAGCAATGGGAGATGAACCAAGTATGGCCAACTTCATAAAAAAAAGACCTCCGAAGGAGGTCTTATGCTAACAAAAAACTTATAAGAGAGCGAATATTATAGGAAGTAAACCTTACTCTCGCCTCTATCAACACAAGAAAATTCCGCATATTGATAAATGAATTGAATAAAATGCGAAAGTGCTTGAAAACTCGGAAGGCTCGTGTCGAACTCTCCTCCCAAACGCAACCATGCATCACCTTGTTGATCTACATATTCAGTAGCGTGTCGAACTGTAACCACTGCTGGAATAAAAGTTCCTTTAGTAAAAAAGAGCTTTAAAGTAACCTCCGTACCAGATTTAAACTGATTTTTAGCTTTCAAACTAAAAGGCAGCTGAAACTGACAACCATCTGCAGAGATATCGACCAGCTTAATGGGAAAGCTAGATCCCTGATCGTCTACTACAGAGTAGACACCAAGGAATTCTTGGAAAACGACACGCTCAAATGAACGGCGCTTCTGTTCAATGTTTTCTTTTCTTTTTTGGTTAAAATCGACAACTTTTTTATCATCAGACATGGAATCTCCTCTAGGCTACTCACTTCCTTATCGGAATCATGAACTTTCACCTGAGGAAAAAATTAAAGGACAATTCTTTCCATCTGATCAATTGACTCAGGGGCCATCAACTGTTGGGCCAGCCTTTCGAAATGATCAGTTAGATCTGTAATACAAATTCGAATTTGTCGGGTACCTTGGGCTTTTTCTAGGAGTTTGTCCTGAAATAAAGCATTTAACTCATCTGCAAGTACATCTCCAGATTCCACCAAATTCACCTCAGGCCCCAAAACCTTGAGAAGATCAGATTTAATTACAGGATAATGTGTGCAGCCCAAAATAATCGTTGAGTATTTTTTTGCTTTAATCTCCGCTAAATAACGAGTGGCGACGGCTTCAGTAATAGGGTCATTGACCATTCCCTCTTCTACTAAAGGAACGAGAAGTGGACAGGCCTGTTCAATAACATCTATCTCGGGAGCCAGTCTTTTGAGCGTATTTCGATAAGCATGTGAGCGAATAGTGGCCGATGTGCCCAAAACAGCAATTCGGTTATCTTGAGTGCTGGCAATAGCGGCAGCCGAGCCAGGCTCGATAACATTTAATAAAGGGATTCCTTCAAATTCCTTTTCTCCTAAAAAAACTGTTGAAGCAGAATTGCAAGCGATGATGATCGCTTTTACATTTTGATTTTTAAGGTAAGTTAGAATCTGTATGCCGTAGCGACGGATTGTCTCAGGAGATTTATTTCCATAGGGCAATCGGGCAATGTCACCTAAATAACAAAAAGACTCATGTGG
>CAMASK010000076.1 GCA_945860895.1 Bacteriovorax stolpii
CGTTTAAATTTCAGCTTTTTCAGGAAGCATTAGGAAGAAATAAAAATGATCATTTCAAGGATGGAAACCTTATCAGTGAATTGTTTAAAGAAAAAAAATTAAGTGAAACTGACGTTAAAAAGCTTAAAGAACTTCACGATAATGTTGGAGAACAATTGAGTTTACTTAAAAACACCAATCCTGAAGAATTTTACAAAGAAGTTAAGAAAAAGATTGATGTCCTCGTAGAAACGGAAAAGAAAATTCCCACATTATCAAAGCACATGCAATTAGGGTATATCTACATGCTTCAAGGAATAAAAACAAAAACTCAAGAATTTAAAGGACAGTACTTCCTGGAAATGAATTCCTTTAAATTTTGTCCTGGTCTGACAGAAACGACAAAACAATATTGTGAGAGCTTTGGAAATTACCTTAAAGAAGTTAAGAAATTTGATGATGTTGAAGAAATTAAAAATCTGACCCCTGATGAATGTCCGTTGATTAGCTTTAGAATTCCGAAAAATATCATACCCTCGCAACGAGAATGTACTGTAAAACCAATTATTGACGGAATGGAAGATTTATTTAAAATACAAGAGGTTTTGAAAAAAGATAACTAAGCAGCATCTATCAGAAGTTAAATTGAACAGCAGTGAAATAATAATTTACTTGTGAAAAGTTATAAACTTTCTCATTATCCACTCCCCCCTCAAGCATTCTGAAGCCCAGATCAAATTGAAAAGCAGGCGAAAAGAAATAACCAAGAGAAAGAGCAACATCAAAGGCCCGCCCCTGAGGTGCTATGAGACCATCGAAATCGAGAGTCAATAAAAAATTATTGTCCCATTTATATTTTGAATAAAGATAAACAAGCGGAACAACACCAATGTTTTTTTTCGCTTTCTTTCGATCCTCTTGCTTTAATTCAATGAAAGCATCTCTGACTTTTAAAGTCCCTCCTAATCTTAGTAACAAATTTCTTTTTGAAATTAATTCCTTAAAATAAGTTCCACGATAAGAGTTAAATTGATACTGCGCTTGAATCTTATCCCCTGCAGAAAAATTAACTCCATTAAAATTAATGTCATGTGAAAAAGTCTTATGACCACTAAATTTCAGGGGAGCATAGAGGAGTCTTATTCCATTTCCTGACTTAAAGGTTTGGATTAAATTGAGTCGATAATAAGAAGTTGATTCTAAGGCATGGACAAGATTAAATTTTGTTCCACTCTCACTATCAATTCTCACTTGATTAAAAGTGTTCTGAGCTTGACCCAATTCAAAATTGAGGCTTGTGGATGAAAGTGAGACTTCATTAAATAAGAAGCTTAATAAAATAAAAGCTAAAATCTTTTTCATATTAATCTCTTCTTGTTTTTGGTCTTTCTGACACTTAAAGTTTTGTAAAACTGTGGCATCCTATGCAATTAAGAAATTAATCAATCTTTTCTCACTACCGAGCACTTTAAATAAATTGATCCAAATCCATCTACTTTGCATGAGATATCGTGACCATTGACAGGATCATCTAATAGTCGGATGCCTTTAACTTTAGTTCCCGATTTAAGTGTATCACTGCCAACTTTTAAATCTTTGATGGTTCTGACGGTATCTCCACTTTGTAATTGAACTCCGTTAGCATCTAAAAACTTTGATCCCTCTATAACTTCATCGGAAGAAACTTCCGCCTCTAATGTCCACTCATGAGCGCATTCTGGACATACCCATAAATTTCGATCTTGATAGCCATAAGGTGAATGACACTTTGGACAAGCTTGACTTTCGGCTGACATAAAATTCCCTTTCTTAATCTCAATAGCTTACAGGAGAATGCATAAAAAAAGATATTCCTTTTTCTCACGGCAAAGAATATTTGCCACTTTTTCAAGGCAAAAAAAGCATCACATCCAGTCGAAAAATCTTATAGTTAGAAGACCTTTAATTATAGTGAAAAGGCTTTAAGCTCTCCTGCTAATATACCGATATAATGGAGTCATGAAACTAATCCTGTTACTACATATCCTTTTAGCTTCCCATCTTCTCTATGCCATGTCTGATTTGACATTGGTAAAGTCTTTTGGAAAAGCCTTAGAATCCACCCCAAGTCTAGCAACTGGGAAAGTTTCAAAAAAAACGTTAAAACTAGAAAATATATGGAATCGTGAAGGGGGCGCCAAAGAGAAGCTCTACGAATATCTAACTAAAAGCGAATTCGATGACGGTACTAAAAGCGAATTCGATGACGGTATTATCTATGATGCTCAAAAGTATCTATCGAACTTTCTTATTGAAGCTTATGACACAAATAATACAAAATGGATGAGAGAAATTGCCTCGCTTTATGAAAATCTTCAAAAAAATCTCACTGAAGCCAATAGCATTACATTTAACTATCCTGTCTTACCGGATGAATACTTTAATACATTTACTGTATTTGAAAGTGGCAATGGGCAACCTTTCATCAAATTATTTCGTTCCGCCAAAAGTGATATTCCTAAAGAGCCTCAAGCCATCTCATTACAAACTGAGCGAAAATTTAAACTATGGCTGAATCCACCAGATTCAAAGCATCGCTTAAAATCGGAAAACATTATTTCATCCTCACAATTTCTCTACGCCATATCAGTCATTATCCACTATGCGGTAAAAAATAATCTTGAGAATGATGAAGTTTTTAAACGATTTATTAAAAATTATTATCCAATTGCGATGAATGACCATTATCTACGGTGGATCCTTAATCGAGGAATTCCTGTTGGTACTTTCCAGGCAAAAGGATGGGGTTGTAACTCAGGCAATTTTAGTCATAAAGAGCACGTTGAAAACTTAAAACATAAACGATATGGGACAAAATACTTTAAATCATGCGCTCCTAAAGCTAAAGGCTACTGTAATGCCTATCAAGACAAAGATGGTTGGATCGCACTTGGAGTTGCTCATTTAATGGCCGCCCATAAGTTGAAGCCTTCAATCATTCAAATTGAGGATAAAACTTATGATCAACTTTTAAGTTACTTGCAATCCTCACTGGATCTGTTCAGCTCAAGAGTTGATATAGAGTATTCATCTAGCTCTGAAAATGCAGAACTCATGATATTTGACAGAGGAGGAATGTATGAGCACAGTGGTGTTAAATATAGTGGGTACTATGAAGCAGAGTTCCCTGGGCAAACGGAAACTTCAAGTTCAATCCTTGCTCCACCGGCCCCAAAAATATCATGGGACATTAGCCATAGTCGAAGGTTTGTGAACTTTTTTTGGTCTTTTGATAAAATTGTTGAATCTTTTGAACTAGATTTTGATCACAAATATTTAAGAAAAGCATATGCCAATAATCTTTACTACAATACTCTCCAAAAAAGAGATGAAACTAAAGGCTTTATTAAAGACAACGTTTATTTCACCAATTATCTTTGTGGTAACGATGGTTGGTACAGAGTTAATTATGCTTGCGACAAATGTATAGATGGAAATATGCCTGCTGACCATTACGCCGGGCAAGATAAGTATAAAAAAACACCAAGCCTGAGTAAGATGGCCCTGACTGGAGGGCAAGCTTACTTCATCAGATATAATCAACTACTAAATGATCCAATGAAGGCCATGTATGAACAACACATTAAGGCAACTGATGAGAAATCACATGTTAGCAATGTTGTTGATGAGTTGAATTCAGCGGCTTCCATGCCTGAAAGCTTTTTTAAATAATCCGGACTACCCTTGTGATTTATTTAGATAACCGATCTAGTGCTGAGTTAATTTCGGCCGGTAGCTCAGAGAAGAAATCATTTTTTCTGAAAGAGAGTGTCGGTTTTTTATCTTTTTCCAGAGCTGAGAAGTAGGATTTCAAACGACAAATAGGTCCTGAAATTTTGTGTGACAAAATGAGATTAGCAATAACAAAACAAAGCAGCCCTAATCCAGCACCGATTAAAGCGTATTGGATAAATTCAGCTTCATAACGCTCAATAAAGGCAAAATAAGGATGATGAGATTCAAATCCCGCCGTCTCCCCTAGTTCTTTAAAGTTAGTAAAAGCCCTGTGAGAAACGATTAGTTGGATCGCGGTTATTGCGAAGAATATGAGAATGTTCAAAAAAATAAGTGGAAGTTGAAATTTAGGATAGATCAGAAGCTTGGTTCTTTTTTTCATAAGATAATTCTAGTTTATTTTTAAGATAATTCAATCCAAAAATTAAATTTCTCTCCATCGTCGGCGTGAAGCACCTTAATGATCCACATCACTCTTTTTTTTCTTTTTTGATTTAATCCCAATAGGAATGACCGCATTTACTTGACCGCTCGCAGGTTGAATCGATTTAGCATCATAACGAACACCCGCACTGACCCTGAGACCCTTATCGCTGACAACTCCCGCCTTGAGCGAAACACCAGTATTATTACTTACAGGAAGGTAATTTTGGTTCGTTTTATAACCACCAAACTCAGCACCGTAGCCAGTCAAAATAAAAACTTTCATATCTTTTGGGATATCAAATTGATAACCAATTTGAGTTAAAAGATTTTGGCCAACGTTTGATCCAAGATATTGAACCCCGCCTAGGACTGACTTGCCTTCGCCAACTGCTTGATTCACCTGAGTATTCAATTCTACCCGATTTAAAAAGAAGGTCATGTTTTTCATGCCCCCTAAAAAATCTGCCTGAAGGCCATGAGTTCTATTCCAATCTTTTGGACCAAGCTCTTGAGTGAGTTGGGCATTGAACTTAACTTCGGTACCTGATTTTTTGTTGGAAAGATCTACATCTAGCTTTTCTGATAATCCCAGGTTTCCATCAAACATAATTCCGGCGCCACTTCTAGAGTAGGTTCTATCGCCTTGATTAATAATTTCACCTTCTTCATTTCGTTCGATCAACTGGTATTTTGAAACTTGATCGATAGTTTGAATACCGGCCAGGATGTTGGCATAGAGACCGTTTAAATAATGAATTTTAAAGTTATTATTTCCATTAGTGACGTTTAATGTATTACCTAACCCATAATAGGGATTTATATGGAGGCGATGAATATCATTGCTATATGAAGCCGTACCTGTCCGCTCATAAGAAATGTTATCAAAACTAGAAGTATATGGGTCCATTAATTGACTTTTTTCGAATTGAGAAAAGTTATAGCCCAAACCAATCCCAACTCTTTTCTTCGGCGTGCTCTTGTCAATAAGTGCATAGACAGCAACCATCTGAGTACCGTTAGAGAGTATGCCTTGATTTACGCCATATTTAACTGACTTCTTTTTTGAGTTATCTAACTGCGTCTGATTCTTTTCAAAGGCGGCACCTAAATTTTGAAGGATTGTTCCGTCTAAATCTTTTACGACAGAGGAACCTGGTTTACCTTCCTTGTCCATAACTTTTTCCATCCATTGTCCATATTCGTTTTTTATGACAGCAATGCTTTCATGCTTTCCATCCTTAACTCTGTTAAGCCGAATATTAATGCCGCCATCTGCACCTATGGGACTGGCCGGATCCATTGAAAGGTAATTTAGTCCTTTGGCATTTTCCACATAACCGCCATTAATTGTGGTATAATCCCTAGTCCCTTTATTTCCTAAGAGCATGACAAAGTGCTGGGTTCCACCCTCACCCGAGGAGTGCATAGTCAGGCAATCATCATTCGGATTTACGGCCTGATAAAGTTGACAGCCGAGAAAAGCGATATCATCGCAAACTCCACCCATATTATTATTATAATTTGAACTAAATAACCCACTGGCCTGGGAGGTCCAATAGCGAGGGTTATTATCACTCTCAGGAGTCACATTTCTTGGGTCATTGTAATTATCATAAAGGGTCTCAGAGATGGATGCTATCAACTGAACTTGCTGATCGTGAGTGAAATTCATGGCCTTAATTTTATCGGCCATCATTAGATTCACTTTATTATTGTAGTCAGTGTCGTTAACTTTATCTGCCTGATACATTTGAGATGCTCCAACGAGAAGCAGGGCCCCAAAATGCGTCATCGGATCATCTTTATAGGCTTGAGAATTTGCAACTGCCAAACCCATAATTTTACCGGCATCTTTTGAGAAAAGATCTTTGTATTGCGGATCATTGGGGTCGTAACTTGAAAGATCTGATGAATCGATAGATTTCCCATTAATATTTAAAGTAGGTCGTGAATTAATTTCACCAGTAAAGATGAGTACAAGTTCTTTGTCTTTATCCTTTTTTTCACTATCGGTTAAACAGTTTGGATCTTCTGCTTCAGGAGTAACTGCAGGATTCATATCCTTTGCAATCACATCCCCCGTCACGCCCTCTAGAGACTCCAGGGCCTGGATTTTTACTTGATCAATAAGTGATTTATCAACTGGTGCCGGTACTTGCGCGATTAAAGAATGACAAAAGCCTGATATAAAAAAAATGGAGAGAAGTTTAATCATATTTAGCTTATCGACGATGCAATAAAATTCCTTAGCGGCCACCCGAGATGAGGCAGTCATCCAAATAAAAATTGTTTTCCCCGGTGACAAAATATTTTTTTTTGAATCAATCCAAAAGTCGCGTTTGAATAATCGTTTTTTAAAGTCAAACCACTAGACTTAAGATTTAGGTGGGAGATTGCCTCCCACCTAGATGACTGTATTACTTTCTTTGAGATTTAACAAATTCACAACAAACTTTTTTCCCACTCATCATTTCTTCTTTTGGTTCTGCAGAATTACAGCAGAGAACTCCCCCTTGCATATTCATTGCAGCGGCGTTAACTGTTTGCAATCCTCTTTCTTTACATGGATCTTTTGGAGGCGTTACACAACATTTATATTTTTCTGGGTTTCCCGAACGTCCAGCTTCTTCCTTACATCTTTTGTATAATTCAGCATAAGCAGGGTTTGTTGCTAATTGCTGAAATGGATAAGGAACAGATACTGCCGGAGGTGGGCAAGAATTAACATTACAGCCTGGGACGCCTTCAGCACAACATTTAGGACTTGAAGTATTCCACTGACAAGAAACTCCAGCATTAACACCTACACAACGATTATAAGCGTATGAAATAGGATTTGAGGTGTTTAATTCAGGCTTAGAACAATCGTAGGCAGGATTAGCATTAGGCTTGGCCTTACAGCACTCCCCACTTTGAGCAACCACTTCAGTTGAACTACCTTTCCATCTACAGCAGTCCGATCCAGCGACACTTGATGGGCAACCAGTATTCCAAGCTCCTGATGTTATCGCTGGGTTAGCTGTATTATAAAGACATTCTCCAACTGTATTTAAGTAACATTGTCCAACTGGGACGTTGTTAGCACTTGTACTTGAGACGTTATAACCAGCAAAGGGATTTGCACAGATCACTCCAGCATAGGCATTAAAAAGTCCGGTCATTAAAAATGTGATTATAAAAACCTGAAAATTAAATCGCATTATCTACCTCCTGATGATCAGTCATTATATTATGTCATGGATTTGTGATTGATATATTTATATTAACGACTATAACCACCTGTAATTACAAGGAATAAGCACGAGAGGAAGATTCTTCAAGAGATAATTCGAAGTGCAGGAAAAACTATCCAATCTTTATACTTATCCAATTTTTGCTATCCTTTGATAGATGAAATCAAATATCTTCTTGCCCATAGTTCTTATTTTTTCTGCTTTAACCCTACTCTCGTGTGGGCTGGATAGCCGTCTACTCAATGAAGAGCAGCTCGTTAGCATCCCCTCTATGACGGTGACTCAACTTCCTTCAAGTACAACACATGGGCCAAACTCCACATGGTGGGGTTACAATATGTCGAAGATTGTTCGCTACGGGACAAATGTTTATTATGGAATTATAGAAGACGATACGGGCATTCAAAACACGAATGCGAATTTTAAGATTTATAAAAAATCAGATGGTGGAGCTCCTGCTCTTGTGGCATCTATTCCAACATCCCGTCCAGGTAATGTACTGATTGATCATTTAGGTCGATTGCACGCTTTAATGTTCGAGGCCCATACAGTTTCCATTAACGATTCGATTGGCTCACTTGTGCACTACCAATACAACAACGTTGAAACGGATGATTTCACAGAATCAGCACGAACCGTTGTGAATGAGGCAGCAAATCCATATCAAGAAGTCGTGAATATCCGTTTAGGAGCAACAACAAATAACCAGGGGCACCTTGCAGTCGCTCATGGTCTTGCTTACGACCCAGGTGACGGAACAAAAGCTGAATATCTCTACACAAAATCGCCTTCGGGGCCATGGGTGACGAATAAAGTTACGGGGCTTGCTCACGAATTTTACTATACGTTTACTGTTTATACAGATGCAGGCAAAGGGAGTTTGCTTCCAGTTCAAGACGATTATGTCGCTGGCCCACCCCCCTTCAATCGATACTATATTGTTCCCTTTATGACTTTTGAAAGTGCGAGTTGGAATTCGGTGACATTCGTTGACTATTCTAACGATCCTCTTGCCGTGGGCGATCAGGCAACTCATCTGACTGAACAATCAGAACTCTTTGAGAGAACAAATGGTGATCTAGTTGCTATTTACAAAGATAAACGGGCAAGCAGCCATGAGTTTAGAGTGCGAACAATCTCTGCTTCAGGAACAGTTAGCTCAGAATCGAATCTCGATTGGGCCAGAGCAATGAACTGGGTTCGGGCCTTTGAGATAGACGCAGAACTATACTATCTCGCTGCGAACTGGGATTCTGCTTACATCACAAAGGCATCAAGCGGCACAGTCAAAAGAATCAATCTTCCAGGCCTCAAGAAAGGCGTATATCCATACACTTCAGCAGGACGTGGAGGCTCGTCACGAAACGATCTGACTACCATCGATTTCCTGATGATTTCAGGCTCTAGTGGCGATTATCCATCGCCAGGCACACAACTTTATCAAATGCCGAAGCAATCCATTAAAAATCTTTTTTAGATGGTTAAAATCCATCTCATGCAAGAAATTTAGATTTATTTGTTTTAATAAGAAAATATATTTTATCTCGATTTGCGCCCGCAACCTTGAGCTTACGTTTTAGTAAGAATTTGATTATTAACTTACAGCATCCAATAAGATTAATCATTTTGATTTGATTGCTTTAAAGTTTCCCTTATAATATTCCCATGACTATCTATCACCTATTCGATGAGTTCCTGGACGGTATTTTCATTTTTGATGAAGACAAAAATATTGTTTATTGCAATGAAATTGCGGCCGTAATTTTTGGGACTAGACCTAAGAGAACCATTGGCAAAAAGACCTACGAAGTTTTCAAAATTAAGGATGACACTCTTTTTTGTACGGAATTCGCAACTGTTGAAAAAGATAGCATCGCTGCTTATATTGAAGTTCCGTATGAAGGCAAAGATACTTCAGGTTACGTTCAAATCATGGTCAAACCCTGTCCGATCTATCCTGATAAAAAACATTGGATTGGCTATTTCCATAACATGACAGATGAGCAGGCCCTATCCAGCAAGTATCATCAGGAAACTGAAGAAAGAGAGAAGGCCAACGAACTTGCTACTCGAGATGCGATGACGGGTTTAAAAAATTTCCGTGGTTTCAATCTTCATGTCGTCGAGGCCATGAAAAAGGGCATGGAACAAAAAGAAAATCTCGGCTTGGTGATTATTGATGTGGATAAGTTCAAAGTCTTCAACGATACCTATGGTCACCAGCAAGGTGATGAGGTTTTGAAAGTGGTAGGAAAAACACTGCAAGCAAGTGTCCGTAAAACGGACTTCGTCGCCCGTTATGGTGGAGAAGAATTTGTGATGGTTATCCGCGAAGCAAATGTCGAAGATGTTAAAAATATCTGTGAAAAGGTCCGCTCAAATATTCAGGCGGCCAATGTCGACTACCTGGCCAAGCCTGGTCAAACCTTAAGTGTAACGGCCAGCTTTGGAGCTATTTGTATTACCAGTGATTTCCTCATTGCCAATAAGGATCAAGACTATAAGTTCTTCCTCGAATATGCAGATAAGAATTTGTATGAGGCTAAAGAGGCCGGTCGAAATCGCACGGTAGTAAAAGCGCAGTGATTCCAGCACCACCCTTAATTAATCATAACTGCTCGCCTACAATGGTGTTAAAGCTTTTTTAAGTAAGTTCTGATTATAAAAATACATAAAGATGTCCAGATGATCCTTAAGTCTTAGTGGATCCTTAGTTGTGCACCAGGTTTTGCGAATCAATCGATTCACATTCGCTCTCAAAAGTGCACAGGTGTGGTTAACGATAAAGAGCGGGTCAAAGTTCATCTTTTTTAATTCCCCTTGCCCTACGACACAGCCTCTTTCGCTGGGGAACGTCTGATGCCTGGCCCTTGGCATGTAAGCCGAGATAAAGCCCGGATATCGCTGATGCTCATCTGACTTCACCAGAACTTCACTCGTGGTGAGTGGTGTGATTTTTTGAAACAATCTGGTGAGTCCCTCAAAGTGCTGATCTTTTCGATGCCCATATTTTTTTACTGCCAGTTTTGAAATATGCCCAAACGCCGGAATCTGAGAGACTTCCATCCCCAAAATCAAGCGCCGATCCTCATCCACAGCGATGGAGACAGAAAGGGGTTTAAGTTTTGAATTTTCCTTCGTGATTAAATCATCGATTTGCATCTTGTGGACGCGATGTTTGAACTGATTGAGATGCCGATCATTGAGTTTTCGACAACGAATCGCCAGAAGGGGCAGTTTGCGCTCGACGGT
>CAMASK010000077.1 GCA_945860895.1 Bacteriovorax stolpii
GGAATCAAACTTTTCTTAAGAGCGATAAAACAAGGTTCTTAACATTTTATGAGAGATTTTTTAGGGCTAGCGATTTTCAACTTAACTAAGTCACAGAATTCACAGGGGAATTTGAGATCCCAGCACCAATAATTTAGGGCAGTTTCAAAAAGATTTGAAGGAGGAGATCTTATGGCAACTGCAACTTGGAACAGAGGACGAGAAGCAAAGTCACCTCGGGAAATCCCAGCAACAGGCTGGAAAGACATACTAATGCGAGTGAAAAAAGAGATCAAAGAAGACCGCCTTTCCATGGTTTCCGCAGCAATGGCCCATTTTGCTTTATTCGCATTAGTCTCGGCGATAACTTCTATGATTTTAAATTATGCCTGGATTAGTGATCCTTCAAAAATCGCTCAACATTTTTCAAAATTATCAAACGTCTTACCAACAGAAATGCAAAAGATAATATCTGGTCAATTAATTTCACTTGCTAATAAAGCTTCTGGAAGTTGGATTATTCTCCTGGTTCTTTATGCCGTATTTTTACAAGCTGCTTATCGTTATGGTCCCCATCGCACAAAAGCGAAATGGAAATGGGTTTCTACTGGAGCAATCATCGCTTCGATTCTCTGGGCGTTGGCTTCACTTCTTTTCTCTTGGTACACAACAAAATTTGGAAATTTCAACAAAACTTATGGATGATTAGGTGCAATCGTGGTGATGATGTTGTGGTTTTATATAACAAGTTTTGTCATATTGATCGGTGGCGAGATCAATGCTGAGCTTGAACATCAAACGAAGAAAGATACGACCATCGGTAAAAATAAACCAATGGGACAAAGGGAAGCTCGGATCGCCGATACTCTTGGGGAAAGTTATGGAAAAAACGTTAATTCGTGAAATAAGTTCACGAGGTCTTTACCCAAATCAACCATGGGGTTATTGTTTTTGACAACTTTAAAACAGGTAACCTCAGGAGTCTCAAATGAAAAAGATTTTACGAGCTTTAAGTCTTGGATCTCTTATGACTTTATTCATGACAAACGCTAATGCCGGGGCCGGTCTATCTGCTGGTGCAATCAAAAATCTGACTCAAGGAAATATTTTGGCCAGTGCCATTGGTGGCGGCCTTGGAGCGAGTTCAATTCTTCATGGGGTTAGATTAGTTCAAAAGGGACGTGTTGGATGGGGTGTATTCTTCATCATATTAGCTGAAAACGAAGTTATCACTTCAGATGATATTGCAGTTCTAGATGGTTTAGATATAGCCTCAAAGGAAGCTTTTCTTGAAATAATTTCAAGTGAGGACACTACTGAGGCTAAAGAAGAAATGCTTAAAGCCCTTTTCGAATAAATTCGCTGTTAGAGGGGCCTATAAAAAAGGCTCCTCTAACAGCTAATAAAAACAATGACTTAAATTTCTGTTAAAATTCTGGACACCCCTCGCTTTTTTTCAATTTACCCTCTTTGAAAAACTCGAATCGCTATAATTAAGGAATGAAGATATTTCACTTTCTATTTTTATCTATACTCATTTTGAGCACCGCTTTTGCTCAAGATGAAGATAATACCAATTATAAAATTTCTAATCTCTATCATGAACGGGCCGCTAATTTTTCATGTGAATATGTCCAAACTGCAATTGAAAAAATTCAGGCGAAAAGTGAGCATGAATTAAAGGATGAATTAAAACAAGAAGTAATTAACTTACATCAAATTGGCGATAGCTTACAGGATGAGAACCATAAGAAGGATCTGGAAACTCTTTCTGCAAAGATGCAAGAATTGGCAAATTCGAGCTCTCCGAAAAGCACTCTCAGAGCCGGACTGGAAACACTTTGTAAAGAGACTACCAGGCCATTAGTTTATTTATCACGTGGATTAGCATTAACAAACTCCGCAGTTCTCAATACCATTGCCTTTCCTTTTTCAGGCATCGTTACCTTTTTTAGAGGTGTTTTTTCACGTAATAAAAGTGATCTCGGTCCTAGAAATGACTTTATTTATCGTGCCTTTGGACCAAGAAGAAATTTACATGCTTATTTATTAGGAGTTGTGGCTTCAGAAGCTTCGAATTTTGTACTGTCGAATAATCCTATCTTCAGTGCTTTAAACGCATCAATTACTATAGAAATGGTTACAAACTATAGGTGTTTTTATGTAAATGAGGAAAATCCAGATCAGGTCAAATTCTGTAAAAATTATTCTAAGCTAAAAGATTTTTTCCACATGGGAAATGTGAACATCTTCAAAGCGGGCAATAACCTTCAGCATCTCATCGACAGTCACATTATTGAAAAAAATGACAATTTATCTAATGAAACTTTTTGTAGGTATTCTAAGAAAAGACAGGTAAAAATGGCCAAGCATGTGCTGGCCAGACATCCAGAATTATCTAATGACCCAAGAATTAGTGGGATCCATGTCCTTCTTCCTATTCATAAAAATTCATGTACTAAGATTCTTTTGTATTCTAAGAACATAGAAGAACTGGCAACTTTAAAGGTGCTTGAAGGAATCGAAGTCATTAAGTTAAAAAATGACGTTTTTCCAAGCAAGCAATATTTTAGCCAGCAAGATTTAAAGGCCATGTCATTCGAAGATTCGCTTTGTTATGAAGCTGAAACCGTGTTTTATGGTCAATTCCTCACCAATAAAAGTGCCATGCTGGGAGATCTCCTAAAATCGGCACTTGCTCCTTCTATGCTCGCATTGCCTGCAACAAAAAAAATAATTATGGACGATGAAAATATTCGTCATGGTAAAATATCTGGTCTGCGAAATATCATCTTTTCGGTTGGTCTAAATGAGAAGGAAGAAAGACTCGCCTCAAAACTAAAAGAAGAAAGAAAAGAGATCGTCAAGAAAATTCAAAATGACTATAAGAAAACAATAAGCTCAGGAAGCTTTAATAGATGTCATAATGTTTTAAATTCCAGGAACGTGGACCTTGAGGAATTTAAAAATGATCTTGCCCGGATAAATGAAATTGCCCAAGAAAAGGCTTTGCAGAAACAACTTGAATATTCTGTTATTGAAAAATACTTTAGAAAGCAAAAGAAAAAGTTACAACTTGACTGGGAACTAATCCGCTCTAATAATTTGCAAGAAATCACTAAGACTTTAAGATCTTCAGATGTGGCCAATGTCATTATTATTAGCCACGGCAAAACGTCCGGACATCTGGTAGATTCTCTTGACCAGGAATTACCAAGAGAGGCTTTTACTGATATCTCTCCCTCGATTCAGTCACTTAATTTTTATTCATGCTATAGTAGTAAATTAATAGATTTATATTCTTTGAATGAAAAGCTGAAGAAGCTTCCAAGCTTTTACAAAATACGTTATACAACAACTGTCTCTGAAAATAATTTTATGGGCGATGAGAACTACGCTCCGATAGCAGCTTTTGATCAGTATCTATCTCAGGTTGATATTTATCTTAACAATGCAACGAAAGGTGCTCATCTTCTCCAAGAGACATATGGTCAAAACTTTTCTGACTATGAAAGTCCTAAAACTTGCGAACTAGATGCAACTGATCTCATCATCAAAAAAGGTTCTTACGCGATTACGATCAATGATAATTTAGTTGGAACTGTTAGCGAAGAAAATAGTCACTCCCTTTTTTCTTTCCCATGTAGTTTTCTTAAAGTCGTTGAAAACAATATGAAACTAAAAAATATTATGAATTCAGGTGGATCAGTTTTTGAGAATCTGGAAACCTTTGAAATGAAGATTGAAAATAGCATCCTGCCTAAAGCGAGCTTTCTGAAAAATAGTCTAGTTATTTTTAAATTTGATTATAATTCCTAGAAGAAAATAAAAAAAAGCCTGGGCGCGAGACCTGGCTTTTCTAAAATAAGCTGCTATCAGCGAACCATGTTAGAATTAATCGACGTGAAGGGGAGAGTTTTATACTGATGTCGGAACATGTTTATGATGATTTCAATACAAGTAGATTATCGGCGATCTGATTAAGTCTTTATAAACTGCCCGCCTCGACTGTATTCCCCCAAAAGATGAGATTTTTTTTAATGCCTGCAAGAAAACCGATCTCACTAATTTTATTAATTAAACCTACTCTGGCTTAGTTTTATTCTTAACAGATGAAGTATCCTTCTTTTTTAAACCAAAAGATTCATCAACTTTATTAGTATTACGTGAGTCGTAAACATTTGCCGGAGTAGGATGACTGCTCTGAACGCACTTACCAGCTGTTCCTAATACTCCAGGCTCAGGCCGCTCAAGTTCTAAACCAGAACAACATATATCAGGTTGACCAGGAACAATGACAATAGATTTACCTTCTGCCACACATTGCTTCGCCTCGCGAACACACTTGCCACGAGTACCCAGCATTCCCTCTGGTGGTGGAAATCTTTTTAGACCTTCACAACAATCTTGAGGTGCATCTGGATGTATAACAATAGATTTCCCTTCTGCCACACATTGCTTCTCCTCGCGAACACACTTGCCAGCGGTTCCCAGCATTCCTGCAGGTGGTGGAATTATTTTTAGACCTTCACAACAATCTTGAGGTGCATCTGGATGTATAACAATAGATTTCCCTTCTGCCACACATTGCTTCTCTTCGCGAACACACTCGCCAGCGGTTCCCACCATTCCTGCAGGTGGTGGAATTCTTATTAGACCTTCACAGCAAACTTTGGGAGCTTTAGGATGAATAATAATTGACTCACCTTCATGAACACAGCGAGGCTGTGCCTGAACAAGATTAGCAAAAATCAAAAGAATTAACGTAATCCCTGATTTAATTGTCATGAGATGCCCCCTTAACTTCACCTCACTTATCGGCTAAATAAACAAAATTCTTGAGTCACCTATTTATAAATCAAAGTTTATGCAAAACAGATATTATGGGCTCCACAATTTCTGATAGTTAGGATGGGCTGGATTAACGCTACATCAGCATATTTTAAAAAAGTATAAATCCCCCCCTTGAATTTTGGTTTTCGTCATTGAATAAATCAGGCCCGGAATCGAGTTCGCTGTGAACTCAATCAAGTGGCGTTGGTCTTCGCTCGTTTCTGCTTCCTGATTTTGAATATTAAACATGTTCCCGAAGCTCGAGTCATATCGTTTAAAGGGGTTAACTTTAGATTAGGTGTGCGGAGTTTCTTATCAAGAAGGCTTTGGTCGGAAGAAAAAAAGTGAAGATGAGATGAGAAACAAAGCGAAGGCCCAGAGGTAATCAGGACCCTCAGAAAAAAAACGACTAGCAGTAAACAGCGAACTGGATCAGTCTGAGCTCAAGAGCCTGAGTCCATTAACTTGTTGAAGACGTTGTTGGGTTCTTTGAAACGAAAGCGATTTCAGGAGAATCCGGTAGTAAAAGAGGTTTATTACTTCAAAGAATGCTTGCATCGGTTCTACAGGATCAAAGCAAAGAACTAATCCCTAAGACAAACTCTTCACTTTTAGAGGGATGAGATCTTACAGTTCTTCGAAAACGGTCTAACCAACAGAAGAACAGAAGTTTTTAATCGGGTTGCAAAACTAATTCAGCAAAACGCTTATGGCTTTAGGAATTTTGAGAATTGTCGCAAACGATTGATCTACAAAACTTCTTAAAATTCATTATAGCTTGGATTTAGGGCGCAAGAAGCCCTTCCCATTTTGAAAATTTCTTGATTTTTCGTTGGTTAACGACGATCAGAATTCAGATCGAGAGTTTGGAAATCAGAAAAGCTCTTTGATTCAGATCACTTCAAGTACCAACCTACTATAAACCTAGTAGATCCCTAAGAAGGCAAAAAAAAAGCCAGGGCGCGAGGCCTGGCTTTTTAAAATTCTCACACGTGTTTTAACTTACGACTATTCACCGAAAGCTTGGTGCCCGGTGAGGGACTCGAACCCCCACGCTCGCGCATTAGGTTCTAAGCCTAACGTGTCTACCAATTCCACCAACCGGGCAACTAGGTATGTGAGAGCGTTGATTATGGAGAAATCTGACAGAATTGGCAAGAAAATTTACGCAGCTTTTCCGCCTTTAGATGAAGAACCCAGCTTTTTGGGCACTGCAGGCTTGTTTTTATCGGTTTCTTTGATGAGTTTATCTAATTGATTTTGAAGACCATTCTTTTCTTGCCGTAATTTATTCGTTTCTTTTTTCATTTCGGCCAATTGATTTCGACTCTCAACCAGATCCTGAGTCAGTTTACGTACGTTGTTCTCAAGATAACCAGTTTTGCCTTTGATGGTATCTTCAACAAAAACTTCTTTTTTCTGATGTTTGAGAGCTTCCTGAAGTTTTGCTTCTATTTCTTTAAACTTTGACTGTGTCTCTTTTAGTTGAACCTCGATTGCTTCATTTTGATTATGGAGACGTCGTATTTCTATTTCTTGCTTTTGTATAATAGGATTCAATTCCTCTTTTTTTGCTTCAAAATGTGCTCTCTTAAGCAATCCCTCCAGTTTTAGCTTGTCAGATTTTAGTGTGCTAATTATGGAGCCATCTTCAGCAAGTCGTTCTTGATATTTTAAAATGTCTTTTTTATTTGTTTCAATCAAATTCTTCATTTGATTATACAAGTTTTGTAAACGACGGTTATCTTCTTTTAAAGCGTCATCTTCTGGTTTCGTAATTGAGTTATGGATTGATTTATTCTTATATATTTCAAGCATTTTTTCTTGATTAGAAATTTGTCGTTCTAATTCGCGAATCTGAAAACCTTGATTTTGAGATTGGTAATCAGAAATAAATTTTCTTTCTTGAGTATTTTTTTTGATTAAATTATTTAGTTCTTGTTCTTTCATTTCAATCAATTTTGTGAAGGTTTCTTTTGTTTTATAAATGATTACATTCTTCGCTTTCAAGGCTCGTTGAAGTTTTTCAATTTCTTGTCCATAAAAAGCTTCTTTTTGCATGAGTTCAATTTGCACTTTTTTGGATTTTCTTTCTTCTTCTCTTGCCAATTGAAAATAAATACTTCCCCCGTCGAGGAGTGCTGATATTTTTTTTCTATCCTGTTCAGCAATTATTTTATGTTCCTTAAGTTTTTCAAGCAGCTGGCTTTTTAATTCATCATCAGGATTTATAATTGTCTCAATTTCACAAGCAGCTACTAAAGCAGATTTGTCGACAATGGATTGAATGTGAGCTCTTTGAGCTGTTGCTTCTTTAATTATTTTTACTTCGTCTATGAGAGTCTTCATTTTGCTCTTCAGAACCTTGTTTTCGTTAGTTAAAGAATTAAACCTTTCTCCCACTTCCAAGGGGACTGTAATATTTAGTGCGCTGGCAAATCGAGCGATTTCTTTATTTTTAAAATTTTCTAAGTCAAATTCATTTACTTCATTAAATGGTTTATTTAATTCTTTTATAAAGTCATAAAAATTATTCTTCAAAGAAACAGGAAGTGAGTTTGACATCTTTATTATTTTTTGATTTAAATTTTTATCAGACTTGGATTCACCGCCACTCAAGATAAATTTGAAATCATCTTTTTCTTCGTTCTCTCCATGGATTTTAACAATCTGTATTTGCTCCTCTTGCGATTCACCTTTTACGAGATTGTTTTGTTCATTTTCGTCTTTTTGATCTTTAACTCTCTGAGATTTTTCATCATTGGCAAATTGAAAATTTATGACTTGTAAAAAATCATCTTTCCTTTCGTTGCCGCCTCTTATGATTTCTTCGTCGTCGTTAACGTCTGAAGAACCGGTTAAGACAACCTTGTCTGAGAAATCAATCAAAGTTGGATTATTCGTCTGAAAAGAAGTAATTCCTTCCGAAGGATATTGAGTCAAAGGTGCTGAAGCTGAAAGTTCATTAAATGATAATCCACGATTCTCAATCTTGATTCTTTCATCTTTGGTCCAGAGACCTGTAATCACAGTTTTATTAACCTCTTGTAAGAGGGTAAAATCAAAAAAATCCGTCGATTGGACTGCGACATTCAATAAGTATTTCTCAGCCTTTTTATTAATGGTTGATGAGAGACTAGAAGTGACGTCTTCAAGTTTAAGGTTTTTTGTAAAAAAGTTTAACTGTACGCCAAAAATATCTTCAAAATACCCATAGCTCACTTCAATTGGTAAGCCTAGCTTCCCTTTGGTTTTAAGATCAGTTAGGTACATAATCAGATGATCAAAAAAAGTTTTTATCGAAAGGGCACTTACGCCATCATTGAAAGCTGTATAAATCATCCGATCCAGGTATTCACCAGTATTGAATGGATTGGCAATAATAAATGAGCCTTTCTCTTTAAAGACAGGATAATTGTCACCAAAGGCAACTCCGCCGTATTCTTGGAAAAACTTATCCAGGATAAATACCCCAAGACTGTTTTTCATCCATACTTCATTAATGATGAGCTTCCCATTGCAAGCGACAAACTGCTGTAAATTTTCAACCTCGGATAAGGAGACTATCTTTACATCATTTTCTAAAACTCTATAAGTTTTAGAAATAGAGGTAAAATCACTTATGTTACTTGTTAAAATATGCGTCCAGTCTTTTCCGGGAGATGAATCTTGAACATGCGTGATTTGAATATTTTTAGTTTGAAAATATCTCGACAACTCCGATGATATCTCATTGGCCAAATTCAAAATGGAAATAGGTCGTTTTACCATTTTTTTCATTGGCCAGTCGTCTCCTTGATTTTTAAAATATTACCAAGGCTTAAAAGAAGTTTTTTATAAACTCTTTGAACGGGGATTTGATTTTTCTTTTGACTTTCAAAAGAAAAAATAAAATTCATTACATCGTTTTCAAAGTTATAATCTTCAGCAATTTCAACCATACTGCTTGCCAAGATTACAACTGCCTCCCAGCTCGATACCTGCCCCTTGGGAATGCCTCTTGGGAATCCATTGCCTTCAGAAAGTTCATGTTGATAAAGGGCAACTTCTGATAGTTCGGGAAAAGCCAATAATTCCCCATGGTTTTCAAAATATTTATAACTAATTTCGGGATGTTTTAAGAAAACACCAGTTTCCAATTCAGTAGCACCCTCTTGAGTCATCCATGCCAATCCACTTCCTGGCGTTGTATTTTCGTGATTACATGCTTGTGCTACAAAATAACTGTAATGTTCCTCACACAATCCAATATCAAGACCAAGAGTGAGGTTATAAAAATCTTTAATCATAGCGTAATGATAAAAATCATTTGTCAGACCAATAATTACTGCAAAAGCTGCAGAATAGAGGGACTTTCTGAATAAATGCAAATCCGTTTCATGCATTCTTTTTACATCTTCAGAACCTATAGCATTAAATTCTTCAAAACAAGCTTGAGCAAAGCTCAAAAAATGGATTTGATTTTCGAATGAAGATTTAAAAAAAATGACAATTTCGGCAGTTTTATTTCTCAAATCTTTTTCAAACTGAAGATATCTCAATTCTTTGAAGAGTTGTCTAAACTGCGACATGGCAATAGGGTTGGTAACTTGATGATAATCAAAAACAGATTGTGTCATTGCATGTTTTTTAATGAAGGATTCATCAATTAAAATACCAGGCTTCATTAAATAAAACTTTCGCCCTTCTTTTGTTCGTAAATATATATGACCATCGCAAATGATTTTCTTTGCAAAATCTTTGATTGGTAGGACTGTTAGTTTTTCATTATCAGGCTTCATTTTAAATCCAATATTTCTAAGTACCTATCGGGATAATACGGACTGTAATTAAGCCTTTTAAAATCTGCTCTTTTTATTCCAAAACTAGACGTTTGTTGTCCGGTAAATTAGAATCTTTTCAAAGGACATTTATGCAAATTCAGTTAATTGATTGGTTTTTTGTTATCGCGTATGTAGTCGCGATTTTTGTTATCGCCTTGGTTTCTCGAGAAACCATGCATGAATCTGAACTTAAAACACCTGAGGCAATTGCTCAGGAAAAGTATATGGCCAATAATTCACTCACTTTTTTTGAGTCTATTTGCTCTATTATAGCGACAGAAGTGTCAGCACTGACCTTTGTTGGAATTCCTGCCTTTGCCTTTAAAAATAACTTTTCCTTCATCCAAATTTACATTGGGGCGATTGCCGCCCGATTTGTCATTGCCACGGTATTTTTACCCAGAGTCTATAATCAAGGTCTTACAATTTACGAAGTGATGGCAAAAGCAACTGGCCTACCTTCAGGCCGAAGAACTGTCGCCATTTTTTATTCATGCAGTAAAATTGTATCAGTGGGTGTTCGTTTATTTTCAGGTTCAATTCTAGTCGCCCAATTTTTTCAGGTTTCAATTCCCATGGCACTCTTGGGTGTCACACTTTTAACCTTAGTTTATATTCAAGTTGGTGGTCTTAAAGCTGTAGTAAGAACAGATATTTTACAGTTGGCACTTTTTGTTGGAGGGGGACTTCTTGCTCATTATTTGATTCCCAAAGTAAGTGGCCAGAATTGGAGTGACATGATGATCCTCGCACAATCGGCCGGTAAAACATCTTTTGTAGATTTCACCAATCCATGGCCATTCATGATCGGTATCGCCGGAGGTTTCTTATTTGATATGTCTACTCACGGAGTAGATCAGGATTTTGCCCAAAGACTGACGGCCAATAAAAGTATCAAGGGTGGACAGTACGCCATCTTCTTCTCCTCGTTTATTTCAATTGGAGTGGGACTATTGTTTTTAAGTGTGGGTGCGCTGCTTTGGTCTCACTATCAGGTTAATCCAA
>CAMASK010000078.1 GCA_945860895.1 Bacteriovorax stolpii
CTGCAGTTGTGATAGAAGAAATCATCAAGATGCAATCTCATGGAATTGCTTTGTCAGACATTGCAATTCTCTATCGCTCCAATACTCAAGTCCCTCCTTTTGAAGATCAACTACGAATTTCACAAGTCCCCTATAATATAATTGGTGGCCAAAAGTTTTATGAGAAAAAAGAAATCAAGGATCTTATTGCCTACATGACCTTGATTCAGAACCCAAGAGATGAATTAGCACTAAGACGCGTTTTAAATGTTCCTCATCGTGGAATTGGTTCAGTTACTCTAAATAAGAACCTTGCCATTGCTCAGGAACAAAAACGTCACCTGTTCCATGTTCTTGGCGATGAAACTGAAAATGAAGCGATTGTTAAATTTGTTGAATTGATCAAGAATTACCAACGAATTTTTCACGAGAAACCATTAGTGGAAGCTATTCATCAAATTATTGAAGAAATTAAGTACTACGACTTCATTGATAAAAGTTATGATTCCGCTAAGCTTGCCAATCGTAAACGAGAGGATGTTAAAAATTTCATTTTAACAGCGGATCGATTTCAGGATCGTTATCATGAAGATGCAACCCTTAAGAATTTTGTTGAACGCTTATTATTATCAGATTCTCATGATCGTAATTCACCAGGAGACGATTCCAAGAAAAATGAAGTGACCTTGATGACCCTGCATGCTTCAAAAGGTTTAGAATTTGATAATATTTTTCTGATTGGCATGGAGGAAGAACTTCTACCGCATAAAAAGACCATACAAGATGCCTCTGATATGAGCGAGGAAAGACGCTTATGTTATGTAGGCATAACTCGAGCAAGACGAAAGTTAATTATGACCTATGCTAAAGAGCGAAAAATGTATAATAAGATGTTCCCGCGTTTTAAATCCAGATTCGTTATTGAACTTGATAAATGCTATAAAGAAGTTGATAGAACTAACTTTGGTGATATGTCTGAAGAAGAAGTAACTGACTTTAAAAAGAATTTTTTCGGCAGCTTAATGGATTCAATTAAATGAACAGATTACAAAAATTTCTCTCAATTATTCCCAACATTCATAATTGGCTCTCTGACCGGGACTTCATCTGGTGGCCTTTTTCTTTCTTAAGACCATCTCCCTCAACGTTTATGACACTTAAGCATACTGTTTATATGACGGGTTGCTTTGGTGGATTATCTTTTGTCATGTTCACAGGATTTGCTGTCGTAAACAACATGTTTTCTCTGGATTCTACCTTCATTACTTTCTTGATGTGCTTTGGCGGATTCTTCGCTTGGTTCAATATTGTGACAAAGCCATTATGGAATTATCGCGCCCGCAGGCTTAACAAGTAAAAAGAAGGCCATCCCTGGCCTATCGATTCCATCCTTGGAAGACCCCTTCCTAACGGTCATTCAATTATTTAGTTTTTTTAGGCTCTTCAGCTTCATCTTCAAGATCTTGAGGCAACATATTACCCGAGCTAAAGCCAGTTATGGTGTAAGCGCGTGGTAAATACAAACCCAAAGTCAGAAACGAAATTATATTATCTTGTGGATTTTTTTGCTCATAAATAATGAGCTTAGAAATTCCATCATAACCAGCTTGTCTCACTTCTTCATCTATGAATACTTCATGATGCTCAGGGCTTGATCCCCAGAAATAAAAGTGGCGAATACCAGAAACTGAAATCTCTTTAGTATGTTTAGGATTACCGTCAAATGAAACTGGAATAGAATTATTTGAACGAAAGTGAATCGTCGTACAAGAAGTTATAATTGATAAAAGCAAAAGCATTGAAAGTTTTTTCATATACTTTAATTCTTGAGGGCAAGTGCTGACTTGTCAAAAAATATTTTCTAAATGATCAATAATGAGTGAAAGTTGGCTTCTTCTTATCAATCATTCCATCTAAAGCTTTAAAGTGGTCCGATGAACGTTGAGTGATACCTTGATAGGCCGCCATGAGTTCCAAATGTGAATTTAAATCATTTTGATAAGCATGATGGAGTGCTTTTTTAGTCATTTGCAAAGCAATTGGAGGAAGAGAAGAGATCTGTTCTACCATTTCTTCTGTTTTCTTTTTCAATTCTTCTGGTAGGACCACATGATTTGTAAGTCCCATCGTTTGTGCTTCATCAGCTTTAACTGTCCGGCATGTCATGAACATTTCCATTGCTTTGCCGAAACCAATTAAGCGCGTAAGAAAAAATGCGCCACCATCTCCTGGTACAAGCCCAACTTTAGCAAAAGTTTCTGCAAACGAGGCCTCACTTGAAGAAATTCTCAAATCACACATTGCCGCCAGATCACATCCTGCCCCTACTGCGGGGCCATTGACCATTGCGATCACTGGAGTTTGTAGACTCATAAAGGTTATCGGAATTTGTTGAATGCCTGCCTGATAGGTCTCTCTTAATTCATTTGATTCGCCAGCAAACATACCGGTTTTTCCACGCATGGCCTTTATATCCCCGCCAGCACAAAAACATTTACCGGCCCCTGTAACAACGATGACTCTGACAGAACTATCTCTATCTGCATGCACCAGAACCTCCACCAAAGCTTTCACCATTGGTGTCGTATATGCATTACTAGCTTCCGGACGATTTAGAGTAATCCAGACAGCGTGCCCTTTTTGTTCAACAATTAAATCTTCAAATTTATTAAGATAAAAGTTCATACTTTTCCTGTGCTTAAATAAGCTCTTAAAAATTTAGACTCAGTAGGTTTATTTACTTTTTCGAGAATGAACTTGGAAGCTTCTGCCAATTTCTGAATATCTATTCCAGTCTCAAGTCCAAGTGATTGCATTAAATACCACACGTCTTCGGTCGCTACATTGCCTGTAGCACCTTTAGCGTAGGGACAACCACCTAGGCCACCGGCAGAGGAATCAAATGTTGTGATGCCTTCTTCTAAAGAAGTCTTAATATTTACTAATGCCATACCTCGCGTATCATGAAAGTGCATCGCAAGCTTTTCAACAGGAAAATTCTTTTTTAATTCTTTGATGTAATCTTTTACCTGAGTTGGAACGGCCACACCAATGGTGTCACCAACAGAAATTTCGTATGCGCCTAATTTAAAAAATCTTTCAGTTACATTTAAGAGCTTTTTTACGTCCATTCTGCCCTCATAGGGACAGCCAAAAGCAGTAGAGATGTAACCGCGTACTCTAATGTTGTCTTTCAATGCAAGGGACGCCACTTCTGACATCTTTTCAAAAGTTTCATCCACCGTAGCATTTACATTTTTTTTGGTGAATGAATCTGAAGTGGCACTAAAAAGAGCTATCTCTTTTACACCAAGACTTTTTGCAGTCTCATAGCCTTTAAGATTAGGTACGAGACAAGGAAAATTAATACCCGTCTTGGCGAACTTGGCAGTTACTTGTTTAAAAAGTTCAACAGCATCACTCATTTGAGGAATAGCCTCTGGTTTCACAAAACTTGTGATCTCAATGGTCTTCAGTCCAGTTTCGGCCAGAAGAGAAATAAACTTAAGTTTATCTTCAGTCGAAAGCACTGATTTTTCATTTTGAAGTCCATCCCGTGGTCCAACTTCAACGATCTTAATCATTAGGACTCCACTTCAGCGAGAGTCACTCCGCCCTGAACCAGCTCTCCCACTTTGAAAAATATCTTCTTAATTTTTCCGTCTTTATCTGAACGTATAGAATGCTCCATCTTCATCGCTTCAAGAATCAGAATTGGTTCCCCCTTTTTAACTTCAGATCCGGCATCTTTCAAAATCTTAAAAATTTTACCCGGCATAGGAGAAGTCAATCCTCCTGCATGGGATGCCGCCTTCTTCATCTTTTTCCCGGCTTCAGCAATGATAGCTTCCTTACCTGCAGCTATGACCATGAATTCTTCATCACGATTGGCAGTGGCAACAGCGGCTTTAAATCTTCCACCCTTATCATCCAGAATCATCTCGTGACCATCACGGCTTATAAGTGAATAAAAGTAATTTTTACCTTCATAAGAAAAAGTCACAGTGTCATGTGAATGCTTAAAATCCTGAACTCTGACTTCTTTTCCATTAATTATGAAAGACTTATCCATACTAGTTCCTGAATCCTGACAATGAAGTCCATGGATTTGATAAAGTTGAAGTCGAGCTTGAATGAAATTGTTTTTTCTGAGAAAAACTTAGTGCCGCAATCAAGGAAGCCAAGTCATCGGCCGTCATCTCATTAGGCTCCAGATCCTTTTTATGGTCAGGAATGAAATGTGTATGTGTGTGACCATCGACAAAATCTTTGTGGGCTAGAATTCGTTTTAAATAGTCGCGATTCGTTTTTACACCCAGAAATAGTACTTCATCGAGACTGTGAATAGACTTTGATATGGCAAGTTTGCGGTTTTCTCCCCAGACAACCAGCTTCGCTAGCATGGGATCATAATTAACACCAACTTCAGTACCATCAAGAAATCCACAATCCAATCTGACATCCCTTAATGTCGGAACACCAATCCTGTCAATTTTACCAATCGAAGGCATAAAGTTATTATCTGGATCCTCAGCATAAATACGGCACTCTATGGCCTGACCTTTCTGTTTGATATCCGATTGCTTCATAGGAAGTTTATCACCTTGGGCCACCAAGATCTGGCATTTAACTAAATCTGCTCCAGTGACCATTTCAGTCACCGGGTGCTCAACTTGAAGTCGAGTATTCATTTCCATGAAATAATAATTCCCATCCTGGGCCATAATGAACTCAACTGTTGCGGCCCCACGATAATTAATCCCTCTGGCAATTTCCACTGCCGTTTCACAGATCCGCAGGCGCGTTTCTTGAGTCATATTAGGGGCCGGAGTTTCCTCCACCACTTTTTGATATCTTCTTTGAATTGAGCATTCTCTTTCAAAAAAGTGCAAATGATTGCCATGAGTATCACTCATTAATTGAACTTCAATATGCCGAGGATTCACTACGTATTTTTCAATTAAAACTTTATCACTTGAAAAAGATTTAAGCCCCTCAGACTTAGCTCCTTGAATGGATTCCAAAAGTTCCGAATCCTGATGAACAATTCTCATTCCCTTACCACCACCACCGGCGGAAGCTTTAATCAGGACTGGATAGCCAATTCTCTTGGCCTCTTTCATAAGGGTTTCATCAGTCTGATCATCACCGTGATATCCTGGAGTCAGAGGGATCTTGATCTTTTCCAAAGCCTTTTTAGATCCGATTTTATCTCCCATCAGAACAATTGATTCTGGAGTTGGACCAATAAATATGATGCCAGCCTTTTCCACCATTCGCGCAAATTCTTCATTCTCAGATAAAAACCCATAGCCCGGATGAATGGCATCAGCTCCGCATCTTTTTGTGATTTCTATTAGCTTAGTCTTGTTCAAATAAGTCTCAGATAAAGCTCCAGATCCCAATGAATAGGACTCATCCGCAAATAAAGCGTGAGGAAGATTTTTATCATCCTCGGCATAAACCGTGACAACTTTGATTCCCATCTCTTTAGCTGTCTTAAGAACCCTAAGGGCAATCTCACCGCGGTTAGCAACTAATATCTTTTTTATTTTCATTTTTTCATCCACGCTGGTTTATCTTTTTCGAGGAGTGCACGCATACCTTCCTGTCCTTCATCACTTATTCTTCTTTCAGAGATCATGTGGCAGGTAAAATCTTCCGAAGCTTTCAAATTCTTCATCACTCCACGAATCAACTTTTTAGCCTCTTTCGCTGCAATCGGGCCGGCCGCAAGAAATTTCTTTTTCACTTCTTCAATCTTTGCGTCCAAGTCTGTAACCAAAATTACCGTTTCATGCACAAGTCCCATAATCTTAGCTTCAGCTGCACTAAATCTTTCACCCGACAACATCCATGCCCTGGCATTCGTTTCGCCAATTTTTGAAATGCAATAAGGGGAGATGACAGCTGGAATTAAACCTAGTCTGGTTTCCGTGAACCCCATCAAAGAAGCTTCAACTGCCACAACATAATCGCAGACACTTACCAGACCAACACCGCCACCGAGGGCGTGACCGTTAATCCTTCCAATCACTGGAACATCACAATCATTAATAGTGGAAAACATTTTTGCCAGACGTTTAGCATCTTTAAAGTTTTCCTCTTTGGAATAATTCTTCATCGCTTTCATCCAATTCAAATCAGCTCCTGCACAGAAGCTTGATCCTCGGCCGGATAATATAATCAATCGCTCGTTTTTAAATGATTCAAAAAGTGAAATCATCTCTTCAATAAGTTCGGCATTGAAAGCATTATGAAGATCTGGTCTATTAAGCCAGACTTCCTTCACTCCACTTTCTTTTTCAATGACTTCTAAATATTTCATTATTACATCCTGAACACACCCCAGCGAGGGTCTGGGAATTCTTCGTTATGAGTTACACTTAAACACAATCCTAAAATATCACGGGTCTGGGCCGGATCAATCACGCCATCATCCCAAAGTCTTGCCGTTGAATAATAAGGCGAACCTTCTTTTTCATACTTATCAAGAATAGGTTGTTTGAAATCACTCACTTCTTTCTCAGACATTGCCGGTTTCCCAGCAACTTTCAGCCCGTCTTGCTTAACGGTTGCAAGAACATTGGCCGCCTGCTCACCACCCATGACGGAAATACGTGAGTTAGGCCACATGAAAAGAAAACGTGGACCAAAGGCACGTCCACACATTCCATAGTTTCCGGCCCCGAATGATCCACCGATAACAATCGTAAATTTGGGAACCTTAACAGTTGAAACGGCTGTTACAAATTTAGCACCATGTTTAGCGATGCCTTCATTTTCATATTGCTTACCAACCATGAAGCCAGAAATGTTCTGTAGAAAAACTAAAGGAATTTTTCTTTGTCCACATAGTTCAATAAAATGCGCGGCTTTCTGAGAAGATTCAGAAAACAAAATTCCAT
This sequence comes from Bacteriovorax stolpii, assembly GCA_945860895.1. GTDB lineage: Bacteria > Bdellovibrionota > Bacteriovoracia > Bacteriovoracales > Bacteriovoracaceae > Peredibacter. The sequence goes on from CAMASK010000078.1 coordinate 6,888, forward strand.
TATTGGCAACGATACCAACCATATATCCATGAATCCTAGCAAAGCCTGTTACCAGAGTTGATCCATATCTTTCTTTGAATTCCTGGAATTCAGAACCATCAACTAGACGTGCAATAATTTCTCTCACGTCATATGGCTTACGAGTATCCTGAGGAAGAATTCCGTAGATCTCTTCTGTTTTATAGAGAGGAGCTTTTACTTCTGACTTAATGAACTTGCCGGGATTTTTTGATTTATAATTAAGAGTCGCCACAATATTTCGCGCATGCTCTAAAGCATCTTCTTCTGTTTCCGCAAAATGATCGGCCACACCAGATTTAGCTGTATGAACATCAGCTCCACCTAATTCTTCAGCAGTCACCTCTTCACCGGTAGCAGCTTTCACTAAAGGAGGTCCTCCTAAAAAGATTGTTCCATTGCCTTTAACAATGATGGTTTCATCACTCATCGCCGGAACATATGCCCCACCGGCAGTACATGAACCACATACTACCGCGATTTGAGGAATCCCCGCTGCAGACATATTGGCCTGATTAAAAAAGATTCTTCCGAAATGTTCTTTATCTGGAAAAACTTCATCTTGCTTGGGAAGAAAAGCACCACCCGAATCCACTAGATAGATACAAGGCAATTTATTTTCCAGAGCTATCTCTTGTGCTCTTAAATGTTTTTTAACTGTTAGCGGAAAGTATGTTCCACCTTTAACAGTGGCATCATTAGCGACAAATAAACATTCAACTCCATGAACCAAACCAATTCCAGTGACCATGCCGGCACTTGGAACTTCTTCATCATAAACAGCTTCACCTGCTAATGTTGATAGTTCTAAAAATGGAGAGCCTGGATCTAAAATTTTTTCGATTCTTTCACGTGGTGGAAGTTTTTTGCGCGCCTTATGTTTTTTGACAGCGTCTTCACCACCGCCCATTCTGGCTTTTTCAATTTTCTTTTTGAGCTCGTTTGCAAGACCACGATTGAATTCAGCATTAACTTGAAAGTCTTTTGAACTTGAATCGACATGGGAGGCTAAAGGCTGCATGGACACCTCAAATTTGAATAAAAATAACACTTTAGTCTAACGTGAAGAAAGGAGTGGTGGCAATGTTTTGGGCTTAGCGATAGATTGATAAATTATTATTTATGAGTCCATTTAAATAATATTGAAGATAGGCCTTAAGAAGAGGCTCCTGTGTGTCTTTCTCGAGACCCAATTCCCCAGTATCCCAGTCATAAGTTAAGCTTTTCTCTGATTTACCCAGGGCCAACTTGGTGACTTGCGTCTCGGAGATTAACAGATACTCGCTACCATCTGCATAATTGAGCCCATAACCCTTATCGGCTCCCATAACACTCACTGAAGTCGCCGGAAGCTCATCCCCCTTGACGCCAACTAAGTCCAAAACAGTTTTAGGAATATCCGAATGTTGTGTCACTTTACGTGTATCGAGTTTTAATTCTTTACCAGGTGAGTAGATCAAAAGTGGCACTCTATAGTAACCAATTAAGTTCTTAAATTTTTTAGTCTCAAGCTTTGAGGTGTGATCCGCGGTTATGACGAAGACCGTCTTTGAAAACCAAGGCTCATTTTTTATTTTTTTAAAAAAATTCCTCAAAGCGCCATCAGCATAACCAATACTTTCATGAATTTCCAAAGTGCCTTTGGGAAATTGTCCTTTCATATTTTTTGGTACTGAATATGGTTGGTGAGAACTCAATGTAAAAATCCCGGCCATAAAAGGCATGGTCATTTTCTTTATTTCTTCGGCCACAAATTCAAGATAAGGGCCATCATAAATTCCCCAAGTCCCATCATAATGATCAGTGTTATGGTAATCTTCACGGGAAAAATAACGACTAAATCCAGTTGATAAGGTATAGGACTCAAAACCCATAGTTCCCCTTGAACCACCATGAAAAAAATAATTCGTATATCCGTTATCTTTTAAAAGCCTAGGCATACAAACAAACTTGTTACCTTGATAAATTGACTTACTAACAGGTTCACTCAGTAAGGATGGTAACCCACATAATAATGATGGTAATGCTTCAATCGATCTTCGACCATTGGCCAGATGGTGAGGAAAAAAAACTGATTTATTTTTTAATTCTGAAAGAAAAGGAGTGTAACCCTTTTCCATATATTCCAATGAAAAACCTTCCAGAATAACCAATACAACGTTTAATTTCTCTTTCGTTAAATTCTGTGGTCTTAAGTCTCTACGATTCAAAATAATATTGATTGCTTCTTCATCATTTGAAAAATAGCTGAGTTTTTGTTGTGGCTTATTTTTTAAGGTTCGTAAAAAATGATAAGGCGTATTTAAAACAAGATGACCAAGCTCATTTTTCCCTTGAGTAAATGCAGATTGGACATTAATAGATTTGTGTTGAAGCCCTCCCCTAATCCCAATAAATCCCAAAGCTAGCAAGCAAAAGCCAGAGATAATTTGATTGCCCCACAAAACTTTATTATTTTTTAAACTAAAATATTTTTTATCAAAATAATAAAAACAAATTCCAAAAAACAAACCGATTACTGGGAAATACCAATAGTAATTAATTAGCTGAGGCAACTGATCCCAAATATCATCGGTAATGACAAACAAATCAAAACTTAGTCTTTTCCCCATAAAAAGAAACAATTCAAAATCATCCAAAGACGCAATAATCCCTAGTGAATTTAAAATAACAAAGAAAAGACGTTCAAAAAAACTAAAATTTGGATTTTTGCTCGGAATGAGCGCGAGAAAAAGAATTGGAAGATTTAGAAATAAAATCGCCGCAACATCAAATCGTAGTCCAAGAATGAAACTTTCAAAAATTTCATTTTGATGAAATTGCTTATAAATATCTAAGTGATAAAAATAAAACCCTAATCTAATTAGACTGTAGATTATTAGAAGGAAGATAAATCGCTTAATAAAGCGGATGTGAGCTGAGGCTATGTACATGTGCTTATGATGTTATCAAACAAAAATAAAAAAGCCCCAATTGCTTGGGGCTTTTTTTATAAAATGGAGGGTGCATCTTGCTATTCTGACACCAAGTTCCCCTGGCACTACCTTCGCCGCAAATGAGCTTGACTTCCAGGTTCGAGATGTTACTGGGTATTTCCTCACCGCTATCGACACACCCAAACTGTATTTCAATTTAGGCAAAAATCTTTGTTACAAGATCTTTTACAATCACAAAACAAGATAAGCAAGATTATTAGAACCATGTAGTAAACATACTAAAAAAAACCTCTCTCTACACGAGAGACAAAGAAAATAAAGCAAAACGGGTTATTAGTATTGGTCAGCTCAATGTATTGCTACACTTACACACCCAACCTATCAAGCTTGTAGTCTACAAGCACCCTTAATAGATATCTAATCTTGAGGAGGGTTTCCCACTTAGATGCTTTCAGTGGTTATCCCGTCCAAACTTAGCTACCCGGCGATGCAGTTGGCACCACAACCGGTACACCAGAGGTTTGTCCAACCCGGTCCTCTCGTACTAAGGTCAGATCCTCTCAAATATCTTACGCCCACGGAGGATAGAGACCGAACTGTCTCACGACGTTCTGAACCCAGCTCGCGTACCGCTTTAATTGACGAACAGT
>CAMASK010000079.1 GCA_945860895.1 Bacteriovorax stolpii
GATTTTTCCTGACGATTGGGAAAATTAGCTTCAATATCATTGTTCTGATTTGAGTTACCAGCAGCGTGAACTAAAAGAACTCCTTTGCTAGCTGCATATCTCATCGCTTCATCAACAACTTTCTTATAAGGCGAGAAAGCCTTACCGAAACTCATATTGATTATCTTGGCTCCATTATCAACAGCGTAACGAATTCCGTTGGCCACATCTTTATCTCGCTCGTCACCATTCGGCACTACACGAATGGCCATGATTTTAACATTAGTCGCGACACCCTTAATTCCTAGAGCGTTGTCACGAATTGCGGCAATTGAACCAGCAACGTGAGTTCCGTGGTGAGAATCAGCAGCGATAACATCGTTATTTCCATAAATTTTTTCAGTTTGATTAGTATAATCATCACCCACAATCGTACGAGGGTTAAATGTTTCGCTGTAGAAATAAGTCAGTTGATCCCCATAGTACTCAAGAACACGATTAATACGGGCCAAGTCGATGCCATTGGAAAGAAGGACAAGCATATCTGCTTTTGCTTTTAAAACTGAAGGATCAATTGACTCAAGTGCTCTGACTGATTCAAGAGAGATTACAGTAACACCGGCAGCATTAAGAACTTGTTCACTCGCTTTATAAACAGCAAGACGCTTAGTATAGCTGGCGACTACTTTTTTTGCATTTTCAACTTCATCACCAACTCTTTTAGTTAAAGTTGCTAAGTATTGAGCTTGAATTTCAGATAGTGTTTCTCCCAACTCCTCAACTTGAACTTTAAGTTTCTTCATTCTTACAAGTTCACGGGTTATTTCAAGGGTATCAGCGCTGACTTGAGCATCAGGATTCCCTTTAATTAAACGGAAACCATTTGGAAGTGTGTCGTCTTTAACAATCTTCGCCATTCCTTGGGAGCTGCCAATAAAGTTCCAGCCAAAAACATCATCGATATAACCATTGTTATCATCATCTATTCCATTATCAGCAATCTCACCTTTGTTAATCCAGATTTTGCCTTGAAGATCTTGATGATTAACATCCACTCCTGAATCCACAACGGCCACAATAATATCTTCACTCTCAGGCTGACCGAAAGTGACATAGGTTTCTTCAGTTCTAACACCTTCAGCCCCATCAGCTGGAGAAAGGTTGAACCAGTTCTCTGGGGTTACATCTAGGAAAGATTTTTGAAGTAATGTGCCTTTAGCATTCTTTATAAGTATCGATTTATTTTCTTTAATTGCTTTAAGGTCAAGTACAGCCTTAGGAATTACCTGAACTCTAGCGAAGGCAGAAGTAATTAAAATAGGAAGTGCTAAAGCAAGCATTGCTTTTTTAGACATCATGGAAGTCCGTCCTTTGTTGATGAAAACTAACTCCTTTATGACCAAATGAAGAGTCTTAGACAAGTAAGGATGAAAGATTGTCAGAATTTTTGTGATTCTAACCGGCTTAAACTGGTAGGTGGTGTAATAATTACACCACCTATACCTTAAAAGATTGTTGTATTACTAAGCATTAAGTTCGATTCCAATCTTGATCGGACGCTCAACTTCCAGTCCATGGGCCTTTAAAACATCTACAATTTCTGAGGGACGAATACTTGTTCCCTGCTTAACTGATGCCGTTACAAAAATACCTGAAATTCGACATGGTGAAACTTCATCAATAATTTCTAGAATCTTTTCTTGTAAATTAAGGTTGCCGTATTGGATATCGAGGAGCATGGGACGAATGTCTTTATCTAAAAACACTTCATCTTTCTTCGAAAAAGATTGAATAATGATCGTATCTTGAGACTTTAATTTTTCTACAACATGAGAAACTTCATCCGCATTTTTGACAGGAATGAAATAAGTAAAAGTCTTAGCAGCATCTTGAATGGAAGGAGTCTTATTGTTAATAACTGTTAAGTTCTTAAAAATGATACCTGGTTCAGAATGCTTCTGAAGAGTGCTCAGTATTTCATCGAAGTTATTCCATTCTCCAGGCACTCGGACGTCAAAATATTCGGTCAACGAGCTGATTCCAAGAGTCAGGGCCGGTCCAAAAGAGAGAAGTGGGCGCAAATTATAACCTTCAGAGTGAAGGGTCTCAAGTCCAGCACGTTTAAAAATACGTGCCATGACTTTTTGAAGATCCAAATGAGAAATAAAAGTAATTGGTCCAATTTTAGAAAACTCAATCCGGTACTTTGAACCAAGGAATTGATTTCTTTTTTCTCTCAGATCCGCAATATCTTTCTTTAAAACCTCTGGGGCAACATAGGGCTCATCCTTAATAGCTTTCATGCCAGTTAAAAAGTCGCGTCTTTCTTCAACCATACCTTTTAAATCGCAAGCTACACCGCAATGGTAACAAACCAATTTTTTCTTATCGATATCAAAAGTCTTCTCGAGGGTTTCAAGATTAGAATGGTGAACAATCATTCCATAAACTTTTCCACAGGGAGGCGAGAGCCTGTTATGAGTAGCCTTTTTCCATTCAATCTCCAGGAATCTTTCAGTCAATCCAACATCAATATGATCCCAGGCAAGTGTACCATTCATAGGAATAGTTCCTAAGAAAAACTCAGTATTAATCCCAGATTCTTCAACACATTTTACCCAAAGGTTATAATCAAAAGTTTCATCCCATCCATCAAAGCGTGCACCCTGGTTCCAGGCATTAAAAATGATATTGGCAACACGTCTATCACCCCTGGCAACAATGCCTTCAAGATGAGAAATTTTCGAATAGTGCTTTCTGAAATTTAAGCGATATTTTTCAGCATAATCTTTTAATAAGTTTTGCTTACGCTCGATTTCAGGCTGAGTAATCATGCTGGCCCACTGAAAAGGAGTGTGCGGTTTAGGAACAAATGAAGAAACAGATACAGTAACTGTAGGATTTCTTACTCCACATTCCGTTGCCTTGTACCTGGCCTTACCGGCAGTTTCCATAATCGCTATCACATCTTCATCTTCTTCTGTAGGAAGACCAATCATGAAATAAAGTTTCATTTTGGTCCATCCTCTTGAGAAAACACTGACAGCAGTTTTCATGAGGTCTTCTTCAGTCACGTTCTTATTGATCACATCGCGCATACGTTGTGAGCCAGCTTCAGGAGCGAAAGTCAGGGAAGAATTTTTAACTTCAGCCATTTTGTCTAGAATTCTTTCATCAAGGCCATAGGCACGAAGTGAAGAAATCCCCAGAGTCGCATTTTCTTTTGATAATTTATCAAGCAGCTCTATCACCAAAGGGGTTACTGCTGAGTAATCTGCAGTTGAAAGACAAGTTAATGAAGCTTCATCGAAGCCACCATTTTTTAATCCATCCATCATCATCTTGACGACATTTTCGGGACTGCGCTCACGAACTGGACGATAAATCATTCCGGCCTGACAAAAACGACAACCCTCAGTACAGCCTCGGGCCAGCTCAACCGAGAAACGATCAAAGATGGCAGTCATATGAGGAATTGGAGATTTTGTAGGAAAAGGATAATTAGTGAGGTTATCCACGAAAAATCTTTGCACTCTGTCTGGAATTTCCCCGCTGAATTCAGCTTTTGCTCCAGTCACAACTTCCATCTGAGTCATTGGGTCAATAGCAGTATCATAAAATTTAGGAACGTAGATACCCTTCCACTTAGCGAGCTCAAAAAGAATCTGATCTCGCTTTAAGCCTTGTGCTCTTGCCTCTCCTATAAAATGAGTAATGCGTGCAAATAACTTTTCTCCGTCACCAATCACAACAAAATCCATAAAAGGGGCAAGTGGCTCTGGATGAGTGGCACAAGGACCACCACAAATAACAAAAGGCTCGTTTTCAGTGCGGTCTTTTGTCCAAAGAGATACACCACCCATATCAAGCATGTTTAAAATATTCGTGTAACTCATTTCATACTGAAGAGAAAAACCAATAATATGAAAATCTTTAAGTGGTTTAAAATTTTCTAAGCTGACTAAATTTAAGTTACGCAAACGGATTTCTTTTTCCATATCAATCCATGGAGCAAAACATCTTTCCGCGAGCATGCCCGGATGCTGATTAATTTCATCATAGAGAATTTTCATTCCTAAATGACTCATTCCAATTTCGTATGTGTCTGGAAAGCACAATGCGACTCGCGAAATGGTTTCATCCCAATTTTTACGAATTACAAAATGTTCCCCACCAATATAACGTGCAGGTTTTTCAACTTTTTCTAAAAAGGATGCATAGGGATTATGAGAGGCCATGAGACTCCTTAAACTGGTTTATTTCTCTCTTTAAGACATGAGAGGAAGGATTAGAACCTTCAATTTGAGAATGGCAGTTTTTAACAGAATTGAGAGTTAATGGGAAGAGCTTAAGAAATGAAAATAAATTACTAAGTCTCTAATTTTTGGAGCTCAAAAGCCTGAGGAAAGTGAGAAAACCCAGCGTCGGTCTTCTTGTTCTCTGAATCCGTCTCTAGACCTGTCTATAGCGTAAGTAGTCAAGTCTAAAATAAATGAACGAGTTCGAACTCCGAGACCACCTGATCCCCAGCCATCTCCATATCCAGCTCGAACAAAAATTCTGCGTTTGAAATCAAGTTCTACTCCAGCAGCGGCTCTGCGTTTAGCATTGGTATCATAGGAATTATTGAGGTCCTTTAAATTTATCTCCATATGCAATCTTGTTGTATCCCCTATTTGCGGAGTAATAGAAAAACCAAGATCCAGGGTTTGTTTTATTTTATCTGGTCCTCCGTTGGCACTTATTCCATCCCAGTCATTATCTGAAGCATTTCTTAACACTGCAGAAAAGGTCGGAAGAAGATCTACAGGTAAGGTTAATCTTGAGCCAGCAGTAAGTTGGAGACTCTTGCCTGATTTATAATCGCTATCGGCAATTGAGATGTTGTCAGTTGGACCAAAATTTTTTTCAAGATCACGTCTGATTAAGTAAACTCCGGAAATACCTAGTTTTAGTACTCCACCAAAAATTGATCCACTCAAAGAAAACACAGGACCATGATCCCTTCGCTCTAAAACTTCATACTTGTTTGCGACATCATCATTGATGACAGAGCGATTTCTTTGAGACGCGAGATAACCTAAAGTTAATCCACGAACTGTAAAATTAGGGAATATATTCACTCGAGAATGGGCCAGTTCTCCCTGATTTTTTGAAAGCATCGAACGCATCTCAACAGGATCAAAAGAGTCATAAAAGTTTCCGGGAATTTTATAAGCTGGACCAGGTCCTAAGACTTTGACCAATCCACGACTTGCCTCGAGATGAATATTTGCTAAATGCAATTGAGGCCTTCTAACCGTTCCTAAACCTGCTGGATTATAAAAAGCGGACCAAGAATCATCGACTTTACAAATGTAAGCATTCCCCATTGCAAGAGCTCTGGCTGAAGTAATAAACTCTGGAAAAGCATGATCTTCAAAATCGAGTTCAGCCCTGACTGGCATGGTGGAAAAAAAAATAATTATTATGAGTGTCAAAAAAATATTTTTCACTACTTTATGTTAGTCCATTTGAGTCTAGCCCCAAAGAGCGGTAAAAATAGCACTTAAAAGGAAAATCCCAATGAATAACCATAGACGAAATTAGAATATCCTTTAGAATTGGTGGTTGAGATTAGCTGATAACCAATCTCAACTTTAGCTGTGAATGGCATTATTGAAAATTCAATTCCTGACAGAAGTGATTTAAGTGAAGATTCATTATTCAGCTTTAAGCTGTTAATTGCCGGGTCTGAGGAGACGATATCACCTTTAAAGTTGTATGTTGCATATGAAAAATTTGAATAAATCAAAAACATCTCATTAAATCTATAACCATATAAAAGCTGATATTCTTTTCCCGCAAGTTCAAAAGAAATTTGATCTACAGTTTTATGCTCATTAGATCCAAAACCGGCAGAAATTGCCATCTTATGACCAGTACCTTTGCTCAATCGACTGGTACCTAAAAATTGATATTTAATTCCCAAAAGTGAATTTCCACCGCCAACATGGGACCAAAAGATGTCAATTGGATCTAAAAGTGAAGTTGAAAATAGAAAACCTGATCGAGTTAATGGTTCATAATCAACTCCATTAGAAGATGAATTTGAAACATTATTGTATAACCTAGTGGCTTTTGCTTGTTGAAATTCTACTTGTGATGTCAAAGCCCCCCCCTGAGACTCAGGGGTCATAAACCGATTACCAGGCAACATATATTTGGTGGCACAACCAGTGAGAAAAAAAATGAACAATAGTAAAATCAGTTTCATGGAATCTATTTTAATCAAATTGATAGTCTCGGACTTGAAATCTAAGAACAGGATAAAATTGCCGCTTTTGCTATTTTAATACCGCTTCAAGTAATTGAAAACAAAGACATTCTGTTTGATAAAGTATTGTTTAAACTCATCTTTGTTTTTAGACGATACAGCTCCTATGAAGAGCTCGGGATTTCTCATTCACTTATTTATTTTATTTTTGGCAATAAGCTGTCAGGTAAAAGAAACCAGTACCACGGGTTTGATATCTGGGCATATTTCTACAACAAATGCTTTTACTATCATCACTCCTTCGGCTCGTACATTCGTTACCGCTGAAACACTTTCCATTAGTTTAAGTTTTCCTTTTGAAGTCAGTGTGACAGGTATTCCGCAAGTTGAATTAACAATTGGAACAAATACTCGTTACGCCAATTATTTTTCAGGTGATGGAACAAAAATTTTAACTTTTAAATATATCGTGAGTGACGATACCGACTCTGATGGAATTAGTGTTGATGGAATTCAACTAAATGGTGGGGATCTTACTTTTGACAATGCAGGTGTTGTAACAAATTGCTCTTTAACTTTAACGGCTAAAGAATTTTCCAATGTAAAGGTAACTAATACAAATGCATTTACCATCCTTACTCCAACTTCTAAAATATATACTAGCTCTGATACGCTATCCATAGATTTAACTTTTCCATTTACAATTTCGGTCTCAGGATTACCACAACTTAATTTAGATATTGGAGGGAGTACCGTTAATGCAGATTATTCTAGTGGTAATGGAACGACGACTCTGACTTTTCAGTATGTCATTCAGCCAACTGATAATGATTCTAATGGCATTAGTCTAACAGGACTTTCACTAAATGGTGGCAGCTTAACATTTGATAACAATGGAGTTAGTACAAATTGCAATACTACAATTGCAACTCCTTCATGGGCAACAGTCTTAGTAGATAATTCATCACCCACCATTACTGCCTTCACACTTACTAATCCAGCTGGTTTTTACCATAAAGACCTCACTCTTACTTTTACAGTTACCTATAGTGAAGCTGTTATTGTTTCTGGAACACCGAAATTTATACTCGACTTCGCAACAGGTGCTGCAGTTTATGCTGATTATGTAAGTGGTTCTGGTACAAACATCATCACATTTACTTATGTCATCGACAACGCAGTTTCAGATACCAATGGTTATGATGTCATTGGCCCAACAATTAATTTGAATGGTGGAAGTATCCAGGACGCTGGAGGTAATAATTCAGATCTTGATTTATCAGCACATATAGCTGCAGTTACCTCATATAGTGCCATTGTGAATATTGATGGCCGTATTCCTTATATCGTAAGTATAACTCCACCTTCAGATGATACTTATCTAGCGGCTGAATCTTTGAGTTTTACTGTTAACTTTGATCGCGCTGTGAATGTAACGGGCTCTCCTTATATAGGTCTTACAATTGGAAGTAATATTCAGCAGGCTGCCTATGCTTCAGGTTCTGGAACGAGTGCTTTGGTGTTTAATTATGTTCTAGTGCCAGGTGATGTAGACAGTAATGGAGTGAGCCTGGCTTCAACCATCACTTCCAATGGCGCAACAATCACAGGAACTGCGGCACCTACAAGAAGTTACTTTTTGACTGCGAATAATACTTTTACAACTCCAGTGACAACTAGTGTTCTTGTGAATGCCATTCAACCTCAGCCAATTTCGGTTATTAGAACAGCTGATACAACTTTACCAACATGGGGCACTTCTGTAGCTGACAATGTTTGGAATATTGGTCAAACCCTTCATATAACTATCGGATTCAATGTTGCCGTCTATGTTAATCAAATTGGTGGTGTGCCACGAATACCGTTAACAATTGGAGCCTCTACTCAATATGCTACTTATTTATCTGGAGGAAATGGTCAAACATCTCTTATCTTCCAATACATTATTCAAAGTGGTGATTTAGATAATGATGCCAGTATTACCATAGAAAATATAGACCTTAATGGTGGAACCATTATGGATGTTAATGGAACAAATAGTTTATTAACTCTTCCGATTGCAGCCCTTGCATCGACAACAATTGATGGAGTCAGACCTTCGATTTCAGCTATAGACAAACCTGTTGATGGGACATACTCAACTGTCACGGGAAATAATCATTTAAATATGAATTTCGTTGTTACCTGGTCTGAAGATGTAATTTATTCTGGCGCTGTTAATATCCCGTTAACAATTGGAGCCACTTCTGTCAATGCAGTTTATTCTTCAGGAAATACAACTTCGCTCATTACTCATCGGGTAGCCAGCCTGGCTGGCTATACTGACACAGATGGAATTGTCGCTGCCTCACCAATGACCTCAACGACAGTGATTAAAGATCAAGCAGGAAATACTAATGCTGATTTGACCTACTCTCCCCCAACAATGACTTCAGTTAAAGTTGATACAACCACACCTACAATTATCTCAGTGACTTCACCGGCATCTGGAAACTACACTGAGGGAAATAATCTGGATTTTATTGTGAATTTCAGTGAAGTTGTAAATGTAACAGAATCTAATGGATACCCTCATATAACGTTGACCATGGATTCTGGTACTAAGTATGCAACTTACTATTCCGGATCAGGAACAAATTCAATTACATTTCGCTACATTGTTGTAGCAACTGATTTAGATAATAACGGGATAGCAAATCCAACTTCCATTTCAATTACTAATGCTCCTACTGCTTATATTAGAGATTTGGCTTGGAATGGTGGAACTTCTACGTCTTATGTCCTTACATCCAACTTAACAGATATTGTCGTTGATGGGCTTTATCCAACAGTCTCTTCCCGTTCGGCACCTGCCGATGGAACATATGATGACGGTGATATTATTTCTTTTACAATTAATTATAGTGAAGCTGTAACTGTAACAGGTACGCCGCGAATTCAAGTGGGAGCTCAAACAGGAACACTTAATTTTAATTATGCCAGTGGATCAGGCACAACAGACTTAACTTTCTCGTATCTCGTAACATCCAATGATTTTGACCTCGATGGTCTATCATCTTCAATAACCACTATTGATTTAAATAGCGGGACTATTAAAGATAGTAACAACAATAATGCCGACATAACTTTCGCGGCATTAAACTTATCATCAGTCTATTTGGCTTATCCGAACATGACGGTATGGAGCACCAGTTCATTTACTAATCAATCAGCTATATCTGGAATCACTGTTTCAAGTTCAGGCGCAGTTACAACTACCGCTTGTGGATCCGGAACTTGTCGCGAGTTCAATGGAGATGACCAATTAAATCTTTCTGGTGCTGTTAATGGAGTTGAGACAGCTTTTTTTGTGTTTAAAAATCCTGCAGCCTTGAGCAATATGGACATGATAGGAACTGATATAGGCTTAATTGATGATGGATCTGCATTTGATTTAAATACAGAAAGTGCCACTCTAGATCTAGACGGTATGGCTTATTCCGGCACAATTCATGATACTAACATGACAACTTCATCTACTCATATCATACAAATAGATTATACATTATCTCAAGACTACCCAGTAGGCACTCTCATAGATACCCCATTTAGAGGTGCAATTGGTGAAGTTATTCTCGTGACTGGTGCTTTATCTACAAGTCAAAAAGATCAAATTCTCATTTATCTGAATGATAAATATTAATTTCATTGGTCATTAAAATCTTCAAGCTCCATTCCATCGGTAGCGAAGCGTTTTGAAAGATCTGAATTTTGATTTCTGTCACGATTGGTTTGAAAATCATCTGCCTCATCAAAATCAAAGGTATTTTCTTCCCCAAAACTATCAATACCCTGTGCCCTCTCTTTACTGGATTCTCGCGAGTTTTCGTCATCAGGACGAGGATCGCGATTTATAGTTAGTGGCAGATCATCCACAAAGTTATCAACACCATCAAAATTGGCCTGTTGTAATTCCTCATTTGAGGAATGGCTTTTAAACTTTTTAATTAAATGCTGTAGATTAGATTTAAAGCCACTCAGTTTAATCAATAATTCGTGCTGATTCATGACAAGCCTCACTTTGATAAGTTATATCATGCAATATTTTTAAGCAGGAACTATGCCACTTTTGAACAGCATTAAATGACTAAC